>JAKSAW010000227.1 GCA_022361455.1 Pseudomonadales bacterium | reverse complement strand
TACACCTTTTTGCTCGACATATTCTTTCACGAACAACATGTCTAAAGCAGGAATGCCTTCAGTAATACAAACGATCAACTCAATTCCAGCATCCGCAGCTTCAACGATTGAATCTTTACAGAAAGGAGCTGGTACATAAATTACCGAAGCATCAGCACCCGTTTCAGCTTTAGCTTCTGCAACTGTGTTGAACACAGGAAGGTCCAAATGTTTGGAACCACCTTTGCCAGGAGTAACACCACCAACCATTTTCGTACCATATTCGATGGCTTGTTGGCTGTGAAGAGTACCTTGTGCGCCAGTAAAACCCTGGCAGATAACTTTAGTCTCTGAATTAATTAAAACGCTCATTGATTAGGCCTCCACTGCAGCAACAACTTTCTCTGCAGCATCGTTAAAGCCTTCTGCTGCGATAATATTTAAACCACTATCTTGTAGTTTCTTAGCACCTAATTCGGCGTTGTTACCTTCAAGACGGATAACAACAGGTACTTTTACACCCACTTCTTCAACGGCACCGATAACACCATCGGCAATCAAGTCACAACGAACGATACCACCGAAGATGTTCACTAATACCGCTTTTACACTGTCGTCAGAAAGGATGATTTTGAACGCTTCAGTAACACGCTCTTTAGTTGCGCCACCACCTACATCAAGGAAGTTAGCAGGCTGGCCGCCTTTCAATTTAATAAGATCCATGGTGGCCATTGCTAAGCCGGCACCGTTTACCATGCAACCGATGTTACCCTCAAGAGCAACATAGTTAAGATCCCATTCAGCAGCTCTGCGCTCACGCTCATCTTCTTGAGAAGGATCATACATATCTGCAATGTCAGGGTGACGAATAACTGCGCTACCGTCGACATTGATTTTCGCGTCCAAGCAGTGAAGATTACCTTCGCCAGTAATTACTAGCGGGTTAACTTCAACAAGCGCTAAGTCCTTCTCAACGAAAAGCTTGGCAAGACCTAAAAAGATCTTGGTGAACTGTTTAACTTGGTCATTTGAAAGACCTAGCTTGAAACCGATGTCACGAGCTTGGTATGGCTGTGCGCCTACAAGCGGATCGATTTCAGCTTTCAAGATTTTCTCAGGAGTTTCTTCCGCAACTTTCTCAATCTCAACACCACCTTCGGTGGAAGCCATGAAAACCACACGGCGAGAAGCGCGATCTAGTACAGCACTTAAGTAAAGCTCTTGATCGATATCAGTACAAGATTCAACCAAGATCTTGTTGATTGGCTGACCTTTTTCATCAGTTTGGAAAGTCACTAGATTTGTACCAAGCATGCTCTTAGCAAAATCTGTAATTTCATCGTGAGAGCTAACGAGTTTTACACCACCCGCCTTGCCACGTCCCCCAGCGTGTACTTGGGCTTTAACAACCCAGCGGTCACCGCCGATCATATCCGCTGCTTCTACCGCTTCTTTGGCTGTAGAAACTGCATAACCTGTAGACACTGGCAGCCCATAATCGGCAAACAGCTTCTTAGCTTGGTACTCGTGT
>JAKSAW010000395.1 GCA_022361455.1 Pseudomonadales bacterium | reverse complement strand
TACTTGGCAGTATATCAGATATGAAGCAATCCCCAAGGGCCATTCAAAAGTGAATCTTACTCAGCTTTATAAAAAGCATCTTTAAAATATGGTCACTTATGCTTACCTATCTCCCACCGCTGCTTCAAAACTACTTCAGCCGTATTTTTCGCAGGGGTTTCCAGTGCAGTTCCCATGGTATCGTTCCAGCGATTAAGAAAACCAAAAAAGGATACAACGGACACCAAATCCACAATTTGCATCTCGTTAAAATATTCGTTGAGGAGGCTAAAATGCTGTAAGTCTACGCTATTAGGAACCTCTCCGGCAGCAAAGGCCAAACTTAAAGCCGCTTTTTCAGCCTCGGAATACAAGTCACTGGATTCGTAATTGAAGAGCGCAGCTATTTTTTCTTCCGCTATACCATGCACCCTAGCAGTTTGAGTTGTGTGGGCCTGACAATAACGACAACCAGCAGAATAACTGACGGCAAGAGACACTAGATGTCTAAGCTCATCATCAATCCTCTCGTGCTCAGTATTCCGCACTAAACCCCGCAAAGTCTTTATCATCATTTTCATTAGACTAATTGGCGAACCAAGCCCCTTTACATTCATCACACGCTTAGAAAGCAGTCCAAAAGCAAAAAACAATTCAGGATCTCTAGCCATAGTGAGCAACGAATTGGGGACAAACCCCATCGCTTCTTCAGACGCTTTGAATACGGTTTCATATTCAGGCAATGATTCTCTTTCCAACGGATTTAATGACATCGTTAACTCCTAAACAGCTCAGATTGACTAATATAAAGTTTGGTAGGAAATGGAAAACAAATAGGCTTCTACATAAGTTTTAAAATCTATCCCCGCATAGGGGTTATAAATCACCGTTCCCATATCGAACGCCTCACCTTCTTGATAGCCCGTGTAATTAGCGTTATAGGACGAGTTTGCTGGCACATCAGCTTCAGACTTTAAATAACCGAGACCAAATTCGATCAAGGTATCGCGATCCTGCTGATAGGCAAAACCTGCTCCATAGAAGTAACTATCCGCCACCGGAAACAACACATCTTGCCTATCTTTCGGTATCCCCGACGGCCTATCTTCGACTCCCCAGCGCAACGTGAGTCGATCACTCCACTGATATTCCATACCCACAGCCCAACTAGTGGTATCTTCGTAGTACCTGGGCATAATTAAGTTTTGTGAGTCCGGCACTTCGTCAGGTTGAATCAATCCAGCTAATCGTAATAAATCGATGGGCTGATCAAACTTAAAGTGCATTACGTCCCAAGCAGATGTTTGCGTCCATTTTAAATCCACATTAACTCGCCAAGAGGGCGTCAACTGAACACTAAGCCCGAGGGAAGCATGTTGCGGTTGGATTAATTCTGTTGTGGCTGTACCTGATTCTTCACTTGCCCCTTGTGGAAACCATGATTGTGAAGTCAACAAGTCCGGTTGTCGGGACCAATATTCAGTCCATGAATCTTCATAGGACATTTTAAAATCGCCCTCAAGTTCACCAACGCCTTCACTTTGATAAACGAAGCCGATGCTTAGCCACGGATTGGGATCCCACAACAAGCCAACGTTAAACGTTAGTGACAGCGCGTCCTCCATTTCAGTTTCTAAAGTACCAATAGAGTCATAAACGCCAAGCGGATCCCCCAACGATTCACATACCCCTTCATCCGTCGCTCCATTAGGACAAGCTCTATTGCCAATTTCTTCGATAACTGCAATGGCTACATGGGGAGCTCGCGCAGGCAAATTCAAACCTAGCCCTTGCCAAGAGAAGCCAATCGAAACGCCTAGAGCAAGAGAATCTGTTAGCTGCATAGCAACAGTAGGTGCCAGATAGGTCAAACGCGTCATCGCCACCGTTTGACCGCTATAACTCGCTGGATCATCTGGATCACGGGTATAGCCAAATCCAGCTGGTGAATAGGTACCCGTTGCGAAGGTTAACTTTGAACCTGAGGGGCGGTAACTCATCCCCCCTAGAGGAAACCCCAAGAATGGCGGTTCTATAAGCCCTACGAAGGGCATCATAATGGCCGGACAAGTGGTTTCGCCGGACGACCCTGGAACTGGATCAGATTCATAATCTATAAACCCTGCAAGCTCTTCCGCCTCATCAAAATACTCGCCAAATTCAGCGCCAATTTCGAAATGTGCGATCAATCCTTTCAGATGCAAACGCCTTTTATCGTAGCGAGCAAGAGCCGCTGGATTGTAATGAATAGAATCGATACCCGTACCCGTAGCGGTGACTGCATTAGCCAATGCAATAGCTTTAGGGCTGCCAATTGATAAGTTTTGCATTAATTGTGCTGACGTATTTGCCGGCATCAAGACGATGAACAAGAACCAAACTCTAAAACAAGCCACTCTAGCAAGACTTAACCTAAGCCTCTGAAAAAATTGAAATTTATTCATTCTCGCACCCTTCACCCTCAAGCTTTCTAAAGACATTCTTATTGTTTTGTGGGCACAAAATAGCTGCCCAAATGTGAAGTGTTGCTCTCAGGTTTCGTCTCTTTACAAAAAATGACGCTTATTCATATTGCGAAGCAACTCATATTAGTGAATTATATTCACTTCTGACTTACAATCACAATTAACATTAGCTTGGTTAGTCGCTAATCAAGTGAATTAGGAGATGAGTCAATGATTCCACGCATAACGCTC
>JAKSAW010000738.1 GCA_022361455.1 Pseudomonadales bacterium | reverse complement strand
GACATCATTTCTGGGTACCGGGCACAATGCGGCGAAGGCACGCGCGCAAGCGCGACGAAGTGCCGACGGCACGGAAGGAGAGCGAGACGAAGGCGACACAAACACGAGAGGCACTCGGCACAGGTTGCACACGCGCACTCGAGGTGCAACAGAACGGGATCTTATGAGCAGTGCACGTCCCCAGCGTTCTATATCCGCAGCAACACACTATGCCCCGCATGACGTGGTCCCCGTCCACCACCGTGATCCGCCACCTCGCCGAGTGCTCATCTATAGGGTCGCCCGCCCCGCTCCATCCGGTGCCCCGACCGGTGACTGCCGTACAGGACACCTTGCGGAACCTGTGCGCCCCCCCATCCAAACCATTCTGTAAGGGCCCGCGGGTTGGTCAACCATACGCCTCAATCACCGCGGCGTCCTGTCACCGGCCCCCCCCCCGCCGTTGCGCCGCAGTCGCTCCTCCAATCTCCGCTTGGCTCCAGCACGAGTGCCTTCTGCGACGCGACCTCCGCCGGAGACGTGCGCGCCTACCCGGCCGCCCACTCTCCTCTCGTCCCATTGCGCTGACCGCCTTTTGACCAAGCCATGTCGTCGCGTCGTCGCTCCCGCGCCGCCCATCCGCGCCCCTGCCGTCGGCGCCCGCACACTCTCGTCGTCCGCCACGGCCACTCTCCCGTGCTCGTCAAATCTCAACGCCTCCGCCGCTGGAGATGGTCGGACACGCGCAGATTCGACCCGCCCACGCCGCAACCGCCGCCTCGCCGCAGCCCGTCGCCATTGCTCCGCTCTGATTCCGCCGCCGCTTGCGCCCCCTCCGCTCCTTCTCAGGCCGCTTTCCGCCAATGCATAGCGGACGGTGACCACCGAGACGCTGTCCGCCGCTGCAGCGATCTCGATGGAGAGGCGCCGTAGCCCCTCCTGGGCCGCGACGGAGCTTAGCCGGGCAACCACTCAGGACAGCGACGGCTGCGCTTTCCCCCGTGCTCCAGACGGCGTGGCTGCTTCGTTCGCCGCTCTTGCGCGTACGCGCTCCCGTCCGCTGCCGAACCTGCACTTCGCAACCGGCAATGCTGCCAGTACGGCGCGTACTGGCCCCTAGTACTGAGCAGTTCAAAGGTAGTTAACCGACATTCACTGTCTGCCCGTTTTCCAGGACACAGCGGGTCCTTTACGGCATACCACCGTCACCGGGCCG
>JAKSAW010000844.1 GCA_022361455.1 Pseudomonadales bacterium | reverse complement strand
TATGCGATTTGAAACACTTCCCCGACTAGTCGTGGAGAGTCGTGGCGACGCGCGTCACGGGTGCGTCGTGGCGCATCGTGGTGCACGACGCACCCACGACGCACCCACGACGCACCCACTATGCGATTTGAAACACTTCCCCGACTAGTCGTGGAGAGTCGTGGCGACGCGCGTCGCGGGTGCGTCGTGGCGCGTCGTGGCGACGCGCGTCGTGGATGCATAGCGCAGCGCCGCGTCTCGCGATCTGCACCCCGCCACAGCGTGAACGGCGGCGCCGTCCCCGCACGCCTGACGCGAGGTGATGCACGATGGCCTTGGCCTTGGCCTTGGCCTTTCCCTAGTGCTACACGGGAACAAGCGCCGGCCAACGATCTGCGCATTCCTGGCTCCACCCGTAGGGATGGCTGGCCATGCGCAGATCACCGGGGCGGGGGGGTGTCGAACCAGCCCTGTTCTTCGAAAGAACAGGCCGCCGGGCCACACCACTGGCCGTTGGCGTGCACGCCAACGGCCCCATGGTCCAACAACAGCGCCTTACCTGTGCGCCGCTCCTCGCCAGAAATGGCGGGGGCGGGGACGGGGGCGCATTTCAAATCGCGCTGTGGGCGGGGGTCGAACCCGCCCTGCTCTTCGAAAGAACAGGCCGCCGGGCCACAGCAGTGGCCGTTGGCGTGCGCGCCAACGGCCCAATGGTCCAACAACGGCGCCTTACCTGTGCGCCGCTCCTCGCCAGAAATGGCGGGGGCGGGCCGCATTTCAAATCGCGCTGTGGGCGGGGATCGAACCCGCCCTGCTTTTCGAAAGAATAGGCCGCCGGGCCACAGCGTTGGCCGTTGGCGTGCGCGTCAACGGCCCCATGGTCCAACAACGGCGCCTTGCCTGTGCGCCGCTCCTTGCCAGAAATGGCGGGGGCGGGGCCGCATTTCGAATCGCGCTGTGGGCAGGGGTCGAACCTGCCCTGCTCTTCGAAAGAACAGGCCACCGGCCACAGCAGTGGCCGTTGGCGCACACGCCAACGGCCCTATGGACCCAGAATGGCGACCCGACTTCTTCGCCCCTCCTCGCAAGAAGCGGCGGTGCGCATTTCGAAATGATGGGCAACGGCGCAGGCCAAGACGCGGACCGGCGCCGGGATGCTGATGCAGGAAGGCTGGACAAGAATAACGCCCCACAACCACGACGCGCCAGCGACTGCGCGTCGC
>JAKSAW010000337.1 GCA_022361455.1 Pseudomonadales bacterium | reverse complement strand
CATTTTGATGCCCACATCTCAATCTAGTTCAGGGTCATTATCTAGGCTTGCAAGCCAGTTGGGCGGTATTGCTCCCTTAATAGGGGTTCAGATGCAGGGTTCGGAAAATAAGTCACTCATTGCCCTGGAGTTGATGAAAACCTGGGGGTTTCTGGAAAGTTTCATAGAACGAAATAAGCTGCAGGTCGAAGTTTATGGAGTTATTGGTTGGGATGAATCAAAAAATGAGTTGGTTATCGATAAAAGTTTGTATGATGTTGAACAAGCTTCGTGGGTTGAGCTGGATTCTGGGGAGTCCCTCGAACCCACAAGCTGGGATCTGTTCGAGACATTAGCCGATAAAATTCAGGTTTCTGTTGATGACAGCAGTGGTTTAGTTTCTATTAGCGTTGAACATTATTCACCTCATGTTGCAAAAAAAATGGTGGAACTCTTAGTTGTTAGTATCAATCGGCACATGCAAGCATTAGACAAGGAAGAGGCTATTAAAAGCATCAAGTATTTAAAAGCACAGATTGGAAAAACGAATATCGCTGAGATGCATTCAATATTCTACGAGTTGATTGAAGAGCAAACTAAGAAGCTAATGTTGGCAGAGGTATCAGAAGAATATGTTTTTAAGGTATTGAGTCAGCCCAAAATTGCAGAGAAAAAATCTAAACCCAAGCGAGCTCTGATGTTGATTATGCATGTTGCTCTGGCAAGCGTTATTTCAATCATTTTTGTGATAGCAAGAAATTATAGGCCGTAGTCGTCACTTTTACTTTGATTGCTTCGTGGCAGCAAGAAGTGAACATGAGCTAGATGCCGCTAACTTTTTTTGATCTCAGTAAGCGGATGATGTGAAGGATTTTGTTTCGAGGAAGATAATGTAGGGAATGAATGCGGATCTCTGAAGTGGCTTAGATTCCTTAGTACAGCAACTTGAGCCTTTGGCTAGCGAATATAATAAAGAAAAGGAAAGTTAGATTATGTTGAAATTTGCATTATTAGGCTGTGGTCGAATTGCCAAACGGCATTCTGAGTTACTCGGTTATAACCAGATTAAGGATGCTCAGTTGGTTGCTGTTTGTGATGTTGTTGAGGATAAGGCCAGGAAAATTGGAGAGAGTTTTGATGTTCCTTACTTTACCGATATGCATGAAATGTTAGAAAAAGTCGATATTGACGTTGTGTCTATCCTAACAGAGAGTGGCTATCATGCAAAACATGCTGTCGAAATTTCAAAGTATAAGAAACACATCGTTGTGGAGAAGCCAATGGCTCTAACCCTTGATGATGCTGATGCAATGATCAAGGCTTGTGATGCTGCGGGAGTTAAGCTCTTTGTTGTAAAACAAAACCGTTTCAACGTGCCGGTCGTTAAAGCTAGGCAGGCGTTAGATGCCGGTCGCTTTGGTAAATTGGTTTTGGGCACGGTTCGTGTTCGTTGGTGTCGTCCGCAGGCATACTATGATCAAGACTCTTGGAGAGGTACCTGGGCTCTTGATGGTGGAGTGCTAACCAATCAAGCCAGTCATCATGTGGATTTGTTAGAGTGGATGATGGGGGATATTGAAAGTGTCTATGCAATGAGTACTACTGCATTAGTAGATATCGAAGCTGAAGATACGGCGGTAGTGAGCGTGCGATTTAAAAATGGAGCACTTGGCGTAATTGAAGCAACAACCGCAGCCAGGCCAAAGGATCTTGAAGGCTCCTTGTCTATTTTGGGGGAAACCGGCACTGTTGAAATAGGAGGGTTCGCAGTAAATAACATGAAGGTATGGAACTTTAGTGAATCACAGGAAGGCGATTCTGATGTGATGGAGAAATATTCGGTCAACCCTCCCAATGTATATGGATTCGGTCATCAGGCTTATTACGAGCACGTTGTGGATTCCGTTTTAAACAACAAAAAACAATTGGTGGATGGTTTCCAGGGGCGAAAAAGCTTGGAGCTAATTAATGCTATTTATGAGTCGATTGAAACCAAAAAAGAGGTGTTTTTGAGGTTCAAGCCGGAATATTGTCGATTGGGTCATGAGAATGATTAGCCCTAATATGAAAGAAATCTCTATTAGAGATGATGTGGTCTTTGGTGAGCAGGTCACGATTGTCCAGCCAGTTAATCTTTATGGCTGCGAGATCGGGGGTGGTGTG
>JAKSAW010000641.1 GCA_022361455.1 Pseudomonadales bacterium | reverse complement strand
TACGAGGGCATGTCGATGCTGATCGTTCCGGCCGAGACGCCCGGTGTGAAGATCCTGCGCAACGTTGGCACGGGGACTGAGTCCGAAGAGCACGCCTCCCACGGCTACATGCACTATGACAATGTGCGCGTGCCTGCGGACCACGTGCTGGGGGAGCCCGGCTCGGCCTTCGTCATCGCGCAGACACGGCTCGGTGGCGGCCGCATCCATCACGCCATGCGCACGATCGCCCAGCTCGAGCGCGCCTTCGACATGATGTGCGAGAGAGCGCTCTCCCGTGAGACTCGGGACGGCAAGTTGGCCCGGCTCGGTGTCGTCCAGGAGCAGATCGCCGACAGCTGGATCGAGATCGAGCAGTTCCGTCTGCTCGTGCTGCGCACGGCGTGGCTGATCGACAAGTACAAGGACTACAAGCGCGTGCGCAAGGACATCTCGGCCGTGAAGGTCGCGATGCCGAAGGTCTACCACGACGTCGTCCAGCGAGCGATGCTGCTTCACGGTGCGCTCGGGGTGTCCAACGAGATGCCGTTCTCGCGCATGATGATGGCGGCGAGCACGCTCGCGTTGGCCGACGGTCCGACCGAAGTCCACAAGCTGACGCTCGCCCGGCAGCTGTTGCGTGACTACGAGGGAGGCGATCCTCGCTGGCCGAGCCAGCATCTGCCCACGCGGCGCGAGGCCGCACGCGAGCGCGTGGCCGAGATGATCGATCGGGAGGTCGGCAACCTCTAGTGGCCAGCTCGAGCGCATCGCGAGCGCGATCGTCGTTGGGGCGTTCGCGCTCAGCTGCGGGCGCCGCGGGAGCGGCCGGCGCGCGCGCTCGCTCGAGCGACCCAGCTGACACGCGAGCGAAGCTCGTCGAGACCGCGCGCGCTCTGTTCGCAGAACGCGGCATCGACGACGTTTCGATGCGCGAGATCGGCCGTGCAGCGGGGCAGGGCAACGTCAGTGCCTTGCAGTATCACTTCGGCGATCGCGCGAACCTGCTTCGTGCCGTGCTCGAGCCGTACAACCATGACGTCGACGCGCGCCGCGACGC
>JAKSAW010000748.1 GCA_022361455.1 Pseudomonadales bacterium | reverse complement strand
CCAAATTCGCTGCCTTTGAGGATGTGCCTGAACAGCTTCTTGGCGCGTTCACGCGCCTCCGGCACGATGACCTCTAGGTAGTGCAACCCCCGCTCAAAGTCTTCGCGACCGTAGCCAAACATCGTGAAAGCTGCCCGGTTAGCACTACTGCCAGAAACTTTTCCATCGAGCGAATTTTGTGAGATGGGCGACGTATGGCTCAAAAAGTCCACGAAGTCGCGGTTGCAGCACGGCTGCAGGAATTCTTCGGTCGTATCGACACCCACCTGAAGGACAAGCGCAAACGCGAGTCGTTTGCCATGTACGCCTATGGCATCCTGGGCGACGGGGAACGCAAGAGCGTGGAGCCCATCGCAGCGCGCGCCTGCGGGGACCCCGGGCAGACGAATAACGTGCACAGCAAGCTGCTTTACTTCCTCGGTAGGAGTCAGTGGGACGACAGGGCTGTCCGGCTCGAGGCAGCGCGGTACGCGCTCGAGGCTGTCCAGCAGCGTGAGGAGGCGACAACCTGGATCATAGACGACACGGGCTTCCTCAAGCAGGGCAGCCACTCAGTTGGCGTGCAGCGCCAGTACACCGGCTCAGCCGGCAAGGTCACCAACTGCCAGGTCGGGGTCAGTTTGGCTGTGGCCACGAGCTCTGAACAGATTCCCGTGGATTTTGAGCTGTATCTGCCCCACAGCTGGACCGAAGACCCAGCACGGCGAGCAGAGGCGAAGATCCCCGATACGGTGACGTTCAAGACGAAGACCGACTTGGCCTTGGAGATGATCGAGCGTGCTGCCAGGGCGGAGCTTCCCGGTAACATTATCTTAGCCGACTCCGCGTACGGCAGCAGCGCAGAGTTTCGCAACACCATCCGATTGTTGGGCTTCGACTTCGGCGTGGCCATCCAGTCCACGCTGTGCGTGGTGAAGCTGGATCGGCTGGACCGTGAACGAGCAAAGCCGGCCAGCGTGCTAGAGCTGACGAGCAAACTTGGGCGCAAAGCGTTTCGGCGGATGACCTGGCGCCACGGCTCGAAAAGCAAACTCAGCTCGCGCTTCTGCTTCGTCCGTGTGAAGACCAAACCTAGCGCTGGGCTCGATACAGCGGACAGCGAGCCCTTGTGGTTGGTTGCCGAGTGGCCTGATGACGAAGACAAGCCCACGAAGTTCCTTCTGACCACGCTACCGCGACGCATGAGCCATAAGCAGATTGTCAGGCTCGTCAAGGAACGCTGGCGCATCGAACGGATGTACGAAGACATGAAAGGCGAACTCGGCCTTGACCACTTCGAAGGGCGATCCCTGCCCGGTTGGCACCACCACGTTTCAGTCGTGATGTGTTGCTACGCCTTCGTTGTCGCCGAGCGCGTCCGCGCTTTTCCCCCCTCGGCCGCAGCAACCCGTAGCAACCGTACGGTCCGCTTCGCGGCCTGAGCGACACTTCGCCGATTCTTTCATCACAGCCCGCCTCGCCATCGCTCTGTTTCTGTCCAACTGGCTGCCACGCTGCCCGCTGTGTCATCAGCCCCATGAGTCGCGATTGTCCCAACCGCAGCCCTTGTCTCGATCCGCATGACCATGTTTCTGGCAGTAGTGCTAATGCTATATTGCGCTCCAAGAAGTAATGCTCTAATTGTAT
>JAKSAW010000467.1 GCA_022361455.1 Pseudomonadales bacterium | reverse complement strand
GCCTGATCGGCCGCGCCGAGCTCGGAGAGGATCGCTTCGACGGCGACCTGCCGTTCCTCGGGAGCGGGATGGCCGGCGTCGACCACGTGGAGGATCAGATCGGCTTCGACGACGTGCTCGAGGGTTCCCTTGAATGCTTCGATCAGCTCGTGGGGAAGCTTGGCGACGAACCCGACGGTATCGACGAGCATCGCCCGCGTGCCCTCGGGCAGATCGAGAGCGCGCACGGTCGAGTCGAGGGTTGCGAACAGCTGGTCGGCCACGTAGAGCCCCGCTTCGGTCAAACGGTTCATCAGCGAGGACTTGCCGGCGTTGGTGTAGCCTACCAAGGCGACCGTAGGGTAAGGGATCGCCTCACGCTCGCGGCGGTTGAGCCGACGGGTCCGGTCGATCGTCGCGAGCTTTTTCTTCAGCCGAGATATGCGGTCGCGCACCAAGCGCCGGTCGACCTCGAGCTGGGTCTCACCAGGACCTCTGGTTCCGACCCCGCCACGAATGCGCGAGAGATGGGTCCAGTGCCGCGTCAGTCTGGGCAACAAGTATTCGAGCTGCGCCAGCTCCACCTGCAGCTTGCCCGCGCGAGTGGCCGCACGCAGCGCGAAGATATCGAGGATGAGCTGGCTGCGGTCGAGCACCTTCACGTCGACGGCGCGCTCGAGATTGCGTCGCTGTGCGGGGCTGAGGGGGTCGTCGAAGATGACGACCTCGGCACAGCTCTCCTGAACGAGGACCTTGAGGTCTTCGACCTTGCCGCTGCCGATCATCGTGGCCGGCGACGGTCGCTTGACGACCTGGGTGAGCCGGTCGACGACGTCGAGGCCGGCGGTGTCGGCGAGCATCGCGAGCTCTTCGAGTGAGGCTTCGGCGGCGGCGCGCGACTGTCCGGCCCACACCAGCGCCGCTTTCTCTCGTTGCGGAGTCCGGTTCAATCGGCCAGGGAGGTTACGGTGACGGCGCCCGGACCCGTGAGCTGCTCGAGCGTTGTCAGCAGCTCGTCGCTGGGACTGACCTTGAGGTTGGAGGCGACGTCGACTTCGCAATCCTCGCGGCGCACGCGAACCAGTGAGAAGCAGTTGCCGGGAT
>JAKSAW010000842.1 GCA_022361455.1 Pseudomonadales bacterium | reverse complement strand
TTATGACCAGTGGGAAGTGAACAGTAACGCTTCTCGTTTGGGTGTTAAGGGTAAAGAGAAGATCTCTGATAACCTTTCTGCGATCTATAAAGCTGAGTACCAAATCGACGTAGATGCTGGTGACGATGTATTCAAACAGCGTAACATTTATGGCGGTTTCAAAGGTGGTTTCGGTGAGGTAATCGTAGGTAAATTTGATACTCCGGTTAAAACCTCTCAAAAGAAAGTTGATTTATTTAACGATTATGAGCTTGGCGATATCAAAAACGTACTAGCTGGTGAAAACAGAACTAGCAACAATATCCAGTACACTACTCCTGATATGGGTGGCTTCAAAGCTAAGTTGGCAGTTATGCCAGGTGAGGGAGAGTGTGATGAGTCAAAAGGTGATGACTGTGATGACGGTTTAGCTGATGGAATCTCCGCTTCCGTGGCATACGATCAAGATGGTATTTATGTAGCATTGGCTATGGATTCAGAAGTAACTTCGAAGTTCGGTGGCTTTGAAGGTAAAACTGACATTATGCGCCTTGTCGCTCAAGCAAACATTGATATGTTCCAAGCTGGTATCATTTATCAAACTGCTGAGCCGTCTGATTCTGATGACGGTGATGCAGAGCAGGACGCTCTTATTTTGAGTGGTTCTATGAAAGTTGGTAGCGATGGTAAAGTGAAGCTTCAGTACGGTATGTCTGAAATCGACGAGATTGAACAAGAGACTACTCAAATTGCCCTTGGTTATGAGCATAAGTTGAGCAAACAAACTAAGGTGTTTACTCACTATGTTAACCTTGAAGATGACACTGATGGCACTACTGACGAAGAATCAACTATTGCTTTTGGTATGGAGCACAAGTTCTAATCTGAGCTTTATTCCAAGAAAAACGCCAGCTTGATGCTGGCGTTTTTTTTAGCTGAGTTTGTAGTCAGTTACAAAAAACATTGCAATAAAAAACGGAGCAGAAGCTCCGTTTTTTATTCAGTCTAGAAAAGTCAAAAAGCTATTTACTAAACTTCTCGAATACCAATGTCCCGTTAGTTCCACCAAAACCAAAGCTATTAGACATCACTCTTTGCAGCCCAGCGTTATCAACACGCTTAGTCACAATGTTGGCGTCTTTAATCTTCTCATCTAATTCAGTGACGTTTGCAGACGCGCAAATAAAATCATTTTCTAGCATCAACAAACTATAAATCGCTTCTTGAACACCGGCAGCGCCGAGTGAGTGGCCTGTTAATGATTTTGTGGAAGTGATCGCAGGCATATCAGCGCCAAACACTTCTTTGACCGCGCCAACTTCAGCAACATCACCAACGGGTGTGCTGGTACCATGGGCATTAATATAATCGATCGAGCCGTTAACCGTGGACATGGCCATTTCCATGCAGCGTTTAGCACCTTCACCGGAGGGGGCAACCATATCGTGGCCGTCGGATGTGGCACCATAACCAACTAGCTCGCCATAAATTTTAGCGCCACGTGCAAGTGCATGCTCAAGTTCTTCGAGAACCACCATGCCACCGCCGCCGGCAATAACAAAGCCATCGCGAGTTGCGTCGAAAGCACGAGAAGCTGTTTCAGGTGCGTCATTATATTTGCTTGAAAGCGCGCCCATGGCATCGAATAACATGGATAAGGACCAATGCTCTTCTTCGCCGCCGCCAGCAAATACAATGTCTTGTTTACCCATTTGAATTAGCTCAGCACCGTGGCCAATGCAGTGTGCACTGGTTGCACAAGCAGAGGTGATTGAGTAGTTAACACCTTTAATTTTAAAGGGGGTCGCTAAACAAGCGGATACCGTGCTGGTCATGGTTCTTGGAACCATGTAAGGACCGACTTTTTTAACGCCGCGGGCTCTTAATATGTCTGCAGCTTCTACTTGGTTGGCTGAGCTACCGCCGCCTGATCCTGCCACAATACCACTGCGAATATTGGATACATCGCTTTCTTCTAAGCCGGCATCTTCGATGGCTTGTTTCATTGAGATATAAGCGAAAGCAGCTGCATCGCCCATAAAGCGTGCCGGCTTACGTTCAATAAACTCTGATTTATCGATAGAAATGCTGCCAGATACTTGGCTGCGAAATCCCATCTCTTGGTAGGATTCGTTGAAGCGAATACCCGATTGACCTTCTTTAAGAGAAGTTAACACGGATTCCTTATCGTTACCTAAGCAAGACACAACACCTAGGCCTGTCACCACGACTCGTCTCATGGTCATACCCTTTGCAAGTTAATGTTAAAAACTATCCGTCGACGTAAACAGACCTACACGTAGATCTTTTGCGGTATAAATCTCTCGGCCGTCCACCGATACAGATCCGTCAGCAATTCCCATCACCAGCTTACGCTCGATAACACGCTTTAAGCTGATGTTGTAAGTGACTTTCTTCGCTGTTGGTAGAATTTGTCCGGTGAATTTTACTTCCCCAGAACCTAACGCTCGACCGCGACCTTTATTGCCGCGCCAGCCTAGGTAAAAGCCAACTAATTGCCACATAGCATCTAGGCCTAAGCAGCCTGGCATAACGGGATCTGATTCGAAATGGCAATCGAAAAACCATAAATCGGGGGTAATATCGAGTTCGGCGATGATTTCGCCTTTTTCGTACAAGCCACCTTCGTTGCTAATATTGGTAATGCGGTCGATCATCAGCATGTTAGGTAGTGGTAGGCGTGCATTTCCTGGACCAAACAGGTTCCCGTGCCCACATTCCAGGAGTTCTTCTCGGTTAAACGCGCTTTTTTCAATCATGGGATATTAACTGCTCTTTTATAAGATCTTTTCCCAATTTTATCACCTTGGTTGGTAAGAAAATTGAAAGCTTTGTCACCCTAATAGTTACAAATGTTAAGTGAATGCCATTAGTTTCTTATGAACTCAAAAATCGGCCTTCACATACCATCGTTATTATTGTTTTTTGTAAGGTTTATTGAGGGGACAATGTTAGCGGTTTATGCCGTCAGAATCGACTCCATAAACCGCCAATTTGCAACAAAAAGCAACTGGAACCACAAAACTATTGGGTCAAGCCTAAACACTTGTTTTAGGGTTTTCGGCTTACGGGCTTAGGTGTGGTAAAGTAGCCGGCTTCTGCATAACGTCATCTAACCTGGGAGTAATGCCCTTGATACCCGAAATAGGCCATTTTGCCGTAATCATTGCTTGGGTTGTCGCGATGGTGCAAGCCGTCGTGCCTTTAGTTGGTGCGCAGCAGCGCAGTTTTCGCTTGATGTCCATTGCAAGGCCAGCAGCCTATACGCAGTTTTTGTTTTTAACGATTTCTTTTTTCGCGCTTTCCTACAGCTTTGCCACCAACGATTTCACAGTTAAATACGTGGCGAATCATTCTAATTCCTACCTGCCAATTTATTACAAGCTATCCGCTGTTTGGGGAGGTCATGAAGGCTCTTTGCTGCTTTGGGCATGGGTTTTAGGCGCGTGGACGGCTGCGGTAGCCCGATATAGCCAGGCATTACCTATTACCATGATTGCTAGGGTGCTGGGTATTATGGGCCTAATTGCTACTGGCTTTTACGCGTTTTTAATTCTTACTTCTAATCCCTTTGAACGTTATCTTCCGCATTTCCCTGTGGACGGCAATGACTTAAATCCTTTGTTACAAGATTTTGGATTAATCGTGCATCCCCCCATGTTGTATATGGGATATGTCGGTTTTTCGGTTGCATTTGCGTTTGCTGTGGCAGGTTTGCTATCTGGCCAATTAGATTCTGCATGGGCTCGTTGGTCGCGTCCTTGGACAACCATCGCCTGGTGCTTTCTAACAGTGGGTATTGCTTTGGGAAGTTGGTGGGCTTATTACGAACTTGGTTGGGGCGGCTGGTGGTTCTGGGATCCAGTTGAGAACGCATCTTTAATGCCATGGTTGGCTGGTACCGCTTTAATGCATTCTTTAGCTGTGACTGAGAAACGTGGTGTATTTAAAGCTTGGACAGTGTTGCTAGCAATTTTAGCCTTTTCATTAAGTTTGCTGGGTACCTTCCTTGTGCGTTCCGGCGTGCTCACATCCGTACATGCATTTGCCAGCGATCCCTCAAGAGGTTATTTCATTCTTGCACTTCTAAGCATCGTGGTGGGTAGTTCCTTGATGATATTTGCGTTTCGAGCTCAGGTGTTGAAGCGTGAAAGTAATTACCAATTAGTATCCCGCGAAGTGTCCCTGCTTGGTAATAATTTATTGCTGATATTTGCCACTGGTGTTGTGCTCACCGGAACCTTATTTCCCATTGTGATGGATGTTTTTGATTTGGGCAAAGTCTCTATTGGGGCACCTTACTTTAATATGTATTTCGTTCCCGCTTCTATTGCAATGCTGTTTTTAATGGGGATTGGCCCGTTAATGAACTGGAAGAAATTTCGTGTCGCTCAATTAGCTAAACCTAGTGTCATTATCGGCATAGCCAGTGTTGTGCTTAGCGCGTTGTTTTTAGTATTGAGCGGATGGGAATTTAGGTGGGTCGTTGCTGTAGCAGTGACTTCGGTCTTTTGGCTTGTGTTGTTCTCCATGTGGGATATGTACAACAAAATGAGCAACGCCAAGGCAGGTTTGTGGGCTGGTTTTCAGCGGCTTTCATTGAGTTATCGTGGCATGCTCCTGGCCCATTTAGGTGTGGCAATGACCGTTTTAGGTGTGGCGTTGGTTGCAAATTATGACGTTGAGCGAGATGTACGATTGAACTCCGGCGAATCCGTTAATATAGGCGGCTATGATTTTGTGTTTAACGGTGTCAAAGAGATACAAGGGCCCAACTATAACGCTACCCAAGGTGATGTCGAAGTTATTCTGGATGGCAAATCGGTTACCAGATTATATCCAGAAAAGAGAATTTATTTCGTGCAACGTAATGTGATGACCGAAGCGGCTATTTACCCAGGTTTATTTAAAGATTTATATGTTGCCCTAGGAGAGCCCATTGGCGATGGCAGCTGGGCCGTGCGTATATATTATAAGCCGTTTATGCGTTGGGTTTGGCTAGGTTCTTTGGTCATGTCCTTAGGTGGCGTAGTGGCTATGTGTGATCGTCGCTATCGCATGAAGATAAAGCAGCGCTTGATGTCAGGAAATACTGCTGTGGCTAGTGGAGATTAGTTGTGAAAGCTCGCTTTATTTTATTTTCCGTTCCTCTGATTTTATTTGTGGTAATGGCGTACTTTCTGGCGACGGGCTTAGAGCATGATCCAAAAGAGCTACCGTCAATGCAGTTACACAATGCTGTTCCTCCGTTTGAATTGACGTCGGTGGATGATCCTTCCCAAATAATTACGCAAGCAGATTTTAAAGGGCCCGCTCTTATTAATTTGTGGGCAACGTGGTGTCCGTCGTGCCGAATTGAGCATCCGGTTTTAAATCAGTTGGCCAAAGCAGGTATTACTATCTATGGCATCGATCACACCGATGAGCGCCAAGCTGCTCAAGCTTACCTAAAACTGCATGGTAATCCATACGCTTTAAATGTATTTGATGAAGAAGGCGAGTTGGGCTTGGATATGGGTATTACCGGCGCTCCAGAAACCTTCTTAATTGATGCTGAAGGTATTGTTCGCTGCCACCATGTTGGCATTGTGGACGAGAAGGCGTGGCGAGATGTGCTTTGGCCTGTATGGCTAGATGTGGGTGGCTTCGATCCAACTAAATCGCAATCAGGAGCTACCCAATGACACGACTACTAGTGCTTGTTGCTTCTTGTTTTTTCTGTGTGAATTTGTCCGCCACAATACTTGTTTATGAATTTGAAGATGAGGATAAGCGCGAGCAATTCGACGAGCTAGCGCAAGAATTACGCTGTCCCAAATGTCAAAATCAGAACATTGCAGATTCTGATGCAGGGGTTGCGAAACTCATCAAGGATCGTGTTTACAAGCTGGTAAAGGAAGGCAAAACTAAGCAAGAAATCACTGATCATATGGTTGATCGTTACGGGGATTTTGTCACTTATAGGCCACCTGTTAGAAAATCCACCTTTCTGCTTTGGTTTGGGCCAGTAGTATTTCTGGTGGTCGCCATTATTGGGCTATTGATTTTTATTCGTGCTAATAACGCTAAAAAAGAGCAGCGTGCACCAAAAGCGCTTTCGCAAGAAGAGCAACAAAAGGTGCAAGCCCTATTGAAACAGTATGAATCTGACAAAGATCAGAATTCACCAAATTAGTTTTCTGGAAAATCGATTATGTTGTTTTGGATCGTATTAATTTTACTGGGCGTGATTGCTGCTTGGTGTGTGGTGCTTCCGGCCATTAAGTCGAAGCCTACCGTAGATGAATCTCGCCAGGCTCTCAATGTAAAAATATTTAATCAGCGTATGTCCGAATTGGAGGCTGATAAAGCTGCTGATCGTATCGATGAAGAAGATTTTGAAGCCTTAAAGGTAGAGCTAGAGCGAAACTTTTTAAGGGATATGTCCGGCACGGAGCAGGGTGGCTCTGGCGAAGGGCAAGGGCGCCTTATGATGATTATGCTAGTGCTGGTAGTGCCGATTTTATCTTTGGTCATCTACAAGACAAGCGGTTACAAGCAAACGATTCCAGATTGGTTTGAAGTTCAATCTAAGGTGGATCCCTTGATTGATAAGATGGTTTCCGGGCAGTTAAATCCAGAAGAACTGAAAAATATCCCTATGTCTGATTTTGTCTACGGATTGCAGCGCCGTGCCCAGTCAGAAAAGGATATAGCACAGCTTTGGTATGTGTTGGGTAATACCTATTTACAGCTTCAAGTAGGTGATCATGCTGAGCAAGCACGCTTGCAAGAAAGCGGTGCTAAAGCGTTGCGTCGCGCCTATTACTTGGAGCCCGATGATACCGAGTATGCATTATCCTACACGCAGGTACTGATCAATCAGAATCAGGGCTTATTGGATATAGAAAGCCGAAAGATATTAAATAAATTACTGCAGCAACATCCGGATTTACCTTCGGCAATCATGATGATCGCGATGGCTTCTTATCAAGCGGGAGATTACCAAATTGCCATCGATGGCTGGCAGCGCTTGCTAGAACTTGGACGTGGTCAAGCTGGTCATGGAAAAGCGGAGACTATATTAAGAAAGAGTATCGCGCAAGCGAAGGCAAAGCTCGCGGCATCTGGCGGGGCTGAGTCCGCGCAAATTGAAAGTGCATCGACACCGAAATACCCTGCAGCCACCAAGCCACAGCAACAGCTAACCATTCAGGTTGATCTTGAAGACAATGCGACAAGCATGTCCAAAAGTGGATTCTTAATGGTGTATGCCCAAGCGGAACAAGGGCCACCTATGCCGCTCGCGGTTAAAAAGATCAGCCTGCCGACTGCTTTTCCTTTGCAAGTGACCTTGTCGGATGCTGATGCGATGATGGCGGCGATGAAACTTTCTCAGTTTGAAGCAGTAAAGATTACCGCAAGACTAAGTCAGGCAGGCAAAGCCATGAAATCTTCTGGTGAATGGTTTGGTGAGTTGCGCAATGTATCCACTAAAAACAACCAGCAAACACTACAGGTTTTGATCAATCAGCAAGTGCCATAGTTCATTTTCCTCTAATAAGCTAAACGCTTCTTAGATACTGTTCTAACTGCAGCGTGGCGGTTCACAGTTTTTACTCTTAGTGCTCCTAATCAAATAGGATTAGGGGCAATTTCCACAAAAGCTCGCTAGTATTTTTTAAGATGGTCTCGATTATCTTCTGAGGTACAACAGCGATGGCGTTAGCAACTTCTTCAAAACGATATTTGGAACAAACGGGCATTAGTTTCCATACCCATCCTCATCTCAAAAATCCCTGCTTGAGTGTGGTGTCAGAAGAGTTGGCAATAGACTCAAGTCAGATTGCTGTTGCTAAGGTAATCCGAAGCGAAAAAAACAGTTATCTAATGGTGGTTTATCCACTTAGCCATGAGCTTGATTATGACCGTTTAAATGGCATGTTGCGTCGTGATTTTTCGGAAGCCACGGAGTGCGAATTATCGGTTTGGTTTAAAGATGTCGAACCCGGTGCCTACCCACCATTACCTCAGCCCTATGGATTGCCTTGTATCGTTGATCGAGAGTTGCTGGGCAAAGATCGTGTATATTTCAGAGCAGGTACCCACTGTAGCTTGGTGAGCGTTTCCGGTGATGATTATGGTTATTTGATGGGAAGTGTATCCAAGGCAATTATTTCTAATTATTGCAGTGTTGAAAGTGAAAGTAATAGCCAAGAGTTGGATTCTGCGGCTATCAAGCAACAATTGGAAAAACTTTATCGATTGCCACCGATGCCGGCAATGGCCTATAAGATTATCGAAATGGTGAACGATCCGGATGTTAATGCTAAGCAGCTTTCTTCTGTGATCGAGTTAGATCCCAGTGTGACTTCGCAAGTTATTAGATATGCGTGCTCACCGTATTACGGATATCAGGGCAAGATCGACTCGGTTCAAAGTGCGGTAACTAGAGTGCTAGGGTTCGATTTGGTGTGTAATTTGGCGTTGGGTATTGCCTCCAGTCAGGCATTTTCCATTCCTAAAGACGGCCCGCTGGGCCTGAGAAACTTTTGGCGGCATTCCTTATATAACGCCATTTTATCGCAAACCATCGCTAAAAAATTAGCGGGTCGTTTAGATATCAATCCTGACAAGGCTTATTTATGCGGGTTGCTCCACAACATTGGTGTACTCTTAATAGGTCATTTATTCCCTCCAGAATTTAAAATGCTCAATAAACTGGTGGCGCAACATGCAGACTGTTCTTTGCATGAATTGGAAAAACAAGTCATTGGCATGGGCCAGGCAAAGCAAATAATTGAGTTGGGTCATGATCAAATCGGTTCATGGTTGTTGGAGCGTTGGCAGTTGCCTGGGGAAGTGGTTGCCTGTTGCGCTGAGCATAACAATGTCCAAGTAAGCGGAGAATATTCTGATTATGTGCGGATTATTCAAACCAGTAATTATCTGCTAGCTCAGGAAGGTATCAGTGATATTAAACTCAATGAAAATATGGGGCCTGTTCCTTTAGCGACCGCGTTAGTAAATGATGCTGAACTCTACGAAATATATGAGCAGGTGATGTCTTTGTGTGGTGAAATCGACGAATTGGCCAACCAAATAGCAGCCTAGATCGCTTTTTGCCCTTTCTTGCTGGGCTGAAGCCATAAAAAAGCACCCTTGGGGGTGCTTTTTTGTTTATATATATCAATGACTTACGATTGTTCTGAGGCTCTCCCCTGGCGGCGCTTGTGAAAAGGCAAATAGGTGTGTATCGTTCCCCATTTCCTTTATAAGACACATAATAATGAAATCTTTACCCTGGTTAGGGGCGAATTTTTAGGGCTTTGAGGACAAATAGTTTTAGTTTTCTTTCTTTGTATTACACACATTAATGGAGTGATCATTCATGCGTATCATCTTATTAGGTGCTCCTGGAGCAGGAAAAGGCACACAAGCGCAATTCATCACCGAGAAATATGGAATTCCACAAATCTCGACGGGCGACATGCTGCGTGCTGCAGTAAAAGCTGGAACACCTTTGGGTCTTCAAGCGAAAGAAGTGATGGATCGTGGTGAATTAGTTTCAGACGACATTATCATCGGCTTGGTAAAAGAACGAATTAAAGAAGATGATTGTGCAAATGGTTTCTTATTCGATGGCTTTCCAAGAACTATTCCTCAAGCCGAAGCAATGGTAGAAGCTGGTGTTGATATTGATCATGTACTTGAGATTTACGTTGAAGACGAAGAAATTGTAAGTCGTTTGAGCGGTCGCCGAGTTCATGAAGCCTCAGGTCGGGTTTATCACATTAAATTTAATCCGCCCAAGGAAGAAGGCAAAGATGATGAAACCGGTGATGCTTTAGTTCAGCGTGACGATGATAAAGAAGACACTGTGCGCAATCGTTTATCTATCTATCATGACCAAACTGAGCCACTAGTCTCTTTTTATAAGTCTCTTGGTGAAAAATCTGATAATGCGCCTAAGTATTCCCGTGTTGAGGGTGTTGGCAGTTTAGATGATATTAAATCTGCGATTTTTGATAGCTTGGCTTAAATTCACGCGAAAATAATCAAAGATCCTCTTCAAAAAAGGCGCCTATTAGGCGCCTTTTTTATTATCTGATATCACTTCATTTCTAAAATATGACAGAAATTTCAGACCCCCCTGCATATGTCCATATTTGTATTTTGCGATTTATCGATCCATTTTTCTAAATTTCAGGGGCCATATTAAAAATCTAATTTCTTAAGAGCCGTGATCAAATTTACGAGTTATCGATACCCAAATTGGTCCTCAGCTGTTAATTGCAATCTAATTACCCTGGCCTTTTTATTAATTGCGAACACGAATTCCATTAATTCTTGGGCTAAATTAGCCATTAAAT
>JAKSAW010000631.1 GCA_022361455.1 Pseudomonadales bacterium | reverse complement strand
TGCATCACCCCTCGAGCATCGCGCGCCAACTGCGGAATCCTATTGCTCGACCGCCGTCCGTCGAGTAGCCGTCCTGGTTCAACGCTGCGCACACCGCCCAAGGACCACTGCTGGCTTCGTAGCTCGGAGCTAACAGCGGCTTCTTCCAAGAGTACCTAAACTGGGCCCCTTCCGTGTCGTGGCTGTTCGACACGGTCGCCGGGCTGGTGCAACTGTCCGCCCACCCGGACACGCCCGCTCTTTTCCGGGACGCTCTCTTCCCGTTTGTCTACGCGCTCGGCGCCATTCTTGAACAGGAGATCACTCTCGTGAAGATCCACGAAGTCCACGGCGAACACGTGGGTACTCCTCTCGAAGGCACCTGGAAAGCTCTACAGACCCAGATCAGGCTCCAAGGCACCACAAGCGCTTACAACGGGGAGCTCGTCACCGAAACGCTCGACCGCATCCACAAGGATCTGCTCACGCAACAGCTCAAGGCGGTCGCCAAGAGCGAGGCGGGCCGGGCGGGATCTACGAGTCGACGCGCACCCCGGTGCGAGCGTACCGATCGGAACAATCGACGCGAGCCACGCCGCGATCAGCGCTCCGCCTCAGACCGCACCCCCCCGACCAGTAGCACTTCGTCACAATGCGTCCCTTTCCTGCGGACGCGCGGGAGGTTAAGCGGCTGGCGCAAGATTGGTGCACCACCGCGCATTCTCAGCTGGCTGTCTAAGGGTGCCCCACTTCTCTGGAATCACCGCGGGCCTCCGCAGCCTTTCGACCATGGACAGATTATTCTGACGGACCCGGACGAGATTGCCGCATGGCTGGAGATCAGACCGGAATATTTGACGACAGGCGCAATACGCTCCATTCCCGAGGCCAAGGCACGCTATGTTTCCCGCGCGTTCCTGGTCAAGAAACCGGACGAGCACGGCAAGAAGAAGTTTCGCTTGGTGATCGACCTGCGCAAGGTAAACCGTCACCTTCGCAAGCTGGGTCTCCGTTACGAACGCCTTCGCGACTTCGGACATATTCTCCGACGCCACGATTGGATGGTCGGCTTCGACATCAAGAATGCCTACCACCATCTGCGTGTGTTCGACGCGCACCAGCAATTTCTGCAGTTTCGTATGAACGGCGAACTG
>JAKSAW010000088.1 GCA_022361455.1 Pseudomonadales bacterium | reverse complement strand
CCAGGCGTTCGTAGATCGCGCGGCCGCGGAGGCCGCTCTCGATATGGTTTCGGAGACGTATGTCTGAGAACCCTCAGGGCACTGGCCCCAGCGACGCCGAGATCCTCGCCGCGGTCCCGCCGCGTGCGAGCGGGCGTGAGGCCCGCCTCGGTCTTTTCGTGATCCTCGGGCTGATCTCGTTCGTGATCGTCCTCTACCAGATGAAGATTTGGATGCAGACGAAGAGTAAAACTAAAAAAGCCGCTTTTTAAGCGGCTTTTTTATTGGCTAAATTACCAAACAAAAAACGGGACCTTAATGGTCCCGTTTTTATTAGAAGAAGATGGAGTTAACTTACTCAAGGCAAATGTCAGAGTAACTCTTTCAAAAAGTGCCCAGTGTGAGAGGCCTCTATTTCAACTACCTCTTCAGGTGAGCCTTCCGCGATAATTTGTCCACCACCGCTGCCTCCCTCTGGTCCTAGGTCGATAATCCAGTCGGCCGTTTTGATCACATCGAGGTTATGCTCGATAATTACGATGGTATTGCCTTTGTCTCGTAATCGTTGCAGAACGGTCAGTAGTTGCTCGATATCGTAAAAATGAAGGCCTGTTGTGGGTTCATCTAAAATATAGAGGGTATGGCCGGTGTCCCGTTTTGATAGCTCCTTTGCGAGTTTTACCCGCTGCGCCTCACCACCCGATAAAGTCGTCGCAGCTTGACCTAAGCAAATATAAGAAAGCCCTACATCCATAAGTGTTTGAAGCTTGCGAGCTAGCATGGGGACGTTTTCGAAGAATACGTGCGCTTCCTCAACGGTCATACCGAGTACTTCATGGATGTTCTTGCCCTTGTATTTTATTTCAAGCGTTTCCCTGTTGTAGCGCTTTCCTTTACAGACATCACAGGGTACATAGATATCAGGCAAGAAGTGCATCTCAACTTTAATAACGCCATCACCCTGGCAAGCTTCACATCTGCCCCCTTTGACGTTGAAACTGAATCGCCCTGGTTTGTAACCCCTTGAGCGCGCTTCTTGGGTGCCCGCGAACAATTCGCGAATTGGTGTGAAAAGCCCAGTGTAGGTAGCTGGATTCGAGCGGGGTGTTCTCCCAATTGGGCTCTGGTCTATATCAACAACTTTATCCAGTTGTTCCAAACCCTCGATAGCCTCGTAACTTTCCGGTTTTAAAGTGGTTGCGCCATTGAGCTCAGTTGCAACGATAGGGTAGAGCGTGCCGTTGATGAGTGTCGATTTTCCTGAACCAGATACACCGGTTACACAGGTCATCAGTCCAAGTGGGATATGCGCATCGACAGACTGTAAGTTGTTACCGGTGGCACCAGTTAGCACTAATTGATAGTCAGGGTCTGCAACTAAACGCTCTGCAGGGACATCAATCTGGCGCGTGTGATTCAAGTATTGTCCAGTAATCGATTGCTTATTAGATTTAAGGCTTTTTAGCGAACCGGAGTGAATGACTTGCCCGCCGTGAACTCCAGCCATTGGACCAATATCAACAATATGATCTGCGCAGCGAATCGCATCCTCATCATGCTCAACCACGATCACCGTGTTGCCCATGTCGCGCAATCGAGTAAGGGTATTGAGAAGGCGCTCATTATCGCGTTGATGCAGTCCAATTGATGGCTCATCCAGTATGTACATAACGCCCACTAATCCAGCGCCGATTTGGCTTGCGAGGCGAATTCGTTGCGCTTCACCACCGGACAGTGTCTCCGCTCGGCGGTTGAGATTCAAATAATCCAAGCCTACGTTGACTAGAAAATGCAGTCGCTCACGAATTTCTTTGAGGATCTTTTCAGCTATTTCACCTTTCTTGCCGCTTAAATGCAGCTGCTCGAAGTGATCCAGTGCTTCTCCAACAGGAAGGCGGACAACATCTGCCATGCCTTTCTCTTCAATAAATACGTGCCGAGCAGATCTGTTGAGACGCGACCCACCGCATGTCTGACATTCTGCAGTGGTAAGATACTTTGATAGCTCCTCGCGAACTGCGTCGGATTCAGTATCTTTATAGCGCCGTTGCATGTTGGGAATAATCCCTTCGAAAGGGTGATTGCGTTCAACAGAATCGCCCCTATCATTGAGGTAGTAAAACGGGACGGATTCATCTCCACTGCCGTGTAAAATGATGTTTTTAATTTTCTTAGTGAGTTTTTTAAATGGCTTATCGATATCAAAGCCATAATGATCAGCCAGGGATGTCAGCATTTGAAAATAATAGACATTGCGACTGTCCCAGCCACGAATAGCGCCTTCTGATAAGCTGTTCTCCGGATTTGATACGATGTGTTCTTCATCAAAAAACTGCGTTATTCCTAAACCATCGCATTCGGGGCAAGCTCCCGCAGGGTTGTTGAAGGAAAACAATCGGGGTTCAAGTTCGCTTAAGCTGTAATTACAAACCGGACAGGCAAATTTTGACGAAAACAGAAGACAGTCTTCTTCGTTATCCATGTTCACAGCCAACGCTGTGCCATTTGCCAAGTGCAGCGCGGTTTCAAAGGATTCTGCTAAGCGCAGTTGTATACCTTCTTTAACTTTTATACGGTCAACAACAGCTTCGATGGTGTGCTTTTTGCGTTTATCTAATTTAGGGGCTTGATCCAGTTCAACGGTAATACCGTCGATACGAGCTCGAATAAATCCATCGGCTTTAAGTTCTTCGATGACATGTAAATGCTCACCTTTCTTTTCTTTGATGATGGGTGCGAGGATCATCAGTTTAGTGCCGTCGCTCTTCTCCATAACATCATCAACCATCTGGCTAACGGTTTGGGCCTCTAACGGCAGGTCGTGGTCTGGGCACTTGGGGGTTCCCACACGAGCGAATAGCAAACGCAGGTAGTCGTAGATCTCTGTAATCGTGCCCACCGTGGAGCGTGGGTTGTGTGATGTAGACTTTTGCTCGATTGAAATAGCAGGAGATAGACCTTCAATATGGTCTACATCAGGCTTTTCCATTAACGACAAGAACTGGCGTGCATAGGTAGAAAGAGATTCAACATAGCGACGCTGGCCTTCTGCATACAGAGTATCGAATGCCAAGGATGATTTACCGGATCCAGAAAGACCGGTAATAACAATAAATTTGTCTCTGGGTAAATCTAGGTCGACGTTTTTGAGGTTGTGCGTTCGTGCGCCTCGAACTTGAATTGTGTCCACTGAATACTTCCCCCGTTTCAAGCAGCCGATAAGTATACGGGTTTATAGATGTTGCTTGCCACCGTCAGTTCACCCGTTGTTAAGATTCAGTGCTGGGATCAAAAATGATAGAATGCGCCGCTTGTTAGCTGATCTCGATTTTTATTGTTGGTGACTTATGAGTCCGGTAGAAACACGGGCAACGATTACACTCGCTATTCTATTTATGACCCGAATGCTGGGATTATTTATGATCTTGCCAGTATTTTCCGTCTATGGGATGGCCCTTGAGGGCGCGACGCCTTTATTGGTGGGTTTGGCCATTGGTGCCTATGGGTTGACCCAAGCTTTGCTTCAGGTTCCTTTTGGGTTGTGTTCTGATCGATTCGGACGCAAACCTGTGATCATCGCTGGGCTAGTGATTTTTTTAATCGGCAGTATTGTGGCTGCTGTCGCTGAAACCATTTATGGCGTTATTTTTGGACGTGCTCTGCAAGGGGCGGGTGCCATTGCCAGTGCAGTGATGGCCTTACTGGCTGACCTTACCCGAGATGATAATCGAACCAAGGCTATGGCCATGGTGGGTGCTAGTATCGGGGCTTCATTTGCGCTGGCTTTAGTATTGGGGCCACTTTTAGCAGGATATGATGGTGTCTCAGGTTTATTCTGGCTAACGGCTCATCTGGCTGGCCTTGGTATTCTCATTACGATCTTTTTGGTGCCTACACCTGTTTCCAGCCAGTGGCATCGGGAAAACAGGCCCGTCCTTGGGCAGTTTTCCGAGGTGATGCAAAACCAAGAATTGATGCGTTTAGATTTTGGTGTCTTCCTTCTTCATATGACCCTGACAGCGAGTTTTGTTGCGGTACCACTTTTGATGGTGAGCCATCTAAATTTTGAAAGCCAAGAACACTGGAAGCTTTATCTACCGGTCATGGTTGTTGCGTTTGCATTTATGGTGCCTTTAATGATTGTCGCGGAAGCTAAGCGCCGCATCAAAGAGGTGTTTCTAATTGCGATTCTGCTTCTTGGTTGTGGCTTGCTGATGCTTTACTTGTACCACGACAGTCTGTGGCAAATCGCCATGGGGCTATTTGTCTATTTTTGGGCCTTCAACCTTTTGGAAGCGATGCTTCCGTCTTTGGTTAGTAAGATTGCGCCACCGGGATCGAAGGGAACCTCCATGGGTGTGTATTCCGCAAGCCAGTTTATGGGGGCTTTTGTCGGTGGATCTGCTGGTGGCTATCTCTTGGGAGTTAGTGGAGAGGGCACCGTATTTTTGGTGTG
The DNA here is from genome assembly GCA_022361455.1 of Pseudomonadales bacterium. GTDB lineage: Bacteria > Pseudomonadota > Gammaproteobacteria > Pseudomonadales > Ketobacteraceae. The sequence continues at coordinate 4,761 of JAKSAW010000088.1, read as the reverse complement.
CGCTGCTTTGGTGCTCATGTGGTTATGGGTTGCTTTTGGTATGGGGCAGCCAAAATTTTTACAAAGCTATCGTGTAGACCTGTCTACAATAGAAGCGCTGGATCCAAAAAGCTTGGTGGATCGTTTCCTAGACGTTGTAGGCGTAGAAGAAGCGGTAGTGATCATGGAAGAGCAGGCGGCTTACCTGAAAATCGATCGCAAACGGTTTGATCAAGAACAGCTCTATAAAATCACAAGTGTTGCTGGTTAAAATTCAGCACACGGGTTAAAGTTGGGGAAATAATAAAGCCCCTATTAAGACAGGCCCTAGTAGGAGAATCGAATGGCACGACGCGGGATTAATAAAGTAATTATCTTAGGTAACTTGGGGAACGATCCGGAAACTCGTTACATGCCCAACGGTAATGCAGTGACCAATATTTCCATCGCCACCAGCGAGACCTGGAAAGACAAGCAAAGCGGTCAAAACCAAGAGCGCACTGAATGGCACAAAGTGGTGTTCTTTAATCGTTTAGCTGAAATTGCAGGCGAGTACCTGCGTAAAGGCTCTAAGGTGTATATCGAAGGTTCCCTGCGCACTCGTAAGTGGCAAGATCAAAGTGGTAATGATCGCTACACCACAGAAATTGTCGCAAGCGACATGCAAATGCTAGATTCCCGTGGTGAGCAAGGTGGTGCTCCTGCAGGTGGTGGGTTCGATGGCTACGATCAGCTTCCTGAATCTCAAGGAGCGCCTGCGGGTGGAGCGCAGCAAGGCGGTGGTTTTAATCAGCAGCCTCAGTCAAATAAACCTAGCCCATCCCCAGCAGCTGCAGAATTTGAGGACGATATTCCGTTCTAAATTTAGCGTGCGAAAAGCTTAATGAAAAAGCCCGCAGTTGCGGGCTTTTTTTGTGGCTCTTAAAATTCATAGATAAAAGATGCAGCGTATTCCGTGTCGGTACTCTCAATATCGATCGGTGGGTTTGAGTCCAGGTTTTTAGGCGGCTCACTATCATGAGTGACTTTGAAAGCAAGTCTTAACTTTAATTGTTCGCTTAGCTTTGCTGACATTGCGGCGTTAACGAGCAGATTGTAATCGCTCAATTTGCTTGCTCTTGGTTGGTAGTAGGCCGTGCAGCTAACACTGACATTATCGTTAAGTTGGTGCTTATAGGATGCGTAGCTATTAATCCTCAGATAATCCTGCTCATCTTCATAGGTGCTAAAGTCTTGCTTTTCGGTGACATAAAATGCACCGGCTCCGAAAGTCAGTTGTTTTAGGTTTGGTATATTGATGGCCTCCCACCTAGCGCCACCACCTGCTAAATAGCGAGATAGTAGGCGCGTAAACTCATCATCTTGATATTGAACGAAGGCTTCAGTTGCCCAGCGATCGCCTAAGTCGTGTACCCATCGGCCATGGACAAAGTTATTGTCCGTATCTTTGGTGTCATTGCTGGTGCCATACTCTTTCGACGCGATGACAAAGAACAGGTCAGATTCATTCAGATGGTTAACTCTTGCCGATAAGCCATAATCTTCTTCTTCACTATTACCAGATTTGCCGTCGATGGTGAGTTCGACATGTCCAGAGAGACCTTGATCCAGCGGAGCTAGGCGTTGGCTTTCGATATTTGTGATGGCGTTGGCGTGTAGTGCAGAAAAGCTGAGAATCACTGCAACAATTTTTTTCATTGAATATCAATCCTTTGTTAGACTGCTCTTTTTGTTCGCGGGGGAGTATAAGGAAATCGTTACTCTCGTTAAATAGGTGCTTCACTGTTGGCTGACTATAATAGTTAGTCAGGCTCGTAAGAGCTTGGTTTCGAGTGAAGAATTAGAACGCAACTAAACTGAGTTGGTGTTGGATGAAGCTGAGATACTACATACTAATCACAATATTCTCGCTGATGTTTTTTACCATCGCCTTGTTTCCAGCTGGGCTGGCTTGGAACTTGGTGCCTAAGTCCGTGTCACAAGGATTACCCCTGAAAGTTAAAGAAGTAGGTGGCACCCTCTGGGACGGCTATATTGTTGGCAAAACCAATAGCGGCCCGGTGAGAGGCCAGCATGTATTTTCTTGGGATCTTAGCCCTCTATCCCTATTGATGGCAGATCTATCAACAGATCTTCATGCTGAAGGCGATGATTACAAGTTAAAAGGCACAGCCCATTACGGCGCTTTCGGCAAGGGTTTTAGTGATCTCAACGGTTCTGTGGATATCGCTTTGGTCAACGACCTATTAAAACAATTTGGTGCTAAAGCTTCAGGTGAATTGAAAATCCAAGATGTCACCTTGGAATTTGGCAGTGGTAAAACGGTTAACGAAGCTAATGGCGAGATCTTGTGGGCGGGTGGTCCAGTCACCTATAAAGATGGCCGACGATCTAAGAATATTGAATTGCCGGCAGTTCAGGGCACGCTTACCCAAAATGAAGGTGCGGTCCAGCTGTCGGTCGTAGAGCGCAAATCCAAGAACAAGCTTGGTGAACTCAGCTTAAAAGGCACTATTGGTGGTGTCGTCGTGTATAACCGCGTTATGAGGATTGCAGGAATGGGCAATCCTGAGGATGAGGACGAGATTCTTATCCAGCTACAACGGCCTATTTTCTAGGCACATGGATCTAGTTATTTGGTGTTAACTGCTTGATTAGCAGGCGTTATGAGTTACTAAAATCAGACAGTGTTATGGGGCCAAGTGTGTAGAATGTGCCCCAATGGGTGATTTTGGTCAGAGTCTTCCTCTATACTAGCGGCCTATTTAAACTTGGCTTTTCGCCAGTAAGCACTAAATTATAACAAATAGAGAGTACGATAAGTTTTGCTTGCAACTTATTGAAATTGAAAAATTTCACCGCATGCTGATCGTGATAATTTGAACCAGCGTTTTGGGAGAAGTCTGTGGCTGCAGATACAGCGCAAGCCAACAAATGGATTGATAGAAGTACCGCATTAACCTGTGCCGTACTGCTGGTGGCTATTTGCTACTTATTGGTGAGGACCATGTTCTTGTTTTTGGACGATAAAGTAGCGGCTGTGCCCCCCAAGATCTATGGAATCAGTAGTGGAACCACCGCGAGTGCATCTCAAAAGCAGCAGCTTGCTGTAGATCCCTCTGCCGTTCCTATCTGGAATTTGTTTGGAAAAGAAGGGGTTAGTCAGAAGAAAGAAGAAACCCCGAAAGATGTCGTCGCTCCGAAAACTAAGCTTCAGTTAGAACTTCACGGTGTCTTTGTCGCTACTATTGAAGACAATTCCACTGCCATCATTTCCGAAAAGCGCCGTGATAGTAAGCTATATCATGTGGGTGATAAGTTGCCTGGAAGTGCCACTTTGGCTGCGGTTCATCCTGATCGAGTCTTATTGAATCGCCAGGGCAGATTGGAAGCGCTTTATTTCCCTGAAAAGCGCAATGCAGCTAAATCAAGGCGTTCTTCCAGATCCAAAGCATCACGCAATTCCTCCCGTCGCAACAAAGCCACTAATCGCAAAGTCAATGTTCGATCCAGCAGTCGTCGCTCTGGATCGAGAGGCGCTTCTGGACGGGTGGAAAAAATGATACGCACCGCATCTAGCCCCCAAGAGGTGGCGAAAGCTCTGCAAGAAGAGATGGGCATTAACCCAGCAGACGCTCTCAAGGAGATGGGCTTAGAATCCAACAATGGTCGCGGTTATAAAATTACTGGTGCTGGGAGTCCGATCTTCTCGGCCATTGGCGGTAAGCCAGGATATACGCTTTTATCAATAAATGGTCGCCAGTTAGGTGACCCTGTAGCGGATTTGGGCATGGCGGAAGAGCTAATGTCAGACTGTAAAGCGGTGATTACCATGGAAGATAAAGATGGAAACGCCTTTACCTCACAGTTCCCCTTATGCGCGAATTAAGAATTTAGTGAACGGATGATATTAATGAATAGTAAACCTCAACAATGGCTGGCCAGCGCAATCCTAAGTTTTGGATTGCTGTTCGCGTCTATGGGTGCTTTTGCAGAAGAGAACACCTGGAAGATAAATATGAAAGAGGCGGAGATCCGCAACTTCATTGAGCAGGTTTCTGATATCACCGGTGACAGTTTTGTAGTCGATCCCCGTGTTAAAGGGAAGGTGACGGTGGTATCCAATGCGGATATGACTGCGCAAGAAATTTACGACATGTTCCAATCTGTTTTGAGAGTTCATGGTTATGCGGCCATTAAGTCTGGTGCAGTGGTAAAAATCGTTCCCACTCAAGGCGCAAAGCAGGATAACGTTCCTGTGGGTGGAAGGCTTGGGAATGAACGAATGGTGACTCGAGTTATCCCAGTAGAAAACACCAATGCCGTTGAGTTAGTGCCGATTCTTCGCCCAATGGTGCCCCAATATGGCCACCTTGCTGCAGTGACATCTGCGAATGCCCTTATCATCAGCGACCATGCCACCAACATTCAACGCATTATCGATATTGTGCGTCGTATCGACAGTGCTGAGAGTGAAGAGGTTGAGGTAGTGCAGTTGCAACACGCTTGGGTAGGTGATGTCGTTGCTTTGCTAGAACAATTAACGCCAGTTCAAACCGGTGGTAGTAAAAAGAGAAAACAGAATGCAGCAGCTCGAGTTCGGGTTGTGGCAGAAGAAAGAACTAATCGTTTAATTCTTCGTGGCGAAAAGTCAGCGCGTGCTCGTGTAAAAATGTTAGTGGCAGACTTAGATAAGCCACTTGAAACTAATGGTTCAACTCACGTGGTTTATTTACGTCATGCTGATGCAGTTAAGGTTGCCGAAATTCTTAATGCATTGGT
>JAKSAW010000261.1 GCA_022361455.1 Pseudomonadales bacterium | reverse complement strand
TTGTAACAATATTGCTTGGCTTGCTCGCGGCCGATAGCAGCATCTTTACTGGATTTTTTGGCTTCAACCACCGCTAATGGCTTACGATCTTTACCTAGCAACACGTAATCACTGAACTGGTGACCTTCGTATTGTGTACGCGGCCCGGTCACGCCTTCCGGTAGCTCGGTTAGGATATCGAACTCTTCGACTACCTGGGTAGGGTCTTTGACATTCCAACCAGCTTGCGCAAGCTGGTTGTCGATCAATTCTGACCTGGTCTGCGCTTCAGTGCGAGTCATTGTTTACCGTCCTTTTTGGTAGCATGAAGACGTTACGCTGGCTTTACTTGAACTACACAATCAATATCAAATCGACATATTCCCTTTTAACGGCAAAAATTTACACCTCTGCTAAATCACCTTTCGACTCTAACCAAACCTTACGATCACCACTACGCTTCTTCGCCAGCAACATATCCATGGTGCTGTTAGTATCATCTCCAGAATCAACGGTTAGCTGAACTAAGCGACGAGTATCAGGATCCATGGTTGTTTCTCGCAATTGCAAAGGATTCATTTCACCCAATCCCTTAAAGCGAGTCACTTGTACTTTTGCAGTTTTCTTTTCCGCTTTAATACGATCTAGCACACCTTGTTTTTCATCGTCGTCAAGGGCGTAAAAAACTTCCTTACCCACATCAACACGATAAAGCGGTGGCATAGCGACATACACATGGCCTTGTGATACCAAGGGTCGGAAATGTCTTAAGAATAATGCACATAATAAAGTGGCGATGTGCAAACCATCGGAGTCCGCATCCGCAAGAATACAAATTTTTCCATAGCGCAATTTATCTAAGTCATCTGAACCTGGTTCTAAACCAATTGCTACAGAAATATCATGAACTTCCTGGGAACCTAATACTTCACCTGAATCGACTTCCCAAGTGTTTAGGATTTTTCCGCGTAACGGCATAATCGCTTGGAACTCACGATCGCGAGCTTGTTTTGCAGAACCGCCTGCCGAGTCCCCTTCCACTAAGAAGAGTTCTGTTAATTCTGATTCTGAACCGGAACAGTCTGCTAATTTACCAGGCAAGGCAGGCCCAGCTGACACTTTTTTACGAACAACTTTTTTGTTCGCGCGCATGCGTTTTTGAGCGTTATTAATGGCCAACTCTGCCAGCAGATCACCCTCAGCTGTGTGCTGATTTAGCCATAAACTAAAGGAATCTTTTACAACACCCGAAATAAATGCAGCCACTTGTCGTGATGACAAACGTTCTTTAGTTTGACCAGAAAACTGAGGATCTTGCATTTTGGTTGATAGCACATAGCTACAACGATCCCATACATCGTCCGGCGTGATCTTTACACCGCGGGGCAACAGATTTCTAAATTCACAATATTCTCGTAATGCTTCTAACAAACCGGTACGCAAACCATTAACGTGGGTACCGCCTTGCGCGGTTGGAATTAAGTTTACGTAACTTTCGGTAATTAATTCGCCACCTTCTGGTAACCATTGCACCGCCCAATCGGCCGCTTCGGTTTCCGCAGAAAATGAACCGACAAAAGGATCTACCGGCAACAACTCCCAACCTTGGTTGGATGTTTTCAAATAATCAGTAAGGCCGTCTTCGTAATACCATTCTTCAGTTTCATTATTCTTCTTATCGGTGAACTTGATCTTAAGGCCAGAACAAAGAACCGCTTTTGCTCGCAACAAATGCTTTAAACGTGGGACCGAATAATTAGCGGAATCAAAGTATTTGGGATCAGCTAAAAAGCGAACGGCGGTACCCGTGTTGCGCTTGCCACAGGTATCAATGATTTCTA
>JAKSAW010000676.1 GCA_022361455.1 Pseudomonadales bacterium | reverse complement strand
CCATTTATTAGCTTGCTTCATAGAGTGATCCGCCAAGAACAAGCTGCGGGAATAACGTTCTAATTGGGTATCTAAAAAGCTCTTTAGTTGCTGCTTATTGATATCATACAGGTTGTTGATGACTTCCACTTCCACATGCTTTTCTTGAAAAAGCAACTCTGGAGAATCGACCAGTGTGGTGGATAACAAAACAGCCTGGCTATAGTAAGCTTCAAAACTAGCTTGTATACCGCTCATTTCCCCGCGCATCGAGCTGTCTAAGCGAATCACCTCTTCGCTACGGCGGCGAAAGTTTTCAGCGATTTCCTTGGAATCTTCAATTAAGAAAGGATCATTTAAACCAATGGCATTGGTTAGTAGATTATGGATGGAGCGCAGATCTGATTCTAAATGTCGAACATGTTCAATAACTGGATACTTAACTAAACGAATATCTTCGATCCGTTGCTCATTTCCATGAGCAACAAAGAAGTTGTACGCCAGGTAGCAGGCAAAGCTAATGCTTCCAACGATCGCAATCGACAGAATTTGCCAGCGAATTTTTTGAATGGGTGAAATTGTCACGCAATCATCCGTTTAGATTTTCCTATTTCTTATAACGCTTTCCTATAAGACACATTGTGCCTGATTTAAGTGTAGCAGCAGGGGGAGCTAATGGGGTTAGATCGTTGAAATTACTTGTTATTAAATGACTGATTCATAGAGAGAATATGTCTTAATGATTGACATAAAAAAGGCAGCGCTACCTTGGTAGGCTGCCTATGAAGAGCGTGCTGGTGCAACCTATTGATCTACGAAGTGAAATTCACTCTGGGCTAAAAGCTTGCCTTTCGCGTTTTCCACCTTAACAGTCCATTCACCAGTTTGTTGATTAGTTAGATACTTGCTGGAATAACAACGCCAGCGATCGCTGCCAATGGTGATTGGCACTCTGGCTTTGAGTTTTCCTTCATGATACCAGTTGTGGTAGTGAGTTTTGCCCGCTTCACCAATGACTTCCGTATAAAAGAATACTTTCGATAGACCATTCTTAGCCAAAGTGAGCTCTTTGGGTAGAGCCTCTCCGGGCTCGCGACGATTGACTTGGGTGGTTAATTTGGCTCGCTTGATTGTCTCTGCGAATAGCTTTGCCTTGGTGCGGGTGTCTGACGGTTTGGCTAAGGTGCGATCTACTACGATTTGGGTGGCTGTAACGATGTCAGCGTTTTCAACGTTTACAGGCTCTGCAGTTACTTGCCTGTTTGCAGCGGTTGGAACTGTTGCTACAACATCACTGGTTTGGTTTGGCTGATCGGGCTGCTCGCTAATGTCGCTAGCAGCAGCGTTGGCCTGGTCGATCTCTCGGTATTCTGCTGGGGGTGAGCTATCAAGTGCTTTCTTTTCGTCCATTGTCTCAATGGACGCCGTTTCTTCAAGATTCGCGTTAGTTAGCTGGTCTGAAGAATCAGGGGCAGCACTACTGCTCGATATGGTTTCGGTGCTTATTGCCTCGGACTCATTAACAGCGGAAGGAACGCGTTTCTCTTCGCTGGTTTCTCCCCCAGCAAAAAGAAAAAACATCCCAACGATTAAAGCAGTTAAGAGGATGAGAGCAACTGCGATTCGGCCCCAGTGGTAGTCATAGGTGTATTCAGGTCTTTCGGTAGTTTGCATCTGCTTGATCATCCCCAACGTATTATTTTGCACGGGATTATAGCATTACTGGTAGAGGGTTGCTTTAAGATGCGAGGTCCGCATTTTGCTGTAAGTGTTTTTCCAAGGTTTCTCGGATTTTGTCTTTCTCAATAGGCTTCAACAATACACCAGCAAAGCCTTTTTCTTCGCAGGATCTTCTAGTGCTAGCGTCGTTGTCGGCGGTAAGGGCATAAATAGGGGGATGCGGATTCTCTACTAAAAACTCCAGAGCTTCGAAACCGTTCATAACCGGCATTTCAATATCCATAAAGATGACATCGAATTCATTGCTTTCTACCGCTTCCACCGCAAGCTCCCCGTTTTCGACCATCGTCACTGACGCGCCCAAGCCTTCGAGGAACTTTCTAATGAGCATCTGATTAACCGTATTGTCCTCGGCGACTAGCACATTTCCAGATAGTGATGGGTGTAATTGTTTTGCTGCTGGAGCGTTTGCTTTGGATCCTAGCTCTTTCTCAATTTGTGCGTAGAACTTGGGAATATTTATGGGCTTCTCTAAATAGGCGTTGAATCCCGCTTTTAGATAACCATCAATTTCGCTGGCCATCACATTGGCAGTGAACGCAATAATAGGGCACTCCAAACCATGGGAGCGCAGTAAATACCCAGCAGTTTTGCCGCTAATCACCGGCATTTTTATATCCATTAAAATAAGATCCGGGGTGCGTTTAAAAGCAGCAAGCATGGCTTCAGCACCATTGTCCACAATATCAATTTCGGCCCCGGTTTTCTTAACCAGCTTTCTAACCAGCTGTTGATTAACAATGTTGTCGTCGGCATAAAGAATATAGGCATCCAGTTTGGGAATAGCCCAGATATCCCGTTGATTATCTCCGGCCTTTATTTGTGATTTGTTAGTAATTAGTTCGTGGTTTTCACTCATTTGGGCCGGCAAGAGAACCGAGAATGTTGATCCTTTGTCTTCTTTGCTGGATACGGTTACATCACCGCCCATTAAGCCTAACAGCTGTTTAACAATACTTAAGCCAAGTCCTGTGCCACCAAAGTTCCGTGTGGTAGTGACGTCAGCTTGAGTGAAGGCATCAAAGATTTTATCTTGCTGTGCAGCTGACATGCCGATACCCGTATCGACTACATCAATGTTTAAGAAATCGTTATCTTGTTGATATCCGATTTTTAAGGTTACACCTCCTTTTTCGGTAAACTTAAGCGCGTTGCTTAATAGATTGATAATAACTTGCTTAAGCCGAGTTGGATCACAGGTGATCGTTTTGGGAATTGGCAAATCAAAATCTAAGGTAAACTTTAAACCTTTTGCAGCAATGCGTTTATCGAATACTGAGTGAATATCATTGATCAATTCGATGAAGTCGACTTCGATTTGTTCTAGTTCTAATTTACCCGCTTCAATTTTTGAGAGGTCGAGAATCTCATTGATAATATCCAATAAGTGATGGCTAGATCTGATGATGGTGTCGATTGACTCATTTAGTTCAGTGCGATTTAAGGATTCATCCCTCGCGTCTTCAGCGAAACCGATAATGGCCGTTAGTGGTGTGCGGATTTCGTGACTCATGTTGGCTAAAAACGCGCTCTTTGCGCTGGTGGCTGCTTCGGCATCTTGCTTATCCCGTAGCGCTTTTTCTTTTTCTTTGGAGGCGCTAATATCTCTTATCACACCATCATAATGTAGTTCACCGTTTTTTACCGACGGTTGCAGTGTAATGCTGGTCCATATGGGCTTGTTTTCATTAGTGACAAGCTCGCATTCATAGTTGATAACTTGATAGTTAGAATCCAGCGAGGATTTAAGTTCGGTAAGTATTTTGTTGTCTCGCCAGTAATCCCAGAAAGATACCGCTTTCTTGCTGATATCTTCATTCAACGCGAAGATGTTTTTAAAAGCAGGATTCATTCTGCTGATGATTCCTTCACCATTGATTTCGAAAATACCATCGAACGACTTTTCGTAAAGATCCTGATACTGCGCCATATGCTCCACATTTTTTTGTTCTGCCTCTAGCTTTTCTTCTTGGATATGGCTGATGCGGTTTGATAAGGCTATGGATAGAAATAGAACTTGAACAGCCATACCGATTTCGGCTGAGTGAATCGTTATCGGGCTTAAAGGTAGAGCCCCCAGGGTAGAAAAAATATGAACGAGTCCGCCACAAAGGAAAATAAACCAGGAGATAACATAGATTCTTGCCAAGCGCATTTGATTTAACCAGCACTCTATGCCAATTGCATATTGCGCCAAGAAAGCAATCATAAGAATCCATACAATAATGTTTAATGAGTAATGATAAGGGATAATGAAAACCGTAAAGGTAAATGCCGCTGATAAAATTATCCAAAAATTAATACAGCGATGTAGCAGCGGCATATGGGTTTTGGTCGATAGAAAGTATTGGGTAAATAGTAGTGAAAAAATTGATAGCCCCGCATCGAGAATTGGCCGAATGATTTGGTTTAGTTCCGGAAATTCTGGCCATAGATATTGGAAACCTATACCGGAGAAAAATAAGCGATGGGTGACACCCGTAAAGATCAAGCCCACATAGAAAAAGTAGTCGTTGCTTTTGACTCGCAAGCCAATTACGAAATTGTAGAAGGCCATGATGCCTACTAAGCCTAATAAAATACCATAGGCGAGTAGTTTGGTAGATTCATAGTCGATGTAACGTTCTGGTGACCATACTTTCACGGGCAGATGCATGTTGGCTCGGTTGTCGACTCTTAACCAAAATGAGTGGGATTCTCCAGGCAAGACTCTAACGGGAAATACAAAGCTACTAGTTTTTAATGGTCTTGCGTTGTAGGGCAAGCTGTCGCCCATAATGAAATTGTCAATTAATTCACCGTCACGTTCATGAAAGACTTCAATTTTATCGATGATGGGGTCTTGAATATCAACGTACAGTACTGGAAGTTTATGAGTGTCGTAGTCGGCTGGTGCTTCCAGAAGAATCTTAAACCAATAGGAAGGCTGCCCTAAACCCGCATTGAAGTCGCGAGTTAAGCGTCGATAGGCATTTTGCGTGAATAACGATTTTGCTTTGTTTAAATCAATATCGTTATTTTGATCTCTCAAATACCAGATGGGTGGTTCGTAAACGCCGTCCGCAATAGCGCTTGCCGTCAGTTGATAGTTGCTAGAAGCCCAAGTTTTAGGGGCTGTAACCGCCATACAACACAGCAATAGAAGAGCAAAATAGGGTATTGCAAACTGCCAAGTTTTTCTGTGCAAATCAGTAACCTAAAGTTATCCCTACTTTATAAACCTAGCCAAATGATGCTAGTTGAGCAAGTGGCAAAGCTGGCACTAAGGTGCTGTGGATGGGGTTGGATTTTGTTTAGGTATAGTAAGTGTGTGTTTAGGTTGCATTGGAAGAAAATGGGCTAGAGCAGGTAATAACCAAATTGCACCAACCATATTCCATAGGAACATAAAGGTTAGCAATATGCCCATGTCTGCTTGGAATTTTATCGAGGAAAACACCCAGAAACCGACGCTAATACTTAAGGTGAAGCAAGTAAGCACCACGGAACGCCCCGTGGTTAGTAGGGTTTTTAAGTAGGCGTCTTGCAATGTTAAGCCACTCGCTAAATTGCGTTGCATGCTGGCAAAAATATAGATGCCATAGTCAACACCAATGCCCACTCCTAGTGCAATTACTGGTAGCGTTGCCACTTTTACCCCGATTCCGAGCAGGGTCATAAGCGCTTCACACAGTACGGATGTAAGAAATAGTGGTAGTACAACGCACACAACTGCCCTCCATGAACGGAATGCCATAAACACCATAATGGCCACCACTGAGAACACCATAATTAAAATACGAAGCTCAGCAACTCGAATGGTTTGGTTGGTAGCAGCTTCTACACCAGCATTACCCGATGCCAAGATAAAATCTGCTACGTCTTTGTTCTTATTATTATTTGAAAACTCTTCAACCGCTGTGACAGCCCTTTCCAGGGTTTCAGCTTTGTGATCTTCTAGGAATACGAAAATAGGCACTAGGCTGCAATCGGTATTGATAAAACCGTTTGGCAGATAAATCATGGTGCTGTTGAGTACCTCAGGTACTCGACTCAATGTTGCCCATTTAATGCTGCCTTCGTTAAATGCACCAGTAAGGTGCTTGGAAATGCTGACGACAGATGTGCTTGATTCAACGCCCTCTACGTTTTCCATATGCCACATAAAGTCATCCATGACCGTCATAGGCGGGTAAGTGGTACAGGTAGATGGCGGTGTTTCAACCATTACTACTAACACGTCGGCGCTGACAGAATAGTTTCCGGTTATGAAAGCGTTATCTAAGTTATAGCGCGAGTCGGGATGTAACTCTGGTGCTCCTGCATCCAGATCTCCAATTTTTAGATCTTGTTTAATTACAAAACCAGCGACGGCGATTATCGATGCAGTGATCAACGATAATGCAGCAGTGCGTTTTTGGGTTAATGTGGAAATTTGTTTTGCAAACCTTGAGGGGCGACCTTGTTTCATAATAAGGCGTCTTACTGAAAGCTCACTAATGCCTATATAAGAAAGCACAATCGGCACAAAGATTAACTTAGTAAGAATAATCACCGCCACACCGACACTGGCTGTAATCGCAAGTTCACGAATTACGCCGATATCAATAAACCATAAGGTAACGAACCCGAAGGCGTCACTAACAAGCGCTAGCAGGCCGGGAATAAATAGCGCTTGAAAGGTGTTCTTAGATGCCTGTTGTGCACTTTCACCTTTGGCGATTCGCCTAGCCATATCATTGGTATATTGCACCCCATGGCTAATTGCGATTGCGAATACCAAAAACGGCACCAGCATTGAATAAGGATCGATTCCGAATTGAATGGGCTCAATAGTCGGGTAAGTATTAATAAGCGATTGCCATAGTTCCATCTCCCTGAAGGTACTCATACCTTTATGTAACAGGGAAATAATACCCAGCTGCCAAATCACCGCCATCACAGCGCCGACCACAATAACTGACGCGCTACGCACACAGCGACTATCAAAGATTAATATATGGAAGGTAATTAGGAGCGTGAGGATAAAGAAGACTAAAACATCTTTAGCTGCGTCGATAAGATCGCCAATTTTCTTCGCGAAACCAATAACGTGGATTTTTATCTTGTCAGATTCAAAGCGTTTGCGTATTCCCAATTCAATTTGGTCTGCTAAGAGTTTGTAGTCGATCTTATTGGGATTGTCTTTGCTGCCGTCCCCCACATCGATAAGGGGTAAGTAGATAATGCTAGATTTCATATCATCGGACACTAGAAATCCGATTTGATCGGAACGCAAAACGTTTCTGCGTACCTCTGCGATGGCTTCATCTGAACCGTCATAGTTGGGGGGAATAACTTCACCACCCTGAAAACCATAAGTATCAACCGCGGACCAACGCACGTTCGGAGTCCAAAGGGACTTCATTGAGCCTTTGTTAACGCCGGGTAGGTAAAAGGCCTCATCAGAAATTTGTCTGAGAATTTCTAAATATTCGGCATCAAAAATATCCCCCTGGGTGTGTTCTACCGCGATACGAATATCGTTGCCCAGGCTAAGTTCATCTTTATGCTTATATAGATTTTGAATGTAAGGGTGGCTCAGCGGCACCATTTTTTTCAGGCTGCTGTCGATGGCAACATCGTAGGTCTGATTTGCGAAGAAGATACTCAACGCAATGAAAACAAAGAGAATGGGCCCTCTCAAGCTAAAGACGAATCTTTCTAACAGATTGGATGGTCGGCTCATTCAGGTAGTCGTTAAGTTGAGTTCAATACGGGCTTCTTAAAAGTATAGCCACTAATTTCAAGGCGTCTGAGCTGTCTAAATCGGGTGGCTGTCCATCTGGTGTTGTATTTTTGACCAGAAATCGGTAGTGTTATTTGTGTAGGATTGTAAGACAAATATATGTTGTGTATCCTTCTTTGGCTGCCAGCTCCGTTTGTGGAAGGGTTGCTAATTTTGTTAGGTTTGGTAAAGCGCTTTATCCCTAAAAAATAATTGGTTGTTACCAATCTTAAGTAGGGGGTCACCAATTGGCAGATAGTTAAACTGGCATATGCATGGCAATGATCAAAAGAGTGATTGGGCGATGCTATCGTTAGCGCAATTCAAAATAAAACGAGATTAAAATAAAAAGTAAGGGTGAGGGAAATGATAGTTGTGAAAAAACTTCGGTTGGCATTATCGATGCTGATCATGCTTCTGCTTGCAGGTTGCAGTGTGCTCTACAAGCCAGTGGGCGGGACTTTGAATGCTTATGCAGAAGATGTAGCTCTCTCCGATTTTTTAACCTACCAAGATGTTGATCTCTTATGTGAGTCGGGGGGGAGCTTATTACCCCTAATCAACAGCTTCAAGGATGTTGGGGCCAAAACTCATAAAATTACCACTACACTATTTCTTCTCGGTGGTTTTTGTGCTGAGCAAAAAGCACATGAATTTGAAGTGCTGCAACTAATCGCAGATCAAGCTGGTGATTATACTGGAGCCAAGAATTATGCTGTGCTCAAGCAGCGAGAGTTAGCTAAAGCTGCCCGCCGTCAATATGCGAGTTATCAAAACGCAGTCACTATTTTTCCTTCTGATAAATCCGCTAATGGGGAAGCAGTCTGTCCAACCCTTGCAGAAAAACAAGATGAACTCATTTTTTTATTGGGTAACTTACAAGGGGTTGAAGCGATTCTTAACGATGGAAAATCTGGTGCGTTGGCAAACGTACCGAAAAATATTGTCAATGATATTTATCGTTCGATGGATTGTATTAGTAATGTTCGTTGGTGGGGTGTGCCTCAGGCTGTTCAGGCTGCCTTGCTAGGATTTCTGCCAAACTTGGATCGCGATAAGGCAGGGCAGATCGACAATATATTAGACGTGTCTGTACGCATGGGGCGTACCAAACAAACACCATTGGCTGAAACCGTTGCGTTAGCTGCATGGGAAGGTCAAGGAGCCGATGCGAAAGTGGAAGCATTGATTCAATCTCACTTCGAATATGCTAGGCAAGCTGAATACGATCCTAATTGGTTAGCGGTTGCTTATATCAGTAATCGTCATTTGGAAAATAAGAGCGATATTCTGCAATTAGAAGCCAAGAAAAATATGGCGAGTGATCCTTCTCAACCTTATTTAATTCAAGATGAGCCAGAAATGGAACTCGATCTTGATGATATTTAAAAAAACCAAAGTCTTAAAACAAGGGGGTATCTTTATTATGGTAAATGTAACTAGGGGCAATCTATTTATAGGCATCTTGATGTCGTTTTTCATGATGAGCGCTGCTCATGCGGAGCAAAAAACACTTTGCGTGTTTGATCCATTAGGAGCCTATGGTGATACCTATGGATTAATCAAAGAATATGCACAAAATATGAAAGCGCAAGGTGTTGAATTTAAGTTAAAGGCCTACACAGATGAAGCCATCGCCGCTAATGATTTTTTGGGTAGTGCTTGTGATGCTTCGGTGTTAACTGGCACCAGAGCGAGAACTTTTAATAAGTTTACTGGCACTATAGAAGCGATTGGTGCACTGCCAGAGTATGGACACTTTAAAGCTTTGTTGGGTTATTTAAGTAATCCAAAACTGAGCAAGTTCATGGCCAATGGTAAGTATGAAATTGCGGGTGTTTATCCAGTGGGTGCGGTATTTCTTTATGTTAATGATCGTGACATTGATTCAGCTAGCGAATTGGCGGGTAAGCGTTTAGCGACCATGAGTTTCGATAGCGCTGCCAATACCATGGTAAAACATGTGGGTGCTGCGCCGGTTAGCTCGGACATTACTAGTTTCGCCGGTAAATTTAATAATGGATCTGTAGACGTGTGTTATGCGCCCTCGTTAGCCTATAACGCATTTGAGTTATATAAGGGTTTGGATCCTAAAGGTGGTATAATTCGTTTTCCGCTAGCGCAAATGAACGCGCAAATTATTCTTAAGAAAGATCGTTTTCCAGAAGGTTTTGGTGTTGCTTCTCGAACTGCTGTAAAAGATCAGGTAAATAAAGCATTCACATTGATAGAGCAGCAGGATAAGTCTATTGATGGTAAATGGTGGATCGAACTGCCTACTGCTGACAAAGATAAGTATATGGAGATGTTCAGGGGGGTTCGTATTGCATTAGCAGAGGACGAAACTTACCACCCTTCAATGCTAAAATTAATGAAAAAGATTCGCTGTAAAAAAGATGCGAGCCATTCTGAGTGTAGCCGCAACGGTGAATAAACTTTTTTTAAGTCAAACAGAAGCCAGCTTTCAAAGCTGGCTTTTTTCTATGCTGATCACTTCGCTTTTTACGATGCCATTAGCTAGTTGAGAGTTAATTTTATCCCCAGCTTTAAGTTCAGATGCATCTCGTACAATCTGTTCAGCCTCATCTTTAACGATAGCGTAGCCGCGACCTAGTGTGGCCAATGGACTCACGGCATTAAGCTGTTGGGCTAAAAATGCCATTTGTTTGCTAGCGGTTTGCTGTTGGTTTATGACACTATTGGTGAGGCGTTTTTCTAATTGCGAAACTTGCTTGCTCAATTGTGTGATAGCTTTTGAGGGTGATTGGAGCTTTAAGCGTTGACCTGAGTGAGTTAGTCGGATTCGTTGATCTGATAGCTTGCGATCCATGACGCTCTTCATCTGTGTTTCCAGAATATCTAAGCGCTGCTGTTGTTCTTCTAGATTTTTGCCGGGATGCTTTAATCGTTTTTGATGCCATTCCAATTGCTGATTCAAATTAACTAATTTCAGCGTGATCTTGTCCTGCAATAATTGCTCAAAGCCATAAAAACGGTTGAGTAACTCTGATTGATCTTGGCTTAGCATTTCCGCCGCAGCCGAAGGCGTGGGGGCACGAACATCGGCGACAAAATCAGCAATGGTAAAATCAATTTGGTGTCCTACTGCTGACACAATGGGAATTTCACTGGCCACCATTGTGCGAGCGAGTTGTTCATTGTTAAAGGCCCAAAGGTCCTCTAAAGAACCACCGCCGCGACCAACAATTAGCACATCACAGTCTTTGCGCGCATTTGCTTTGTTAATGGCTTGAATGATTTGCCCAGGCGCTTCTTCCCCTTGCACTGCACAGGGATACACCACAACCGGTAACAAAGGAAAACGGCGCTTTAATACGGAAATAATGTCTTGCACTGCTGCACCGGTAGGCGATGTCACGACACCGACACACTTAGGGTGCTCCGGCAGTGGCTGCTTAAGGGAATCGTCGAACAGTCCCTCGTTAGCTAATTTGTTTTTTAAGGCTTCGTAGGCACGCTGTAGTGCTCCCAAGCCAGCTTCTTCCATGGTGTCGATAATAAGCTGGTAGTCGCCTCGTGGCGCGTAGAGGCTAAGCTTGCCCTTAACCAGTACCTGGTCGCCGTTCTTGGGCCTAAAGTTCAAGCGCTGATTACGACCCTTGAACATGGCTGCGCGCACTTGGGCGCCTTTGTCTTTTAGCGTTAGGTAAATATGTCCGGAGCTGGGTTGAACTAAATTCGAAACTTCTGCCTCCACCCATATCATTGGGAAAGTCCCTTCTAGGGTTTCTCGGGCATATTGGTTCAGCTCAGAAACACTAAAGATATGTCGTGTATTCTGTTGGGTTGCGGATTCGGTAGGTGGATTCAGTTGGTCGTACATAAAAGGGTAAGGCTCCAGAGTTACTAATCCGGCATTAAACCCTTGTTTTTATATGAAAAGCAAGCACAAAAAAGCCGCGGTACTTTAAGCACCGCAGCTCTCTTATTCGACTAGCAAAAATACATATTATTGAGATAGTCGCTTAAACGTTCCATCACTTCTTCTTCAGACTTGTTCGATGTTGCGAATAGCAAATCAACATTATCTAAAAGAGTCATGACGCACCTCCTACATATCCCATGACGGGCTTTAGCTTTGTAATAATTGTCTTGGCAGCGTGCCAAGTATCTGCAGTATTTCAGAGTTCTTCGCCGGACCCATCACCTGCCCGAGTAACTATGTGCTTGTCTATGCGGATGGTCAATTCACTGCCTTGTTACAAACTATTGCACCATTCAGAAATAGTGATAAAAAGTGAAGTTAATCAATGGGGTAGATGTGAGAGCGAAGAATGGAGTTTCGCTATTTAAACGTTTGTTTTTTTGTCGGGTGATATCGGAAGCCAAAGGGTGAAAGTGGTGCCCTGGTGTAATTTGCTTTTAGCTTTAATTGACCCCCCATGAAGATCAATAATTTCTTTTGAGAGCGCTAACCCTAAACCTGTGCCTTGAGGATTAATCTTGCTGGTATTGCCCACCTTTTGAAATTTGCTGAACAATTTCGGAATGTCTTCATCAGCAATACCAATGCCGGTATCTTTAACCTCAATTACATACCCAGTTTGGGTGTCGTCAGTGTCTAAAGATAGGGTTATGGTGCCATTGCTGGTGAACTTTATGGCGTTAGAAAGTAGGTTCATGATGACCTGACGAATACGCGTAGTATCGGCCTCAATCATCCCGTCCACTTGTGCGCTACTGTGGAAAATGATTTCGTTTTTCTTCTGGTTCGCAGCGAGTGAAAAGTGTTTCGCTGCTTCGCTTAGAACTTCGTTTAAATTAGTTTTGTTGTATTCAAGCTCTAAGCGGCCTTTTTCAACTTTGGTGATGTCTAAAAGGTTATTGATTAAACCCAAGAGATGATTTGCGTTCTTTTCAACAATCTGTAGCGCTTCACGATTTCTTTCATCCAGGTTGTTGTTTTTTTGCGTGATTACTCGATGAGTAAAGCCAATGACCGCATTGAGTGGTGTTCTCAGTTCGTGCGACATGCTTGCTAAGAAATCGGTCTTCGCTTTGCTGGCTCGTTCAGCCTCTTCCTTAGCTTGAGCAATTTCTCTGGTTTTTGTATCTACTTCCAATTGAATCGCATGTTGACGGGTTAATAAGGATAAAAGCACAGCTTCCAGCATGGCTACATACAAGAGGCCGCCGATTAATAAGGTATAGCTTTGCCAGCTTGAAACTCGTTTAAGCAGTGTGAGTGAAGGGATTAAACTCACAGATAATTTCCGATTTAGGAATTCAAACTCCTGATGCCAGGAATAGTCGTTGTGCTTATGTTTTGTGCCATAAATAATGGT
>JAKSAW010000841.1 GCA_022361455.1 Pseudomonadales bacterium | reverse complement strand
TATGTCCCCAGACGCTTATGTAGGGGACGCGGGAATATCACCTCCAAAAACTGCATTCATGTTCACAGGGCAAGGTGCTCAATATGTGGGTATGGGCAAAGACCTTTACGAATATTTTCTAGTATTTCAGGAGGCTTTGGATAAGGTTGCACTCATCATGTCTCCTGCATTAGAGCGGCCATTACTATCGGTGCTTTGGGGGGATAACCAGCATCTTTTAAATGAAACTCAATATACGCAGCCAGCGATCTTTGCTTTGCAATATGCGTTGAGTCAGCTCTGGACTCACTTAGGAATTCAGGCCAGTACGGTGATTGGTCATAGCATCGGTGAGTATGCGGCCGCCGTATATGCTGGCGTTATGAGTTTAGAAGATGCTGCTCATTTAATCTGTGCTAGAGGCAAATTAATGGCAACTAAATGCCTGGGTGGGGCAATGGCTGCAGTGTTCGCGAATGAATCTGTTGTCAGCGAAGCGCTTGAAATGGTCGATTCAACGATAGATATTGCGGCGATTAATGGTCCTAATAATTGTGTGATTTCCGGCGAATCTGCTGCTGTAGCTCAAGCAATGGCATTGCTGTCAGACATGAGTATCAAGACCACTCAATTGCCTGTATCACATGCATTTCATTCCCTCATGATGCAGCCGATGTTAGAAGTTTTTAGCGAAGAGGTTAGCAAAGTTACCTTAAAGCCTGCACGAATCCGATTTATATCCAGTAAAACTGGAAAGTTAGAAAACAAATTAATTCGTGATGCTCAATATTGGGTGGAACATGTTAGGGAGCCTGTAAGGTTTTTAGACGCCGCTGCGCATCTTTCACTACAGTCTTTAGGGCAGTGTTTAGAAGTCGGGCCGGGTGCAAATCTAGTTAAGCTCGCTCCGCTTTGTGCTCAATCTGGATCAGACTGCAAATATCACTATAGCCTGGATCGTGATCGTTCTGAGTTAGAACACTTAATGGGGATTCTCCAAGCGATGCATGTTGAAGGCTTGGATGTCAATTGGAGTAATCTTTTCAATCAACATCGAGAAGGTAATAAGCATTATAAAAAAGTCCAACTACCCAGTTATCCCTATCAGAAGCAGAGCTATTGGCTCGACAAAATTCGCATGGGTAACTATAGCGGCAACAAGCAGGGCGTAGAGCACAAATTACGTTATGTACTAGATTGGGTAAGTCAAACTCTAGATATTAAAGATATTGACCATGACAAGTTAAAGGGCGAAGGTGCTAGCGCAATCGTTATCGGAGCACCAGCTGCTGCGCTTTCACAGTTGAAGGAAGTGATTCCAACCACCTATTTGTCTGAAGATGTTGAAGAGTGGGAGCTATTGCAGTTACTGAAGTACTCTGCGAGACAAGCAATAGATACCGATAAAAAAGTACTGCTATTGTTAAGCGCTCCCGCTGATTTAAGCCAAGAAAAAAGTCTACAAACTATAAGCGCACTTTTAACCTTAGTAAAAGCTATAGAGCAGTTTGAAAGCAGCGAAAGGCCTTTTTCATGCTGGTGTGTTACTGAAAACGTTTATGGCCCAACGGATATCAATCTTAACGCGTATTCGGTCGTCGGATTCGCGAAATCCGTTGCATTGGAGCTTGGCGAAAATTGGGGTGGAATTGTTGATTTCTCTGATGTTATCGATCAAGAAATATCTCATAACCAACTGTGGCAAGAGATTTCTAATGATAATGCGGAAGATGTTGTTCGCTATTTAGGGCAGTCACGATCAGTGTTGCGTTTAAAACCACAAGCAACGTTTGATTCCCAAGGCATGGGAGAATTAAATAATGAAGCGAGTTATTTAATAACGGGTGGAATGGGTGGACTAGGGCTGCAAGTTCTAAATACTTTAGCTAATGCTGGCGCGAAGCACTTTGTTTTAGTAAGTCGTCGCTCAAACCTAGAAAATTGCTCAGATGTAGTTCGTGATCAGATTGAGTCACTGATTCAGTCTTATGGGGTTAGTGTTCAAATTGTTAATCTTGATGTATCGGACCGAGATTCACTAATAAGTTTGGTTGAATCCATACAAAAAGGAGATCACCCGCTCAGAGGGGTGGTGCACGCTGCTGGTGTTAGTGACATTAAGCTTACCAAGGAGATGACCTTAAAGGACTATCAGGCCGTTAGTGATGTGAAAACTCTTGGTGGTCTAAATCTGCATCATGCTACTGAGCACCTCACTTTGGATTTCTTTAGCGTATTCTCTTCGATTGCATCGGTATGGGGATCGGGAGGTATGGCCCACTATTCCGCAGCTAATCACTTTTTAGATGGTCTAGTCGCATATAGGCGCGCCAATAACTTGCCCGCGAATGGATTCAACTGGGGGCCATGGGGTGAGGTAGGAATGGCTGCTGGTGATGCCGTTGAAGAAACTCAAAAGCGGGGCTTAAGGTTATTAGAGCCCGACACTGCAATTGCCTTAATGGAGCATTATTGGCATGTGGATGAAGCATCAATCATTGTCGATGTGGACTGGCAGCAGTTTCGCAGCATTATGGAACTACGAAAAGATCATCCATTATTTGGTCAGTTAGGAAAGGCGCTTACCACAACCAAAGTGACTGGCGAAAAGTCAGCATTTCTTAAATCGCTATATTCTCTATCTGTCGAAGAGCGTCAGAGTAAAATCCAGGAGCATCTGCAAGTGATGCTAAATCGTATTATTGGTAAGTCTGAATCAGAAACCATCGATCCGGAATTACCGCTGATGGATTTAGGCATTGATTCCATCATGGCTCTGGAGATAAAAAAACAATTGGAGGCTGAAACCGGTGAGACGGTCAAGGCAACGCTGATTTTTGATTACCCAACGATTAATAAAATTTCTGCTCATTTTGCTCATACGTTATTTGATGAGGAACCTGAACATCAGGCTATTCAGGGCAGTCAGATATCTCGTGAACCCATTGCAATTGTGGGGATAGGATCTCGATTGCCTAAAGCACCCAATGGCCCAGGGGATTTTTGGCGCTTATTGAAAAATGGTGAAAGTGGTATTGATGATAAGCCTGACCAGCGCTGGGACATAGATACTTACCTTGATACCAACCCAGATATTCCAGGTAAAAGCTATACCTTTTCGGCGGGCTTAATTGATGATATCGAAGGCTTTGATGGCAAGTTATTCGGTATTGCGCCTCGTGAATTAGAAAGCATGGAACCACAGCAGCGTTTGGCTTTAGAAGCTGCGTGGGGAGCGCTGGAAAATGCCGGTTGTAAACCAAAAGACATAGCGGGTTCGAAGACCGGTGTGTTTATGGGCGTGGGCGCTAACGAGTATATTCGTTCCTGTGCTGATAGTGCGCGGGAAGAAGATATTATGTTTATTCCCACTGGTAATGCTCTCAATGTTATTGCTGGCCGTGTTGCATTTACCTTGGGTTTAAATGGCCCTTGCATGGCGGTGGACACCGCATGTTCTTCGTCTGCGGTGGCGATACATCTTGCTTCTCAGAGTTTGCAAAATGGCGAGTGCGATATGGCGTTAGCGGGTGGCGTCAATGCTATGGTGATGCCTGAGACATTTATCGCATTGTCTAAGGCCCATATGCTATCAAAAGATGGACGTTGCAAGACCTTTGATGCAAATGCAGATGGCTATGTTCGCGGCGAGGGTGTTGGCATGCTCGCTCTAAAACGATTATCAGACGCGCTGGCAGAGGGAGATCATATTTTTGCTGTTATTAAAGGATCTGCTATTAATCAGGATGGGCGCTCCAGTAGTTTGACTGCGCCAAATGGCCCTTCCCAAGAAGCTGTTATTCAGGCGGCATTGGCCAATGCGGGTTTATCTTACAATGATGTTGATTGGGTTGAAGCGCATGGAACAGCTACGCCACTGGGTGATCCTATTGAAGTACAATCGTTAGAGTCAGTTTATTGCAAGGATAGATCTTCTGAAAACCCATTAATTCTTAGTTCTGTAAAAACCAATATCGGGCATTTGGAGTCGGCGGCAGGTGTTTCTAGTGTTATTAAAGCAGCGCTTTCATTGCATCATGAGGAGATTCCTCCACATATAAATTATCAAGACTTTAATCCGCATATATCTGTAGATAAGGATCGATTCTTAATTCCCACTGAATCAATGCCGTGGGGTAAACAAGAAAGAACCAGACGCGTTGGTGTGAGTTCCTTCGGATTCAGTGGAACAAATGTACATTTGATCCTAGAGGAAGCGCCAACCAATACTGTTGTTAAGGAAACTGAATCTAACGATAGAGAGAGCCACATATTGCTGCTTTCTGCCAAGACTGAGCAAGGGCTCCAGAATATGGCGGATCAATATAGTGACTTCTTATTGAGTGACAACTTAAATGCTGAGCCAACGCGTTTTGCCGATGTTGCATATACAACGAATAATACCCGGCAGCTTTTCGAACATCGCCTTGCAGTGGTCGCTTCTGACTCAAAAACTGCAGCTGAAAAATTAAAGAAAAATGCGCAAGGTATGAAAGTGGTGTCGGCTTATCAAGGCTATGTCGATGGTAAACACTTAGATCAAGCGTGGCTGTTTACTGGGCAAGGCTCACAGTATCAGGGAATGGCGCAAAAGCTATATGAAACCAATCCCATATTCAAACTGGCTTTTGATGATTGCGATTTAATTTTCCAACAGCATTCAAGTACAAGTTTAAAGGACGTATTTTGGGGTGTTGATTCGAGTCTAATTAATAATACTCAGTTTACGCAGCCTGCAATTTTTGCGCTTCAGTATGCGTTAGCAATGTACTTAAGATCCTTAGATCTAAAACCAAAATATTTGCTGGGTCATAGTGTTGGTGAATACGCTGCTGCAGTTATTGCTGGGATCTTCACACTCGAGGATGCTATAGCTCTAATTTCGGCCAGAGGACGTTTAATGGTTGACCAGTGTAAAGCTGGTGATATGGCAGCCATTTTGGCATCAAGTGATTCTGTTGAGGAACTTATTTGCGGTATAGACTCGGTACAGGTTGCGGCAATTAATGGTAACAATAATGCCGTTATCTCAGGTGAGCCCCATGGCATTGCGAAAGTAATTGAACGTGCGGATGCCAAGGGGATTGAGGCTAAAAAACTAGTGGTGTCTCATGCTTTTCACTCACAGATGATGGCACCGATGCTGGCTGATTTCAAAGCTGAAGCTGAAAGAATTCAGTACCAAGCGGCGGAGATCGATATCGTTTCTACATTGACGGGCGAACTAAACCAAGGAGAAATGTCGACGCCGGACTATTGGGTTAATCATGTACAGCAACCAGTTAACTTCTTAGGTGCAATACAAACCTTATCTGAAGCTAGTCCAAGAATATTTTTGGAAGTTGGACCTAGTTCGACACTCATTGGATTGACTAAACCTATAGTTGATGGTGATCACGCAACCTTGCTGCATTGTTTACGTATTAAGCAGGATTCCGTTAAGCACATAAATCAAACCTTGGCACAAATGTCGGTGTTGGGCGTTGATATTGATTGGTTAGCGTTTGATAGCGCCTATCCACGCCACAAGGTGATGGTACCGAGTTATAGTTTCGATCGAAAACGTTTTTGGTTGGGCGATGCTAACAAAGGCAGTGTTTCGACATCCACTTCTGTTGGCGAAGTATTTAATAATCTGCTCACGAAAATTCATTCTCCAATGAGCAAGGATTTCTTCTTCGAAAATTCATTCGGCATCGAGGCCCCCTTTTATTTAGAAGACCATCGCTTATATGAGGTGGTAGTAGCTCCAGGCGCATTTCATCTTGCAAACGTTCTGCTATCTGCACGAGAGGTTTATGGTGAAACACCAGTAATGCTTGATGATGTGGTGTTTCCAGCACCATTTATCTTAAGCGAGGGAGAAAAGCGTCGCCTACATTATGGTTTTGTATATCAAGATGATTCTAATGACGAAAAGCGGCACTACAAAATTCAAGGTTTGAGTCGAGAAGAGGCATCTGTTGGTGATGATTGGACGCTTCATGCCAGTCTTGAGATTGAAAACTGTGATGTCGCTAGTGAATTACAGGTTCTTACTACCGAGGATATTGAGCAAATCCAGGGGCGTGCAACCCATGTATTGAAAGGGGATAAGTTCTATGAAGAAATGGACAAGATCGGCTATCAACTAGGGCCACAATTTCGTTGGATTAGTGAATTTTGGCGTAAGCCTGGGGAAACGTTAACCAGATTACGTTTACCAGAATCCGCATTGGAGCAAGGTGATTATCTGATACACCCTGGTTTGCTTGATTCCTGTTTCCAGAGTTCCGCATTAGCCACCATGCATGAGGGATTTGATGCAGCACAGGTTGAATCTATCTATATTCCGTTTGCGTTAGAAAAGTTTAAGTTTTTCGCTAAGCCAAGCAGTGAACTGTGGTGTCATGTAAAAATTAAGAACCCACCTGCAAACGATAACTTCGATGTGGAAAGTTACTCACATACCATTCAGGTTTATGATGAAAAGGGTCGAATTTTAATTGATTTGGATACGCTTCATAGCAAGCGCGCACCTAAATCAGCGTTATTGAAAGCGTTAAATAAAGATCCGTTAGCCAATCATTACCAGGTGCTTTGGAAATCGCAGGCCAGAGTAAATGGAACATCTGAGAAAGCATCTCCCCCGAAGGGCAGCTATGTAATCCTTGGTGATGGTGGTGAATTACATCACCAAGTTTGCAGTGAGCTAGAAGATGTAAATCAAATATCAAGTGCTCTATGGGTATGTGATTACTCGAAACAAGCGGTATTAGCGGAAAAAACTCTTGTTGATGAGCAAAGCGTTAGAATCAACCCAGATAATCTCCAGCATTGGAATCAGGCGTTTGAGTTGGTGGGTGGCTTAAAAGATATTTCAGGGATTATTTATGTCGCCCCGAGTACACAAATCGAAGACGACTTACTTGATACTCAACGAAAGCAATTTTCGCCGGTATTAGCGCTGATCAAGAGTGCTCAGTTACTGAATTCTACCAATGTACCAAGACTATGGTGCGTAACTCAGCGCGCAGTCGTAGCGCAATCAAGTGATACGAATCTTAACGTTAATCAAAGTAGCCTTGTGGGTTTTGGCAAAGTGCTTGATATGGAGCATAGTGAATTTAATGCTGTAATGATTGATGTTGATAGTGAGAGCTTTAAGAGAAGTGCTAGGAATATTGTTTCAGAGATAGCTGAGAAGGGTGATGAAAAACAGATCGCATATCGCCGTGGTTCTCGATTTGTGGCGCGCATGTCTCGTGTTCACGAAACCTTGGGAATGTCTAAGCCCACAGCACCTTATCGCTTAACTATCGAGAAAAAAGGTACATTCGATGAGTTAAAGTTCGAGCATTTTGTACCTAGGCAGTTGGGTTCTACTCAGGTGGCTGTAAAAGTATTAAGTGCGGGCCTGAACTTTCGAGATGTTATGGGGGTATTAGACGTTTATCCTGGCGAGCCTGGTCCTTTAGGTGGTGAGTGTATTGGTGAGGTAACTGCTTTGGGTGACGATGTCACTGATTTTGAAATCGGTGATCGCGTAATGGTGCCATTAACTGAGTCATGTATGAGTACCAACACGGTTTCGGAACAGCTACTGACGTGTCGGGTACCGAAAAACCTCTCTATAAATCAAGCATCCACTATTCCGGTTGTCTATTGTACCGCCCTTCATGGATTAAAAAATATCGCGAAGTTGAAAGCCGGTGAAAGAGTATTAATCCATGCAGGAGCAGGTGGTGTTGGATTAGCTGCGATCTATATAGCTAAGCATATTGGTGCTGAGGTTTACGCAACCGCCAGTGAGAAGAAACGTGATTATCTTCTTAAAATTGGCGTAGATCATGTTTTTGATTCTCGCACTTTGGAATTCGCAGACCAGATTAGAGAGCTCACTCAGGGTGAGGGCGTTGATGTAGTACTAAATTCTCTTGCAGGTGAGTTTATTACCAAAAGTATGGAACTGCTGAGTGAAGGTGGTCGTTTTATAGAAATCGGTAAAGCCGATATTTGGTCTCCGGATAGAGTGAGAGCTTTCCGAGACGATATTTACTATGAAGCCTTTGACCTGGTGATGGTGACCTTTAATGATCCGTTAGCCTTGCGGAGTTTGATGGATGAAATAGTTGCCAATGTGGAAGCGGGCCACTATCAACCATTGCCCTATACGGTGTTCTCCCACAAGCACGCTGTTGATGCATTCCGTTATATGGCGCAAGGAAAGCACATTGGCAAGATATTAATTAATCCCGACGAAGAGCCCGTTCGAATTCACAGTGACCGTTCCTATCTAATAACTGGAGCAACAGGTGGCTTAGGGCTCTTGTTTGCTCAATGGTTAGCTGATCAAGGCGCGGGTGAGTTGGTGTTAATGGCTCGCCGAGATCCTAGAAATGTTAATGAAGAAGCCGTTAAGCGGATTGAAGCTAAAGGAACGCGGGTAACTGTTATTCAAGGTGACGTGGGTGATCAATCTCAGGTAGCTTCTGCAATAGAAACCATTGAAGAGCGTTGTTTACCTCTAGCGGGTGTGTTGCATGCAGCGGGTGTATTAGCGGATGCATTTATTACCAACTTGGATTTCGCCCAATTCGAAAAAGTAATGCAGCCGAAATTGGCAGCCGCTTGGTACTTGCATCAATCAACACGGCATTTGCCTTTAGATATGTTTGTATTGTTTTCTTCATTATCTTCTCTTTTAGGCGCTCCTGGCCAAGGAAATTATGCGGCAGCCAATGCTTTCTTAGATGGACTAGCTCAATCAAGAAGAGCTCAAGGGCTGCCAGCAATTGCAATCAATTGGGGACCATGGGCTGAAGTTGGCATGGCTGCTACTGAGCAGGTGTCTGCCAATGCTAAGGCATCAGGCGTTAATCATATATTACCGCAGGAAGGCTTAGAGAATTTCGCGCGAATACTCGAACAGAATCCCGTTAAGCAAGGCGTCATGGATATCGATTGGGCGACCCTAATTAATATGACCGGAACTATCCCAAGTTTCTTATCGGAATTAGAAGTGAAAGCTGACTCCGGTATGGACTCTGCTTTGCAGGAGATGGCGGCAAAATTCAGAGAGCAACTTGAGGACGCGCCCATTGATGAGCGCACAACGTTACTTATAGAAAAAATATGCGAACAGATTCAGCGGGTCATGGGCTTGGAGGAAAGCGAGACCATTAATCCTAACCAGCCACTGCAGGAGTTAGGGTTGGATTCCTTAATGGCGGTTGAATTGCGAAATATTCTCTGTGCGTTAATTGGAAAGCAGTTACCAGCAACGCTGATGTTTAAGTACCCCACCGTTGCGAGTTTAAGTACTTTCTTAATCGACGACATGTTTGCAGAAGAGATAAAAGCAACTGACGGAGAAGGTGATTCACTATCTGATATTACAAGCAAAGAAAGCCAGCACTCAGATTCTAGCGATATCGATCACGATGTAGATGCGGCAACAGACGAAGAATTAGAAGCGCTGTTACAAGCTGAACTCTCGGACGAAAACGACTAATCGTTGGAGGCGGAAAATGACTGATTCGAAACAAATAAT
>JAKSAW010000296.1 GCA_022361455.1 Pseudomonadales bacterium | reverse complement strand
GACGTGGGAATATTTCCCACCTATCTTTAAATCTCAACAAGGGAATTTTTCCCACATACTAAAGATACGCCCACTTAACACAGAGAACATCGAGAGCACCGGGAGACATCACATGAAAACTAAAGTCGCACCACTCGCACTGGCAGTTGCTGCAGCTGTCGCAGCGCCAGCCCAGGCAGACGCCCGTCAACAAGTCCGTATCATTGGCGGAGAACAAAGCACCCCGAATACTTACAGCTGGATGGTTTCCATTCAGAGCAAAGATGGAGAGCACTTTTGCGGCGCCAGCTTAATCGCCGACAAATACGTGCTAACTGCTGCACACTGTTTGGAAGACACTAGCCCAGACGACATTCAGGTAGTCATTAGCGAATATGATGTATCGAAGGCTGAAGCCAGCGAAGAAAAGATCGCTGTGAAGAAAATCGTTAGCCATGATGACTGGGAAGAGTCGATGGATAACGACATCGGCATTTTAGAATTAGCGACCCCCTCAACTAAATCACCGGTAAAGCTTGCAAGCCCCGAAGAGATCGCCGCCCTTGCTACTGGCAGTACGCTTAAAGTAATGGGTTGGGGCAACCGTTCTACCACTGGCGAAGATTTCCCCAACTTGCTTCATGAAGTTAACGTCCCCCTCGCAGACCATGCCACTTGTAAAACCAACTACGGCAACGTTAATCAAGAAATTACCGACAACATGATTTGTGCTGGCTTACCGGAAGGCGGGAAGGATTCCTGCCAAGGTGACAGCGGCGGCCCACTGCTCTTCCAAAAGGATAGCCAATGGATACAAGCAGGTATCGTTAGTTTTGGCGAAGGCTGTGCTGAAAAAGATTACTTTGGTGTTTACACCAATGTTGCTCGTTATCTTGCTTGGTTAGAAGAAGCCAAGCTCGCTGAAGGTGATTACGATGACGACTTCGATCATTGTGGCGACTTTGACGACGAAGACTATGAGGATGACTACGACGACGAGGATGAAGACTTCGAAGGCGAAGACGAAGACGAAGACG
>JAKSAW010000274.1 GCA_022361455.1 Pseudomonadales bacterium | reverse complement strand
GATCGTGGCTTAGCCTTAACCAACCACTGAAAACTATAAAATTATGTCCGTAACAGCAGAAGACTTTAATCCCTCCGAATCGGCTCATGATGATTACCGCATAAAGCGTTTGCCTTTTGCCTTTGCCAAAAGGAATGGAGTTGTCATTGAAGAGATCACCGAACAAGAGACACGCGTTGCTTATAAAGCGGGCATAAAGCCCATGGTCATTGCCGAATTGCGACGTTTCATTGGTATGCCGATCACCTTTGCTGAGGTGGACGAAGGGGAATTTGATAAGCGCTTAGCACTAGCTTATGAAAATGATTCCTCAGAAGCTATGCAAATGGTTGAAGGGTTGGGAGACGAGCTTGACCTTGCCAGCTTGGCAGACTCTGTACCTGAAACTGAGGACCTGATGGAGCAGGAAGATGATGCTCCAATTATCCGTTTGATCAATGCGCTGTTAACCGAAGCTGTTAAATCAAACGCATCAGATATCCATATCGAAACCTTCGAGAAACGTTTGATCGTGCGTTTCCGGGTGGATGGCGTGTTAAGAGAAATTGTGCAGCCTAAAAGAGCGTTAGCACCCTTGCTAGTATCTCGTATTAAAGTAATGGCCAAATTAGATATCGCCGAGAAACGAGTCCCCCAAGATGGACGTATCTCGTTGCGAGTGGCGGGTCGCGAAATCGATGTTCGTGTATCCACTATGCCTAGCTCCAATGGCGAGCGGGTGGTGTTGCGTCTGTTAGATAAGCAGGCTGGTCGATTGGATTTAAGCCATTTGGGTATGGCTGACGAAGATTTTGAACGATTAAAGAGCATTATCTACAAGCCCCACGGAATTATTCTTGTCACTGGTCCTACCGGTTCGGGTAAAACCACCACGCTTTATGCCGCGCTCACTGAGCTAAATGAAAAGTCTCGCAATATTCTCACTGTCGAAGATCCAATTGAATATCAGTTAGAGGGTATCGGCCAAACCCAAGTTAATACCAAGGTAGAAATGACCTTTGCTAAAGGTTTGCGCGCTATTCTTCGGCAGGACCCAGACGTGGTAATGATCGGTGAGATACGGGATTTAGAAACTGCCGAAATTGCAGTGCAATCAAGTTTAACCGGGCACTTAGTGTTATCCACCCTGCACACTAATACTGCAGTTGGTTCGGTAACGCGACTCCACGATATGGGTATCGAACCCTTCCTGCTTTCTTCCAGTATGCTGGGTGTATTGGCGCAACGCTTAGTGCGTGTGCTATGTAATGAGTGTAAAACACCCTATCAGCCGACTGATGCAGAATGCGAGTTAATGGGTATTGACCCTGCTGAAAAGCCAACGCTCTATAAGTCTAATGGTTGCGAAGAATGTAACCATCAAGGTTTCAGGGGCCGAACCGGTATTTATGAACTGGTTATTTTTGACGATGAAATGCGTTCTTTAGTGCACAATCAAGCCAGCGAGGCGGACCTCGCCAAACATGCAAGGAAATTCGGCAGCAGTATTCGTGACGACGGCAGGCGTAAGGTGCTGTTAGGCGAGACCACCGTTGAAGAAGTATTGCGGGTTACCAGGGAGGAATAGTCGTGCCCGCTTTTGAATATGTGGTATTAGATGCGTCTGGTAAGCAGAAGAAGGGCGTATTGGAAGGGGATAGTCCCCGACAAATTCGGCAGCAGTTAAAAGAAAAAGGCCTGGTGCCTTTGTCGGTAGATGCTGCCAGTCAAAAACAGCAAGAAAAGGGTCAGTCGCTTTTTCAAAGTCATGCTATTAGCGCGGCTGATTTAGCGCTAATTACACGCCAAGTTGCGACTTTATTGCAGGCGGGTTTGCCAGTTGAAGAAGCTTTAAAGGGTGTTGCCAAGCAAACCGAGAAACCCAAAATCACCACTATGATCTTAGCGGTGCGTTCCAAAGTGGTTGAAGGGCATACTTTAGCACAGGCGCTTTCTGAGTATCCGGCTGCATTCCCAGATTTATATCGAGCTACCGTCGATGCCGGTGAACGTTCCGGCCATCTTGGTTTGGTTATGGAGCAACTTTCTGATTACACCGAAGCCAGATATCAGACCAAGAAAAAAGTGCAAAGCGCGATGATTTACCCAATCATCTTGGTGATTTTTTCCATTCTTATTGTCGTAGGCATGCTGACATTTGTTGTGCCTAAAATTGTATCTATTCTTGAAACCTCAGGCCAAGAGCTGCCTTTGTTAACCCGAATCATGATTGGTGGTAGTGATTTTCTCCAACTATGGTGGTGGGCGGTTATTGTCGTGATAGGTTTATTAGTATTTGGCTGGAGAAAATTGATGCAATCGGAGTCTAACCGATATGCGTTTCACAAAATGGTATTGAGACTACCCATGATAGGCAAAATGAATCGTGGTTTTAATGCCGCTAGGGTAGTGAGTACTTTAGCAATACTTTCCAGGAGTGGCGTACCGCTAGTAGAAGCTCTTAGGATTGCTGGCGAAGTGGCAGGTAATTTAGTAATACGTGAAGCTGTTTCCAACGGCGCTGTGAAGTTACAGGAAGGCGCCTCTTTGTTCGCATCATTAGATCAAACCGGTTATTTCCCTCCGATGATGATGCAAATGATAGCCAGTGGTGAGCGCAGTGGAGAGTTGGATGATATGCTGCAGCGGGCTGCGGCGAATCAGGATCGAGAATTAGAAGATTTAATAAATACCATCGTTAGCCTGTTTGAACCCATTATGCTGGTGGTGATGGGAGGCGTGGTACTGCTGATAGTCTTGTCGATAATGATGCCTGTTATCAGCATGAATTCATCTATTGGATAATGTGTTAGAAGGAATAAGAAGTTTATGAATACTAAAATGCAACCTCAGTTAATGCCTAAGAGACAGGCTGGTTTCACACTCATTGAAATCATGGTCGTGGTTGTGATCATGGGTATTTTGGCAGGTCTTGTTGGTGTCGCGGTTTTTGGTAATGTGGATAAAACACGTGTAGAAGCGACTAAGTCAGATCTGCGTACTCTTGCTCAGGCGCTTGATTTATACAGACTGGACAACAATCGTTATCCATCAACAGATCAAGGCTTAGATGCCTTAATTAACCGCCCAGACAATGCGAAAGTATGGCCCGAGGATGGCTATTTAAAGAAAAAAGAATTGCCCTTAGATCAGTGGGATAATCCTTTCAATTACATTAGTGAAAGCAGCCGCTCTTACGAGCTTTATTCTTTCGGTGCAGATGGCGTTGAGGGTGGAGAGAGTTTCGACGCAGATATTTTTGCATCTGATCTATAAGTTAATATCCGACGCGTAGCCATGAGTACTCGCTATTCTCATAAAGGGTTTACCCTCATTGAGCTAATGATAGTGATCACTATTATTGGAATCATGGCGGGACTCATTGGGCTTAGTGTCTTCACCGGAGATCCTTCAAAAGAAGCCCAGAAGGAGGCCAAGCGTTTTATTGCCGTGATGACCATGGCCTTGGATGAATCTGCTTTTAATCAACAAGATCTTGGCATTTATTTAGAAGAAGAAGGTTATAGCTTTCTAGTCTGGGGTGAAGCTGCCGGTGGTGGAACTGAAGATGAAGAATCCGATTCCGAGGAGGAAGAAGCTGACGAGCCTGAGGTTGCTGATTCCTCGCAGTCTAAAACTAATAATTCAGCTGCAAAACCTAAGCCCACATGGCAATACCTCACTGGTGAACCCTCGTTAGCCCAATACGAGCTTCCTGAAGAGATACGTCTTGAAATTGAGATTGAAGATAGTGAATTGCTCGGTGAAGAAGGTGAGTCCGACACAGAGTTAACAAGGACCAACCTTAACTTGGATGAGATCGGACCCAAGGTGGAAGAGGCTGAGTCCCTAGAGCCTCCTCATGTTTATATACTTTCGAGTGGTGAATTGGCCCCATCTTTTCGCTTAGGGTTTTACCATGTGGATAAGCCTGACACCGTGTTTTATATCACCGGGGACGAGATGGGCAGAGTAGATTTTGAAAGAGAGGAGGATTTCTATGATGATGAATAACTCCCGAGGATTCACGCTTATTGAAGTGCTTGTTGCCCTCGCGATATTCGCTCTTTCAATCACTGCTCTAAGCGGTACTTTTCATTCTAATATTCACAATGCCAATCGGTTGAAAGAAAAAACTCTGGCCTTTTGGATTGCGGAAAACACAATGGTCGAACTTAAAGCAAAAGCTTTTGGTCAAGATAAATTTCCCCCAACGAATACACGAACGGATAAAACCGAGTACGCAGGTCGAGAATGGGTTGTCGAAACCGCAGTCTCCAAGGCTCCTGGCCCCTTTAATATGCTGCGAATTGATATCAGTGTCGGTGTTGAAACCGATGACAAGCCTAGCTACTTAACAACACTTTCCGGCTTTCTGGTGGTTAAGAGCTAATGAATAGTCGCCAACTATCCGGATTTACCCTTATAGAATTGTTGGTGGCTCTAACAATCTTCGCCATTATGAGCGCTGGTATCTTTACCATCTTTAGCAGCTTTCAAAATGTGAAAGATGTCACTGATCGTGATTCCCGACGTTTATACGAATTGCAAAAAGCCTTCAATGTTATTGGTCGAGATATAACCCAAATGGTCCCACGACCTATTTTGGATGAGTTTGGCAGTGTGCAACCTGCTTTAAAAGGCGAGGATAATACCGTTGAATTTACCCGTGCTGGTTGGAATCGACCTCCTTTTATTAAAACCAAACGCAGTGAACTCCAGCGTGTAAGGTACCTGTTGGAGGAGGGTGCATTGCTGCGTTTTTATTGGAATGTTTTAGATAGGGCAGATAATTCGGAACCCAAGAATTTTGCAGTGCTTGAGGGTGTGGAGGAAGTTAAGTTCAAGTTTTTCCGTCATACCGATCAAAAGGAGATCAAAGAAGAGTTTAGTTGGCCTTCCATAGATGCAAGTTATGGCAGCAACAGTGGCTCTAGTAGCACAGGTCAGGGTGGCAATAGTTGTGGAATTGCCAGTCGTGAGTCAATTGAATTGCCACTGATCTTGGAAGTTTCCATTGTCACCGAAGATTTTGGCGAACTAACTAAGAAGTATTTGATTCAAGCGGAGTATGCGAATGCCATATACACCGAATGCACTTGAGTCAATAAAGAGGCAAAAAGGCACCATCCTTATTACAGTGATGCTGCTTT
>JAKSAW010000839.1 GCA_022361455.1 Pseudomonadales bacterium | reverse complement strand
TTGTCAGGTGATCTAATTTTGAATCACATTCCAAAAGCAGGATCGTCTTGGAAAAAAATTGGAGCTTTTGCTCTAACCTTCAACCCTGCGGAGGAGCGTGATTTTGAACTGGGGTCGACCTCATTAGACAATGTTTCTGATTCTTTATCAGTGCCCCAATTAAGACATCACTTGTATATCGAACAGCGGAGGTGGAATCACTTCGGAAGAGACCCAGACGTGGAAACCCTGAAAACTCTTTTTTTCATTCTCGAGTTACTACGGCGTAAGGTTCCAAAAGTCAGATGAGGGTGATTTCGGGGTGAATGATTGGTGGTCGGAGATTTTAAGGGCCGGATGAAGTTAAAATCTCCGTTCATTCGTTCATTCTCTGTAAGATTCACCCGATTGTGCCTAACTTGGGCAGAAACTGGGCATGATCCCGTAAGGTTTCAAAAGTCAGATCAGGGTGATTTCGAGATGAATGTTTGGTGATCACAATCTTTAAGAACCGGAAGGAGCTCAAATCTAAGTTCATTCCCCGGAACGTTCACCCGGTTTTGCTAAGATTGGATGGAAATTGGACATGATCCGGCGCTACATTTCAACTGAGCAATTTGATTTTGTCCGCAGGGGTCGACCACCTATGCGACCTCTCGATCATAGAACTTCAACAAACCGCCGAGTCGGCGAAGGCAAACCACCCGACCGGAAACCGCCGGTTCTTTTGGCAGGATCAACCGGTTTCCCATTCCCTGGTGGGGCCTTTCTTTATGGTAGTGCTCGGTGAATTCCGCGACCATCCTCCGTAAGTGACCTTCACCAAAGATCCGTATGGTTCCAAAAGTCAGATGTGGGTGATTTCGGAGAAATGGCTGGCGATCAGATCTTTCAAGGGCTTGCCTATGCTCAGATCTCAGTTGATTCTCGGAAGTGTTCACCCGGTTGTCCCCGGTTGAGGAAAAATTCGGCATGATCCGGTACTGATATATGCTTGTGCCCACCCATGTTCCGCATACGGATGCTACGGTTGCGTAGATACGTCCATTGAAAATCACGATACCTACACGCGCCGAACGCCACAAACTACTCCCGTAAAGGTAACTATTTTCGGATCGCTGTTGGCAT
>JAKSAW010000786.1 GCA_022361455.1 Pseudomonadales bacterium | reverse complement strand
TTAACGTTGATACTGCTGCAGACGTAGTTAAAGGTATTGGCGAAGGTTGCTCCCTAGCAGGTGCTGCACTTGTTGGTGGTGAAACAGCTGAAATGCCTGGTATGTACGAAGGTGAAGATTACGATCTAGCTGGCTTCTGCGTGGGTATCGTCGAAAAATCCAAGATCATTACCGGTGACCAGGTAAAAGCCGGCGACAAATTAATTGCCCTACCTTCCTCTGGTCCTCATTCCAATGGCTACTCGCTAATTCGCAAGGTGTTAGAAGTATCTGGCGCCGATCTAAACGAATCACTCGATGGCAAACCCTTAGGGGAAGCTCTTTTAGAGCCCACCCGCATCTACGTGAAGCCATTGCTAGCCTTGTTCAAAGAAGTAAACGTTAAAGCACTTTCGCACATCACCGGCGGCGGTTTCTTAGAGAATATTCCCCGTGTCTTGCCAGAAAACACCAATGCAGTGATCGACAAAGATTCTTGGCAATGGCCAGCCGTGTTCAACTGGCTACAAGAAAAAGGCAATATCGAAACTGAAGAAATGTACCGCACCTTTAACTGCGGCGCAGGCATGGTGATTTGCGTTGCCGAGGAAGATGTGGAAAAAACCCTGGAATGCCTTAAAGCGAATGGTGAACAACCGTGGTTAGTGGGCAGCATTGAAGCCAGCGACGACGCAACGCCTGCCGTTATCATCTAAAGCCATCATTCAAGGGGCATTTCTTTGAACCAGAACCAACGCGCTATGGTGGTACTGATCTCCGGCAGTGGCACCAATCTACAGGCCATCATTAATGGCGTGGAATCCGGCGCTATCCCTGGGCGGATCGCTGCGGTGCTCAGCAATAAGACCAATGTAAAAGGCCTTGAGCGCGCCGAGGAACATGGTATCCCCACTATCGTGCTCGATCACAAAGCCTATGATTCCCGGGAAAGCTTCGATCAAGCCATGATCGACGCTATTGATGAGCATAATCCGAATCTGGTGGTGCTCGCTGGCTTTATGCGTATTCTTACGGAAGAGTTCGTCAATCACTATGCGGGTAAGCTGATCAATATACACCCGTCTCTTTTGCCAAAATTTAAGGGCTTAAATACTCACCAGCGAGCCCTTGATGAGGGTGAGGCTATACATGGCTGCTCCGTGCACTATGTAACTTTTGAACTAGATGGTGGTCCAATCATTGGGCAGCGATCCGTTGCCATTGAAACCAACGATACCGCTGATTTGCTGGCAGCACGGGTACAAAAAGAGGAACACATACTCTATCCTTTAGCCTGTAAGCTGATCATGGAAGGAAGACTCTCCCTTGAGAAAGATGGGCCACACCTGGATGGCAATTTACTCCCCGCAACGGGACAGGACTTTTCCCAGCTGGAACAGTGGGAAGAATTCTAAGCCCTTATTGCATGCCTTAGCATTGTTGCATGCCTTAACATTGCTGCGTGCCTTAAATAGGTTGCTAGCGACAGTGGCTAGCAATATCAAGGGTACTACTTTAGCGACGTTGGTAGTCTGTATTTCGAGTCTTATTTACAGCAATCTTAGCTTTGCCGATAACCATTCCGAAACGATTGATTGGATTCCCTACAAAGCCATTTATGTTGCCAGCCTCAATGGCAGCGTCGTTGATGATGAGGGCAAACGGGAACTCAAATACATGGGCAACCAACGCTTCCGTTTTACTGCGGTTGCAGAGAACATGCTTTTTAAAATGGAAGAGATTTCTGAATTCCAAGTGGAAGGCGATCGAATACTGCCTATTCAATACCAATCTAATCGCTCCACTCCCTTTAAGAAAAGAACCAAAGCCGTCGGCTTCGATTGGGACACTATGACCCTGCACTACCAAGACCGAAAACGCAGCGGCACTAAAAAGTTTCAAGCCCCGCTATTTGATCCGCTAACCAGCGTATTGGAGTTAGCCAAGCAAGTTAGAGCGAACGCCACCCAGGTTAAGTTCAAAGAAGCCAGTGGTCGGAAAATTAAAAGCAGGGAATTTGTGGTTGAGAAAAA
Organism: Pseudomonadales bacterium; assembly: GCA_022361455.1. Lineage (GTDB taxonomy): Bacteria > Pseudomonadota > Gammaproteobacteria > Pseudomonadales > Ketobacteraceae. Next base: position 9,792 of record JAKSAW010000786.1, on the reverse strand, counting down.
AGAAACGATCTCTATTCCTTACGGCGCTGTAGAAACTATTCGCATTAAAAAAGTCGATAAAGAACGAACGACAACTATTTGGTTAGCGCCGTCGTTGAACTATATCGCGGCGAGAGTGCATCAAATAGATGAAGACGGTGAAGAGTACAACCTGGCGCTAAAAAAATACCAACCTAAATCTAAGGTGAGCTTGCCTACGCAAACGGAAACACCAGCATTAGATTCAAGTGAAGCGCCAGAATCTGCAGAAATCGAAATAGAGCCTTCCTCGGTTCAAGCAAGCATTATCAAAGAGCCCCCGCCTTCTGAAGCTGATATCAAATAGTCCTAGACCATTTGAACCAAGCACCCCGCAAAACATGACTGTTACCATAAAGCCAAACAACGACTTGGGATAGCAATCAATGGACCTTAACAATAAAACAATTGCAGTTACTGGCGCTGGACGCGGTATCGGTCATGGCATTGCCATTGCTTTGGCGCAACAAGGTGCCAATATTGCCGTACTCGATATTAACGCTGAAGACGCAGCAACAAGCGCAGCAGCCTGTGAAAAACAAGGCATAAAAGCTAATGCTTATGTGTGCAATGTCGCTGACGAAGAATCAGTGGAAGCATGCTTTGCGAATATCCGGAAAGATTTCGATGCGCTGCATGGTTTGGTCAATAATGCCGGCATCGCTCGCGATGCCACCTTAGTCAAAACCAAAGACGGCCAAGTAGTTGGTAAGATGTCTCTTGCCCAATGGCAATCAGTAATTGATGTAAATCTCACCGGCACCTTTTTATGTGCACGTGAAGCGGCAGCGTTGATGATCGAGTCGCAAGTTGAAGAAGGCGCTATCGTTAATATTTCTTCTGTGGCCCGAGCAGGAAATTATGGCTTATCAAATTATTCCGCTAGCAAAGCTGGAGTGGCTACCCTTGCGGAAGTGTGGGCAAAAGAATTAGCACGCTACAACATTCGCACCGGAGTCGTCGCACCCGGCATTATCGATACAGATCTATTAGCCGCAACTCAGCCAGCAGCCAGAGAACGTTGGATTTCAGGAATTCCTTTAAAACGTCTGGGGGACACCAGCCATATCGCCGATGCTGTTAGGTTTATATTTGAGAACAGTTATTTTACGGGTCGGGTTGTAGAAATAGACGGCGGTTTGCGATAATCGGCACATCGAATATAACCGCTGTACCCGAACCCTATGCAAGATTTCTTAAGTCAGATTCCCTTTTGGGCTGTGTTATCCCTGATGCCCGTGCTGGTAATCATCGAGTTATTTATCACCACGTCGAAGCTTAATGCCGCCACTAAAAAACGCGCAATCACCCTGACATGCTATATCCTAGGCGTATTTATTCCAGCGATGTGGCTTTATTGGGTAGCGGAAACCAGAACAGAAACCGTATTGCTGATATTGATGATTGGTTATTTTGGTTTTTACAAGGTAAGCAAATTGGACAAGGTTGGCGAAGCTGACCAATAGAAGATCAGCTTTTGCCAAGAACCAGCACTAATACTAATGACTAATAGCTAGCGGATATCGATTAAGTCTTCGGTAAAGTCACACCCGTTTGACCTTGGTACTTTCCGCCCCGATCTTTATAAGACGTTTCGCAAACCTCATCCGATTGGAAGAACAACATCTGCGCCACACCTTCATTAGCATATATCTTTGCTGGAAGATTAGTGGTGTTAGAAAACTCTAGGGTGACATGCCCTTCCCACTCTGGCTCCAAAGGCGTCACATTGACAATAATGCCGCAACGAGCATAGGTCGATTTACCCAAGCAAACGGTTAACACATCTCTTGGAATACGAAAGTACTCAACAGTGCGCGCTAACGCAAAAGAATTGGGTGGAATCACGCAGACATCATTTTCAATATCTACAAAGCTGCTTTCATCGAAATTCTTTGGATCGATTGTCGATGAATGGATATTGGTAAACACTTTGAATTCACGGGCGCAACGCACGTCATAACCGTAGCTAGACGTACCATAAGAAACGATGCGAGATCCATCCTCCGCTGAACGCACTTGACCGGGCTCAAACGGCTCAATCATGCCTTGTTCTTCTGCCATGCGGCGAATCCAGCGATCTGACTTTATGGACATATGCGTTTCCTATTTGTGTAATTGTTTATACTGTTACTCGGTTGCCGATGTTCGGTCTAAATAAGCGACTGGAACAAAATTAAGCCCGCAATAATACACGGGCTGAAGCCTAGATGGAATCAGGCTTTATCTAATCCTCTTCAATCGAAATAGTGGGCATAGCCGTCGCTGGACCAGAGGCCAATTTATCGATCACCTTTTGAGCGACCTCAAGATAACATTGGGCATTTTCACCCTTGGGATCCGCCACCACAGTGGGCTTACCCTTATCTGCTTGCTCGCGAATTTGCAGCGATAAAGGCAAGCGACCTAATAGTTCAGTGTCAAACTGCTGAGCAGCACGCTCACCACCACCAGCACCAAAGATTGGCTCTTTATGACCACAGTTGCTGCAAATATGCACCGACATGTTTTCCACGATACCGAGAACTGGAATGTTTACCTTCCGGAACATCTCAATGCCTTTGACAGCATCCAGCAGAGCAATATCTTGAGGCGTAGTAACAATGACCGCCCCCGCGACCGCAGCTTTTTGTGCCAACGTGAGCTGGATATCACCCGTGCCCGGCGGCATATCCACAATCAAAATATCCAACTCAGGCCAATCTGTTTGCGTGAGCATTTGCTGCAGAGCACCACTAGCCATAGGGCCGCGCCACACCATAGGCGTTTGATTGGTCACCAAATAAGCCATGGACATGGAATATATACCGTGAGCTTTTACGGGAATCATGGTTTGAGGGTCACGCATTTTGGGGCGGGTGTGCTCTTCGCCCAACATCAACGCTTGGCTTGGACCGTAGATATCTGCATCTAACATACCCACCTTTTTCCCTAATTTGTGCAGGGCTAAAGCCAGGTTAACCGCCGTGGTGGACTTACCCACACCACCCTTACCAGAGGCAACGGCAATAATTTGCTTCACATTTTCGATTCCCATGGGGGATATACTCCTAAAAATATCAACAACGCGTAGTTTACTCGAAGAGGAAAGGATGCATCTAGACGCCACAATAGGTATATTTAGCGCCTTGATTTTAAACGTACTTAATCAGTAACAGAGACTCAGCTCGATGACCACAGAAACACGCAAAATTTTGGTAACCAGCGCCTTACCCTACGCCAACGGCCCGATTCATTTAGGCCACATGTTGGAGTACATCCAAACGGATATTTGGGTGCGTTTTCAAAAAATGCGTGGTCATGACTGCACCTATGTTTGCGCAGATGATGCTCACGGCACCGCCATTATGCTCAAAGCAGAGCAATTAGGCCGCACGCCTGAAGAACAGATCGCGCAGGTGCAAGAAGAACACGAGCGCGATTTCGCCGGTTTCAATGTGGGGTTTGATAATTACTACTCCACCCATTCGGAAGAAAACCGGGCGTTCTCGAACCTAATTTACAAGCGCAATAAAGACAAAGGCTACATTGTTAGCCGCGAAATCACTCAATTATACGATCCAGAAAAAGGTATGTTTTTGGCGGATCGCTTTGTAAAGGGCACCTGCCCCAAATGTGGCGCCGAAGATCAATACGGCGATAACTGCGAAGTGTGTGGTGCCACCTATAGCGCCAGTGAGCTTAAAAATCCTAAGTCCACTCTTTCCGGTGCAGAACCAGTTGAGAAAGAAAACACGCAACTGTTTTTTGATTTACCACAATTCCAAGGCATGCTGGAAGAATGGACCCGCTCAGGTCGCTTACAGGAAGGCATTGCCAATAAACTAGGTGAATGGTTAGAAGCTGGTTTACAGCAATGGGATATTTCCCGCGAGGCGCCATACTTTGGTTTTGAAATCCCCGATGAGCCCGGTAAATATTTCTATGTCTGGTTGGATGCTCCGATTGGTTACATGGCCAGCTTCCAAAAGCTATGTGATCGACGTGATGACTTAAATTTCGATGATTACTGGGGTAAAGACAGTTCCACCGAGCTTTATCATTTCATTGGCAAGGACATTATTAATTTCCACGGTTTGTTTTGGCCTGCCATGCTAACGGGTGCCGAATTCCGCACACCCACTGCGATTTATTCCCATGGTTTTGTCACGGTTAATGGCAACAAGATGTCAAAATCGCGTGGTACCTTTATCAAAGCAGAAACCTACTTACGCCATTTAAACCCTGAGTATTTACGCTATTACTTTGCTGCTAAGCTAGGCAATAAAATCGATGACATCGATTTAAACCTTGAAGACTTTGCGCAAAGAGTTAACTCGGATTTGGTGAATAAACTCGTCAACATTGCGAGTCGTTGTGCAGGATTTATTAGTAAGCGCTTCGAAGGCAAGTTAGCGGATGACATCGAAGATAAATCTCTCATTGAAACCTTTATTGCTAAAGGCGATGAGATTGCTGAACTCTATGAAAACCGTGAATTCAGTCGAGTCTCTCGGGAGGTCATGGCGCTCGCAGACCTTGCTAACCAATACATCGATGAAAAAGCGCCCTGGGTTTTAGCAAAACAAGAAGGCAAGGAACATGAAGTTCAGCAAGTCTGTTCCCTTGGTATTAACCTATATCGCATATTGATTTTGTATCTGCAGCCAGTACTGCCAAACCTTGCAGCTGCTAGTGCCGACTTCTTAAATGTTGCGCCGTTGCAATGGAGCGATTTGCCGAACATTCTCCAAGGCCACAGCATTAATAAGTTTAAAGCTCTACTGCAACGAGTCGAAATGGCGAAAATCGAAAAAATGGTTGAAGAATCCAAAGAAGAAGCCGCTGCTGAAAACGCACCCAAACCGACTGGGCCATTGGCAGATGAGCCTATCGCAGATGTGATCAGCTTTGATGATTTTGTGAAGGTAGATCTGCGCGTCGCCAAAATCGTTGACGCACAGCATGTAAAAGGCGCCGATAAGTTGCTACAACTCACCTTGGATTTAGGGGGCGAAACACGCAACGTTTTTGCGGGTATCAAGTCGGCTTATCAGCCAGAAGATTTAGTGGGCCGTTTAACGGTAATGGTGGCTAATTTAGCACCACGCAAGATGAAATTCGGCATGTACGAAGGCATGGTGGCCGCAGCGGGACCTGGTGGTAAGGACATATGGTTATTGTCGCCAGATTCAGGCGCGCAGCCAGGAATGCGCATCAAATAGGCCGTTAGATCGCGTTATTGAGCCAAACTGTATCGCTTTTAAACATAGGTTAACTGGGGTTATTCAGTTCGGTTAACGATTAGTTACCATCGACAACCCCAGAACCTTGTCGCTCCCCAGGTGGGCTGTGATAGAATTGCCGGCTAAATAATTTAAAGACCAATTGGTCTTTAAATGTAGTTAATCACTAGGGTTCTCAAGAATGCCAGAATTTTTGGTCATATTGATCAGTACCATTTTGGTGAACAATTTCGTGCTTGTGCAGTTTCTTGGGTTATGCCCTTTTATGGGTGTTTCCAATAAATTAGAAACTGCCATGGGCATGTCCTTGGCCACCACGTTTGTACTGACACTGTCATCGGTACTCAGTTACCTCACCTTCAATTACATTCTTGAGCCTTTGGGTGTGGAATACCTACGAACCATTTCATTTATATTGGTGATCGCCGTTACCGTGCAGTTCACTGAAATGGTAGTGAAGAAAACCAGCCCCCTGCTGTATCGCGTACTCGGTATATTTCTGCCGCTAATCACTAGTAACTGTGCTGTGTTAGGTGTCGCCTTGCTGACGGTTAAAAAAGGTATTGATAGTTTCTTAGAAGCCTTGCTCTATGGCTTTGGTGCTGCGGTTGGCTTTTCTCTAGTACTCATTTTATTCGCCGCCATGCGCGAGCGTATCGCGGTTGCGGACGTGCCCACGCCTTTTAAAGGCGCATCTATTGGCATGATTACCGCCGGCTTAATGTCACTCGCCTTTATGGGCTTTTCCGGTTTGATCAAGATTTAGGGGGCGATATGGAATTGTTTTCGGAAAATCTTAGCGCCATCATGTCCCTAGTAGCCCTCGCTTTGCTGTTTGGCGCGGTACTCGGATTTGCTGCGATTAAATTCGCCGTTGATGAAGATCCCATTGTTGATCAACTCGACGCATTACTGCCACAAACCCAATGCGGTCAATGTGGTCACCCTGGCTGCCGTCCCTATGCTGAGTCAATCGCAAACGATACCGATGAAATAAATAAATGTGTCCCTGGTGGCGACGACACTATTCACGCTATCGCCGATTTGATGGGCAAAGATTTTATTCCACTAGATGCAGAGGAAGGCGAACATTCTGATGTACCGGTGGTAGCTGTGATTCGTGAGGACGAATGTATTGGTTGTACCAAGTGCACTCAGGCTTGCCCCATGGACGCTATTTTGGGATCTGCTAAACATATGCATACGGTAATTGCCTCTGAGTGCACCGGTTGTGATTTATGTGTTGATCCCTGCCCTGTTGATTGCATCGATATTATTCCTGTTCCTACCACACAACGAAATTGGACCTGGGAAGCTCCCCAAGGTATTGGCGCAACACCGGGCCAACTTATTCCTGTGAGGAACATTGCATGAGCCGCCGTATTTGGGATATTCCAGGTGGCGTTCATCCACCACAAAATAAGTCGCAATCGAATCAATCGCCCATTCAAGCAGGCCCGATTCCAAAGCATGTTGTGCTTCCTATCCAACAACACATTGGTAGCCCCGCAGCGCCAGCAGTGGAAGTGGGCGATAAAGTTTTAAAAGGCCAAGTGATTGCTGAAGCCACTGGCTTTGTTAGCGCACCGGTTCACGCATCGACGTCAGGCACTGTGGTCGCCATTGAGCCGCGAGCAGTGCAACATCCATCGCAAATCGATGGCCTATGCGTGGTGATTGAATCCGATGGCAACGATCAATGGATCGAGCGCCAAGGCGTTGAAGATTACGCCCAGCTTGAAAAGACGCAGGTGTTAGATTTAATTCGCAATGCAGGTATTACCGGCATGGGCGGCGCAGGTTTTCCCACAGCCGTTAAGCTTTCTCCGCCACCCGACGCCAATATTGAGCAACTTATTTTAAATGCCGTTGAGTGCGAACCTTATATCACCGCAGACGATGTGATTATGCGAGAGCGCGCAGAAGAAATTGTTGCTGGGCTTAGCATTATCCAATGGTTGGTGAACCCCAAGGAAACTTTAATCGGGATCGAAGACAACAAGCCCGAAGCCATTAAAGCGATGCAAGCGGCTACAGCCAACACCAATATCGAGGTGATTGTAGTACCCACTAAGTACCCTTCTGGTGGTGAAAAGCAGTTAATTCAAATTCTAACTGGGAAAGAAGTACCCAGTGGCGGTTTGCCTGCAAACATTGGCGTTGTTTGTCAAAACGTGGGAACTGCTTATGCAATCAACCGCGCAGTAAATCATGGCGAGCCATTAGTTAGTCGTATCACCACCCTCACTGGCGACACCATTGGTAAAAAAGGCAACTACGAAGTTTTGCTTGGCACACCAGTGGAAGCGCTACTAGATTTCGGTGATACAAATTTCAAAAAATTGGATCGTTTAATTATGGGCGGCCCGATGATGGGTTTCGCTATCCACGATTTATCAGTGCCTGTAGTAAAAGTTACCAACTGCTTATTGGCACCGGCAAAATCAGAGCTCCCAGATCCACGCACCGAGCAAGCTTGTATTCGTTGTGGCAGCTGCGAACAAGCCTGCCCTGCGTCTTTACTACCACAGCAGCTTTACTGGTTTTCTAAAACTCAAGATTTTGAAAAAGCGGAAGCTCACAACTTGATGGATTGTATTGAATGTGGCGCTTGCGCATTCGTCTGCCCCAGCAATATCCCACTGGTTCAGTACTATCGCTATGCCAAGCGCCAAGTCCGCGTTAATAGCGAACAAAATGCTAAGTCTGACCATGCCCGTGAGCGTTTCGAGTTCCGCCAAGCACGCCTAGAAAAAGAGGAACAAGAAAAAGAAGCCAAACGCAAGGCCAGAGCCGAAGCGGCGGCGAAAAAACAGGCCGCGAAGAAAGCAGGCAAAGCGGCTCCAAAAGCTGCACCGACAGGTGATGCGGATAAAGCAAAAGCAGATCCGCTTACAGCACTGAAGTCTGCAGCAGCTTCCGCCACTAAGCGTTGGAAAGATGCAGAGAAAGCCTATAAAACCGCTGAAGCCAACGGCTCTGACAAATTAGAAGCGTTAGCTAACAAGATCGAACAATTAAAAACAAAGGCTGATAAAGCAAACGAGGCTTTTGTGACTGCACGCAAAGCAGCGAAAGAAAGTGCTAAAGAAGAAGCCGCTAGTGACGCACCTAAAGCTCAAGTAGTCGCTAACGATCCATTAGCGGAGATTAAGAAAACCTCCACTGAAGACTTCGAAGCACTGCAAGCTGCTAAGAAGGCGTTAGAAGAAGCTGATCAAGCCAATGCGGATTTAGTCGCTGAATTAACCGCGAAAGTAGAAGCAGCTAAAGCTAAATCAGATGCCTCTAAAAAAGCCATGAAAGAAGCCCGCGCAAAACAACGGGAAGAGATTCAAAAGCAAAAAGCTGCTGAAGATCCTGTGAAGGCTGCGCAAACCGCTTACGATGCGGCAGAAAAGAAGTTGCAGAAATTGGAAAAATCGATGGCAATGCTGCAGGAAAAAGGCGGTGACACTAGCAAGCTCGAAGGTTCCCTTGCTGATGCTAAAGCAGCTTTCGACACCGCCAAATCAAATCTCGAAAGTGCCAAAGCGGCCACCGAAAAAGCGTAGGGAATTGAAGCAATGTTAAATATCACCTCTCCCCATACGCATCGCCCATTAAACACCGGGCAGTTAATGCTGCAAGTTGTGTTGGCAACGCTTCCTGGATTAGCAGCGCTCACCTACTTTTTTGGTTGGGGCACTTCTATTAACGTAATTTGGGCCATTATTGTTGCAGTAAGCTCAGAGGCATTGGTACTTAAGTTACGCAATAAACCGGTAACTTTTTTCTTAAAAGATTACAGTGCCGTAGTCACCGCTCTCTTGCTAGCATTGGCAATTCCTCCAACGGCACCTTGGTGGTTAACGCTAGTCGGTGTTAGCTTTTCAATTATCGTAGCAAAACATTTATACGGCGGTTTAGGCTCCAATCCCTTTAATCCAGCCATGATCGGCTATGTGCTATTGCTCATTTCATTTCCAGTAGAGATGACCTCTTGGCTGCCTGCGGCAGGCACTGAGAACGCACAGTTGCTATCAGTTACCGATAGTCTCTCAGCAATATTTGCCTCATCGGTACAAGGCTCCTCAGTTGATGCCTTTACCATGGCAACACCACTGGACACCTATCGCACCTATCAAGGCAATTTCGAAGCATTGAGCAATGCATCAGTGCTACACGGAACCTTAGCGGGTATTGGTTGGGAATGGGTTAATGTTGCCTTCTTAGTAGGCGGCATCTATCTGATTGCTAGGCGCATTATTACCTGGCACATACCGGTATCCATGCTAGCGATGTTAGCGCTGCTTTCACTACTGTTCGGCGCATCAGATCCAGACACCTATCCTGGAGCCATGTTTCATCTATTAAGTGGCGGCACTATGCTAGGTGCGTTCTTTATCGCCACAGACCCAGTTTCTGCAGCCACTAGTAATCGTGGCAAACTATTTTATGGTGCTGGTATTGGCCTGTTTATTTATGTGATACGCACCTGGGGCGGCTACCCAGATGCTGTCGCCTTTAGCGTGCTGCTTATGAATTTGTGCGCACCCACAATCGATTA
>JAKSAW010000762.1 GCA_022361455.1 Pseudomonadales bacterium | reverse complement strand
CAATAAACATCAGCAGCAACACAATACCGCCGGTCGAAATAAATGCAGAAAGGACACTGGAACTTGCAACCTTTCCACCACCAGCAAGGTGATAGTCCATGCGGTTTCCTATAATTTTTTCCACTATAAAAGCATGAACAAAGCTAATCGCAATAACTAGCAAAAACATACCACTGGCTTTGGAGAGCGCTAACGGGACTGCTGTAGCCCATATGAGACCAAAGATGATAGATATTGGCAGACACAAAACGGCACCAATAAGGTTTCCCAGGCGTTTGGCGGTAACAAAAACAGGGTAAGCTGCGGCAATTGGTCCAGCGACAAAATTAGCGATATGAATGGTTTTGAGTGAATAGATAGTTTTATTCGTTAGCGGCTTGGCAGCGACTTCTGCCGGCTGAGACGCATCTGTGCTTGTTTCAATCAACTCTGAACCAGGCGGTTGATAACGATTTGAAGACATAAATCCTTTTCACCTTAAACGGTTTTCCAAAATAATAATAGCCAGTTACACGGCCATTGGGCAGGCATGCAACTTAATTCAAAATCATATCCTATGCCGAGCTAAATTTCAGCCAAAGGAATACCGAGCTCATTTTGCCTGAGCTAGGCATTTACAAATCAAAGTGTCAGAGCAACTTGATTGAAGCTCAACTCGACAAATTCAAATGATACCGAGTGCCTCGTCCCTGCCCCTCCTGTTTCAACGCTTTAATCCCCATCAAATACTGCAAATGCCGAGTGGCCGTCGCCTTTGAAACCCCTGTAATGGCACTGTACTTTTTCGCGCTCATACCACCTTCAAATCCTTTTGGTCCTTCTTGCAACATACGATTAATCACTTTTAAGTGGTGTGCATCTAAGTGCTGTTGGTATTGATCAAAGAACGCAGCTTTCTTAATGATAAAATCAATAAGCGCTTCAGCATCCTGTTGCGCTTCAAGCGCCATGGAGGCGAAGTAACTAATCCATTGCGTGATTTCATTCGATTTCTGAGCTTGCTCTAATGCCGAGTAATAAGCTTTTTTGTTAGCTTCGATGGCATTGGATAAGGATAACAGTATCGGGTGACCAAACCCTTGGGCTAAGGCTTTTTCAGAAATCGCACGGCCAAGGCGGCCATTACCATCTTCAAAAGGGTGAATACTCTCAAAATAGAGATGTGCAATGGCTGAACGCAATAAAGGTGAGGCAATCGCATTGGTTTGTTTGGGCGCGCAGCTATTAAACCATTGAACAAATCGATTCATTTCCGCTGGCACTCTGCTCGATGGCGGAGCTTCAAAATGTATCGTCGGTTCACCGTAGTGAGCGCCAGAAATAACCTGCATGGGCTCTGCATGAGTGCGCCACGCCCCAATGGTTATTCTAGTGTTTGTTTCAAGTAGCATTCGATGCCAGGAAAACAGGCTGGCTTCATCTAGACTATCTTCAAAGGTGTTACGTACCGTGAGCATTAAACGCGCAACACCTTTTGCACGCTGATCTTTGACTTGTTGGGGCTCGATATTCATCCCAAGCTGGTTGCGAATAGAAGACATGACATCTGCGCGGCTAATATACTCCCCTTCAATGGCGGAAGTTTTAACGGCTTCAGTCACCATCATGTTGATAATGGCTTCATGTCGAGTTCTTTCATTCAAAGCATTGAACTGCCCACTAGTCAGTGACGCTCTTTGCTCGAATTGATCCAGCTGATCTTGAATGGTTGTGAGATCGTACCGAAAATCCGGCCAATCGTTTTTTTGCCAATTGTAAGTCATGAGCCGATTATTACACATAATCGGCTCATATCAATATTTAGTGAGCCGAAAAAGACGTAGAATCGGCTCATCATCCAAAAGAAATCACCTCTTTAGCTTATTTACTTAGGGTTTTGCATTTCTTAGTTAACAGAACTCTGGCCATTACCGACCGCGATAGATCGTTTTGCACAATGGCTTTTGTGGGTGCCAATTTGCTAAAATCGGCCGATGAATCAAGCAAAACCACTTAATCGGCGCTTCTGCATCGCCCCGATGCTGGACTGGACGAATCGGCATTGTCGCTATTTCCACCGCCTGCTCACCCAACATGCTGTGCTATACACCGAAATGGTCACCACCGGTGCCATTATTCATGGTGAAAAGGACCGTTTCTTAAAGTTCAACGCCAGCGAGCACCCAGTGGCCATACAACTGGGGGGCAGTGATCCCAAAGATCTAGCCACCTGCGCCAAAATCAGCGAAGACTATGGTTACGATGAAGTTAACTTGAATGTTGGTTGCCCCAGTGATCGCGTTCAATCCGGTCGTTTTGGTGCCTGTTTGATGGCAGATCCGAATCTGGTAGCAGATTGCACCCACTCAATGCTGGAAGCTTGCAACATCCCGGTAACGGTAAAGTGCCGAATAGGCATTGACGATCAAGACGAATATGAAGACCTGCAGCGATTCGTTGAAGCTGTGAAAGCATCCGGCGTAAATACCTTTATTGTGCATGCACGCAAAGCCTGGCTTAGCGGACTTAGCCCTAAGGAAAACCGGGATATTCCCCCATTAAACTATGAGCGTGTCTATCAGCTTAAGCGTGAATTTCCCGATTTAGAGATTATTATCAACGGTGGCATTCAAACCTTAGAAGCTTGCCAAGAGCATCTTAATTATGTGGATGGCGTGATGATGGGACGCGAAGCCTATCAGAACCCCTTTATTTTGGCGCAAGTTGATTCGCTAAT
>JAKSAW010000758.1 GCA_022361455.1 Pseudomonadales bacterium | reverse complement strand
CTCTACACGGCCTTCACATACTACTGCGGCTTTCGTGTGAACTCCGGCGAATACAAGTTGATGGGATTGGCGCCTTACGGAGAACCGAAGTATGCCGATTTGATTTTCGAGCGGCTGATGGATTTGAAAGACGACGGTTCATTTCGCCTCGACTTGTCGTATTTCAACTATTGCCAAGGCCTGCGGATGACGTCGCGCAAGTTCTATCGGCTGTTCGGCGCGCCGCCGCGAGCGCCGGAGTCTCCGCTGACGCAACATCACATGGACGTGGCTGCCTCGGTGCAACTGGTGACCGAAGAGATCATGCTGCGCATGGCGCGTCACGTTCAGGCCGAGACGGGTATGAAGAATCTCTGTCTCGCCGGCGGCGTTGCGCTCAACTGCGTCGGCAACGGTCGCATCCTGCGCGAGGGCCCGTTCGAGAACATCTGGATTCAGCCTGCGGCCGGTGACGCCGGGGGCGCGCTCGGTGCCGCGTTGTTCATCTGGCATCAGCTTCTGGACAACGAGCGCACCACCAAGCCCGCGGATCTACAGAAGGGATCGCTGCTCGGCCCGCGCTTCGACGAAGCGCAGATCACGAGCTACCTCGATAGCATCGGCGCGGTCTACACCAAGCACGACAGCGATGAGGCCCTCTGCGAAGACGTGGCCGGCGCGCTGGCTTCGGAGAAGGTCGTCGGTTGGTTCCAGGACCGCATGGAGTTCGGCCCCCGCGCGCTCGGCGCTCGCAGCATCATCGGCGATGCGCGCAGCACCGAGATGCAGTCGGTCATGAATCTCAAGATCAAGTTCCGCGAGTCGTTCCGACCCTTCGCGCCTTCCGTTCTGGAAGAGCACGCGCCGGAATACTTCGGACTGAAGCCCGGCGAACTCAGCCCCTACATGCTGCTCGTGGCTCCGGTCAACGAGAGCCGGCGGATCGAGGTCAACGGCGCCGCGGCGCATCTGGAAGGCATCGAGAAGCTCAAGGTGCCTCGTTCCGATGTTCCGGCGATCACGCACGTCGACTACTCCGCGCGTGTGCAAACCATCGACCAGGAGCGCCACCGCCGCTATCGACGGCTGCTCGAGGCCTTCGAGAAGAAGACCGGCTGCCCGGTCATCATCAACACCAGCTTCAACGTTCGCGGCGAGCCCATCGTCTGCTCGCCGGAAGACGCCTATCGCTGCTTCCTG
>JAKSAW010000838.1 GCA_022361455.1 Pseudomonadales bacterium | reverse complement strand
GCAATTTCCTGCGCGCGAAGATGTTTCTTTACGGTAAGCGGAAAGTACGTGCCGCCTTTCACCGCGGGGTTGTTGGCAATGATCAAACATTTTCTTCCCGCCACTGTTCCGATACAAGACGTTATTCCCGCTCCAGGAGGGACACTATCGTAACAATCCATCCCCGCGAGCGGTGCAATTGGTAGAATTGCCGAACCGGCATCGATCCCCATGGCACTGAGCACGGTTGCCGAAAGGTCGGTAGTGGAAATGGGTCGATCCATCTGCCACCCGATATCAGTAATTTGGGTTCCGCCTTCATCGGTAGCACCGATCAATCTACCGCCCTGAATACCGCCGCCGGCCACCAGACCGGCAAAGGCCGCGCCGTAATGATCGCGCCCTTTATCGCCGTTGAGCGGTCCGGGCGTTCGTCCGAACTCGCCCGCGACGATAATCAAGGTTTCGTCTAAAAGGCTTCTCCCCTCTTCAACGCCGGGTGTGAGACTCAAGTCATCCAGCAGGGCCGCGAGCGCGGAATCGAGCGGGCGCATTTTATTGCGGTGCCCGAGATAGATGTTGCCATGATCATCCCAAGATTCGTACCCCACATTGATAAAACGCGCGCCCAGGTCCTGACGCAAAACTTGATAGGACTGGGCGAGTTGCCGGGAAATTGAGGCGTTCCCATAGCGAGACAAGGTTTCGTTGGAAAGGGTAAAGGCTTCGATAACCCGCGAATCACCCATGAGCCGTCCCGCCTGAGACCACAGATAAGAGACGGCATCCGGATCGCCCACATCGCTTTTGCGTTTAAGAGGGTCCATATCATAGAGAGCATTGAACCGTTTCTGGAAAACGCTCTCCCCGTGGGGATGACTGAACAGACCGGTGCCCAGACTTCCGGTCACATAAAACCCACCGAAGCGGTTTTCAAAAACGCCGGGTTCTTTGGGCCGATAGTCCATGGACAGAAAGGTCGGATAGATATGATCCTCACGGCGCTGAGAATCTAACTCAAAGGCCAGCAAACT
>JAKSAW010000601.1 GCA_022361455.1 Pseudomonadales bacterium | reverse complement strand
TTAAGTAAAGGAATGATGCGTGATGAGGCAGTGGAATTGCTGGAAACAGTATCGCAAATTTCAGATCGAGAACTAGCTGAATACGTCGCTGAACGTCTTGATTTTCAACCACTGGCCTTAGCTGCTGCTGCTTATTACGTGCAAACTGTTGTGAACAGTGGGTCTTTGCATTATAACTGGAAAGCGTACCTCGACGACATATCAACATACGACCAACGAAAAGAGATTGAAACCGTCCTTGCGACTGAAAGTTCGGCCTATGCTAAAACAACAACGACCGCTGTTGAAATGGCCATCCAGAGAGCTGTTGAAGCGGACGAGGTTCTTCGTGAGACATTCTCCTTTCTTTCGCTCTGCGCTAACGACGATCTCCCACTCGAAGCTGTTTTGCAGTTCGTCAAAGTCAAAGTGAAGGACCAACCAGAGGAGTTACTGAAATCAAAGATTGTAAGATGTTCTTTACTTCTTGTTTATTTCGAGGAAGGCAATAAACAAAAAACGTATTTGCGCCTGCATAAAAGTGTTCATGAAGCATTGAAACAAAATGAAATGTTTAATCTAAAATCATGGGAGACCGACCACAACATTGCAAAAGCACTTAAGATTTTCCAGTCCCAACTTGAAGAAAATAACAAGAGTAATGCGTTTTTTAAAAAAATGATGCCCCACTGTGAAACTTTACTTAAGTTAATGACGTCAGAGTTCAGTTCGGATCAAAGATCTTTTAAAGAAAGGTTTACGCCATTTTTAGATTTGGATATATTTATTAATTGGCTATGTACTCTCGCCGATGACTTTCGAAAAAATTCCTGTGTCTTCTTTGCGAAAGATTTGGTCGATTTAGCATGCAACCTATTGGAGAATATAGACGAAACTATTTCAGGTGCGTTAACTCGTAAAGCGAGGATTTTCAACATGAGTGGTGCAGTATACAGATGCAATGGAAGATACAATCAAGCCAGAGAACTTCACCAAAAAGCACTGTTGATCCTAAAAAACATTTTTGGTGAAAATCATGCCGATGTAGCAACATGTTTTAACAACTTGGCCTTAGTGTACACCCGCCTGGGAGAATACAATCAAGCCAAAGAACTTCACGAAAAAGCACTGATGATTAGGAAAAAAATTTTCGGTGAAAATCATGCCGATGTAGCAACATGTTGTGGCAACTTGGCCTCAGTGTACACCCGCCTGGGAGAATACAATCAAGCCAAAGAACTTCACGAAAC
>JAKSAW010000836.1 GCA_022361455.1 Pseudomonadales bacterium | reverse complement strand
TATTACAGTGATGCTGCTTTTTGCAATTGGTGCCTATATGGCTACCGAAATTACCTATCGGCAACGAGTTGATATTTTACGTAGTGGTTCTTTGTTCGATAAAGCACAGGCTATCGAATATGTGTATGGCGCCGAGGAAATTGCCAAATTTGCGCTGCGTCGTGATCTTAAAAAGGATAAAGAAAAAAACAAAAACTCGTTAAAAGATCATGCCCAAGAAGACTGGGGTATGCCTCTATCCCAAGCCGTTGATGGCGGTACGATTGAGGGCCAATTAAGCGATCTACAAGGTCGTTTTAACCTGAACTGGTTAATGGAAACCGACCCAGATAAAAAGGCTAAAGTTAAGTCCGCCTTGCTAAAGCTATTAGCAGAACTAAAAATACCAAAAGAAACGCCTGCTCAGGAGGTGGTCGATCAATTGGTTGATCTGATGGATGATGACAGCACGCCAACTTTTCCAGACGGCAAAGAAGAATCTGAATATATGCTTGAAGAGCTGCCCCGTCGAGCAGGGAACAGATTATTGGTGGACCTTAGTGAGCTATTACTAATTCCGGCGTTAACCCCAGAAGAGGTAGAGATATTGGCCCCTTTTGTTGCAGTCTTGCCTCCCACTTCAGCGATAAACCTACAAGCGGCACCCTCGGAAGTGCTGAATAGCTTTGATTGCTTGGATGTTAGTAGCATTGTCGGCGGTGAACCCAGAACGACCTATGAAGATCTTAAAGATCTGACCGTTTTTAAGACAGATGATGATTGTAAAACTGCAGAGAACGATTTTCCCATTGCTTACGGTATCAGTTCAGAGTTCTTTGAGCTCAGTGCTAAGTCGGTTATGAACGGTAAAACCGTTAAGGTGAGATCTGTTCTCTATCGAAATAGTGAGCAAGATAGTAATATTGACGTCAAAGTTATCTATCGGAAACAGGTAGATCCCTTCAGTAGCGTCTAAACTAAAGAAAAATAACGAATTTCCTAGAATAGGGTTAGTTTGTGAAAGAAGCACTTTTCCTCAAGTTGGATAACGAATCAGCTTGGTTTACCCCACCAGCGGTGGATGAAGACGGTGAAATCAATCCGGATGACAACCCGATCTATGATGAGACCCTGACAGCAGCCTATTTCAACCGCAGTGGCGAATCAGAAGTGCTTCATGGTACGGCTGAAGCCTTGCTGGATTGGTTAGAGGAAAATCGTGGCGATTTCTATGATCTGCCGACTACTGTGCTTCTCTCAGGTGTCAATCTAGTCGCTATGAAGGTCAATATACCTTCAAAGCAGGCCAAACACGTGGCTCAGGCTTTGCCATTCATGTTGGAAGACCTAGTCGCTGAAGATATAGAAACCTTACATATTGCCATGGGTGCCCGTCACAAAGACGGTGATCTGCCGGTGGTACTTTGCCAAAAGCGCTATATAGAACAGCTCACTGCGCATCTGACGAATATTGGATTGCCACCTAAAGAAGTCTTAGCGGATATGGATTGTTTGCCAGCGGAAGAGGGGGTATGGCACTTTCTCACCAATGGCAGAGATTTAATGGTTCGCGTGGGTACCCAGGATGCACTTACCATTGAGTTGGATGCACTGCCAGTGCTACTTAATTCCCTCTTTGTTGAAGACATTGCCCCACCTGAAGCTATCAAAGTCGTGGTGAGTAATGATCAAGTGTCAGAAAATTTGGAGAACTGGCTGAAAACGCAGTTCACCAGTCACTTGGTTGATGTAGAAGCTGAGTTTGATATTGAGCATTGCGATCAAACTAGCTTTCTATACTTATGTGAGGCTACTCAAGGCAATCAGAGCCAAGGTATTATCAATTTACTCCAAGGTGATTTTAAACCTACGTCCGAACGTAGACCTTCGTTAATTAAGTGGAAGCCAATGGCTGTGTTGGCTTCTATCTTTGTGATCTTCTTCGTAGGATTTCAATACACCCAAGCCTGGAAAATTGATACGCGCACAGCACAGGTAGATCAAGAAGCTAAAGCCCTTTACAAGAAATACTTCCCGCGGGATAAGAATGTCACCGATATCAAACGCCGCATGAAGAAAAAGCTAGAAGCGGCACAAAAAACCGGTGGTGGACAAGGCTTTCTAACGTTACTCACCTTGGTGGGTGAAAAGCTGAATGAAATGAATCGCGGTGCGGGTTCGCCAAGATTAAGCCCCATAAGAATGATGTTCGATCAAAACCAGGGTGACCTTAAAATTGATTTCATCGCGGGTGGCTATGGCGATCTAGATGATTTAAAAGCTAGGTTAGAAGCGCAGTCTCTAACTGTGGAAATAGCGAGAGCCAGTCAAGACGGCGACAAGCTAAAAGCAAGAGTTAATATAAGGAGCGCGAGTTAATGGCTGATTCAAATGCACTCGGCGCCTTGAGCGATAAAGTCAGAGAAGTAAAACGAGCTTTTTATGGCTTACAGCGCCGCGAACAAAATCTAATTATGCTGATGGGCGTTGTGATATTGATTGCCGTTATTTACTTAGTGGCGATGTTCCCAGCGCAAAACGCTGTTGCAGCGGCCACTAAAAAACTTGAGGCCAAGCAATCATTATTAAGTTGGATGCAGGCTAACGAAGAGGCGGCGAAAAACGCAGCTAAGTCCAGTCAAGGCGCGTCTCGTGGCGGAAACAAGAATTTACTAGGTTCAGTCAACCAAGCTGCTAATCGGTATCAAATCACCTTACAGAGATCAGAACCCGAAGGTAAAGATAAGCTACGAATCTGGTTAGAAGATACTTCTTTCAACAATATGGTTAAGTGGCTCCATTTCTTAGAATCAAAGCGTGGCATCGCTGTTTCAAGTATTTCATTGGATGCTGAAAAACAACCTGGTTTGGTTAGCGCCAAGATTGTCCTGAAAAATTAGTGCTTAAAACTTAATGTACGAATCCTTTTTTGGCCTAAAAGAAACTCCATTTTCAATAGCGCCTAATCCGCACTATTTATACATGAGCAAGCAGCACAATGAGGCGCTTGCTCATTTGGTTTATGGTGTCGGTCGAGAAGGCGGTTTTGTGTTGTTAACCGGTGAGGTAGGTACCGGAAAAACAACTATCTGCCGTTGCTTTCTTGAGCAAATCCCAGAAGACACTGATGTCGCATTCATACTAAATCCAAAGCTTAGTTCCGATGAATTGTTAGCGACCATATGCGATGAGTTGTCTATCGGCTATATCGGCGATAGTATGACGATTAAGGACTATGTAGATTTTATTAATGAGCGTTTGTTAAATTCTCATTCGAAAGGTCGTCATACAGTTCTAATCATTGATGAGGCGCAAAATTTAGCGCCAGAAGTACTTGAACAACTGCGGCTCTTAACGAATTTAGAAACCCACGAAAAGAAGCTTTTGCAAATCGTCCTTCTAGGTCAGCCAGAATTGCAGGAGATGTTTCAGCAAAAAGAGCTACGTCAGCTAGCGCAAAGGGTTACAGCAAGATTCCATTTAGATGCCCTAAAGTTAGAAGAAGTCGAACCTTATGTTATGCATCGCTTAGCCGTGGCTGGCGCTGTAGATCCTAGAGCAATTTTTCCTAAAAAGACCCTTAAAACGCTTTATCAAATCACCAAAGGTATCCCGCGGATAATAAACCTTGTATGCGACAGAGCCATGTTGGGAGCCTACAGCAAAAGTCAGCGAGTCGTATCTCCCGATATTTTAAAAAGTGCAGCGGAAGAGGTGCTAGGCAAGCAACAATTGGTTGATGTTGATGTTAGAGCCTGGTGGAAAAAGCTTCCCAAGGAAAAAATAGCAGGAGCCATAGGGTTAGCCGCTATTTGTGGTTTAAGCGCTGGATTAGGTGTTTGGTTAAGTGCATCCATCATGAGTCAGCCTGAAACCGCTCAACCAGGAGTCGCCGCTACTAGTCAGCCAATAGGTCAAGTACCTGTATTACCAGTCATACCCCCACCGCCACCATCGCTAGTTAGTGGCAATGTCAGCAACTCTCCAGTATTGCAGCCAAAGCCAGCGGCACCTGTTTTAGCTATAGCTGAGGCAGGCAATGAACAGGATTTTAATCAAGAAACAGTTTCCCAGGCTGCTGCCAACCTTGCTTTCGACGAGCCTACCGCCTCTGGAACTGACCAACAGGAACAAGAGAATCAAGATTT
>JAKSAW010000277.1 GCA_022361455.1 Pseudomonadales bacterium | reverse complement strand
GAACACTATGGCATGGTGCGTAACCCTGAAACTCCAGTACAACCACGCCACTCTTGGAATACCAACAAGCGTTTAAGTTCTTGGACCATGTTTAACCTAACTCGTCACTCTCATCACCATGCACAAGGTGAAGTGCCTTACCACGAGCTTCGTCCATACCCAGATGCACCAATGATGTTAAACGGTTACTTAGCAACTATTGCGATCGCATTGATCCCACCACTTTGGCACAAGCTTATGACGCCAAAGGTGCTTGAATGGGACGAGAAGTTTGCAACAGCTGAAGAGCTAGTGCTGGCCACTGAGGCAAATAGAAAGAGTGGTGTTAAAGGTTTACAAGAAATTTCTTATGACGATGCGCAAGCCGCATAATTTGAATTAACGATTTTCATTTTACCCATTTAAACCACTTCAACTCCTTGTGGATGGGCACCTTCGGTGCCCTTTTTTTTGCCTAAAATTTACTTAGCCAAAAAGCTTTTCCATCACTGAATCTTGCTGATACTTAAAGTGATGAGGCCAGATTCCATAGCTGCCAGCAGGGTAGCTTTTGTGAATTTCGATATGGTGGCCTTGGTTACCTTTTAAATCTTGGTTAGTGTTAATTCCTTGGATATCTAATGTGGTAGGTCTTCGCTTAGGTTCTTTATTTGCGTTGGTCACTACTAAGACTTGCGGCTGCAAGCGATTATCTCGGTCCGCACTGGTAACAATGCCAAGTTCGCCAGTATTTAACTCCACCAGTGTTCCCGGAGGAAATATTCCTAATACTTGAATAAAGCTTTCTACTAATTTGTTATCGAACTCATGACCACGCATGCCATAAAGTTCCGATATCGCTTCGCTAGGTGATAGAGGTACTTCACGAAATAGTGGATTCAGCATAGATTCGTAGGTATCTATCACCCCGGCTATTTGAGCAAACAAAGGAATTTGATCACCTTCTAGTTCTTCGGGGAAACCGCTGCCATCGTAACGCTCTTCATGATGCTTAATGGTATCAACCACTGGCTGGGGTAGCTTATTTTGAGTGGCCAGTAAGTTGGTGGCGAAATCAATATGGCGAAAGTAATTAGTAGTTAGCTGAAATTCGTAAAATGGTATGCCAGCCATTTCGTCTCGCAACATCATCAAGCCAATTTTGCTTAGCAACACACCGGTAACCAGATGCTCTAAGCGAGTCTCTTTCAAGCCAATCTCTTTGCCAAGTACCGCTGCCCATACAGAGCAGTTCATGGCGTGTTGATAAATATCGTTGGTCTTGTGTTTTAACTTCATAACCCAAACCATTGCGTCTGGGTTTTTCAATACGCTTTTAACTACCTTTTCGCTGGTTGCAGCTGTTGCTTTGAGATCAACTTCACCATTGACGGTGAGTGTATCGCTAAGGCTTTCAACTGACTTTTTCAGGTCTTTATAAACAACTCGAGCTTTTTTAATTTCATCGTTT
>JAKSAW010000835.1 GCA_022361455.1 Pseudomonadales bacterium | reverse complement strand
TCAGACTGGATACACACAAAGGTAAAATCCATATTGAATTCATCAAGTGAAACCTTTCTTATCAAACGGGCCGCGAAGGGTGACCACGCGGCCTTCATCGAATTGCTTAAGGGCTGCGACCGACAATTGATGTCGGTCGTTTGCCGCTTCACCCATGACCTTTACGATCGGGAAGATCTCTATCAGGAGATCTTCCTTCATTGCTTTAAGGACATCGGGAAGTTTCGGTACGCATCCGACTTCAAAACATGGCTGTATCGTCTCGCTTTGAATCGCTGTATCGCCTATATCAAGCGGGTTAAGCCGGTGACGGCGCTCGACGAAAACCTGGAAGGCAGTTCCACTGATTGGGAGCGGCGGGAGAAGTTGGCGGCTGTTCACCGTGCAATGTCCCGCTTGTCCGGGCCGCAGCGTATCGCCTTTCACCTGACCTATGTGGAAGACTGGTCGGCAATGGAGATCGCCGGAGTGTTAAACTGTAGTCAGGGCACGGTGAAGAGTCATTTGGATCGGGCCCGCCGGAAAGTTCGTTTAGATCGGGAGGTGGCCGTATGGCAGACAACCTGAAATCAGTTTATTCCCACATAGAGGTGGGCGAAGATGAAATGCAGGCCTACCGAACCCGTCTCGCCGGGAAACTTCCGCAAAAGCGTCATATTCCTTGGATCCCGATCTCTTTAGCCGGGACTATCGCGGCGTTGGCCCTCCTCGCCCTGCTCTTACCGCAACAGAACGAACTCGGGCAAGAAAATTTGGACGCGTTGGCACGATGGGTCGCAACCAACCCGGATCAGGCCGCTGTAAAAGCCGACGAACACATCGATGAACCCGGCCTTCAAGGGCACAACGCCGCCATGGTCCTGGTCCAGACCGAACCCTTGGAAGAGGCAATGGTTTTGGCCGGCAATGCCTTAGAAGTTGAGCCCCGTGTGGACTTTCGGCTGTTCTATTTGGAATTCTTGCTGGATCACACCGACGAATTTCTGTTCAATCCCGACAAACTGGAAGCGTTGATTGATCGG
>JAKSAW010000205.1 GCA_022361455.1 Pseudomonadales bacterium | reverse complement strand
TTTAAGCAGAGGTCGGCTGGCAGAATTTGACGAGACTATCCAAGCGGTGAGTGTGGCGGCAATGGAGGCAGGCCAGTCGCTATTTGATGCCCCGTCTTTCCCCGATCTGTTACCGAAATTAACGCAGTCTGATGGACGGGGCAGATGGATTGCCACAGGTAATCAATTAGCTGGCTTGGGTGCACTTGAAGCAGGTGTCAAATTCGTTGCCGCCTATCCCATCACTCCAGCGTCTGATTGTTTGGAGTGGATAGCCAATAATATCGAAACCGTTGATGGCCATTTAGTTCAGGCTGAGGATGAGCTGGCAGCAGTTAATATGATTGTTGGTGCAGGCTTTGCTGGCGTACCTTCCATGACAGCGACATCCGGTCCAGGATTGTCGTTGATGAGTGAGGCAATGGGGTTAGCGGTAGCTAGTGAAACGCCAACAGTTATTTTGAATGTCATGCGGGGTGGTCCCTCTACAGGTATTCCTACCAAAAGCGAACAGAGTGATCTCAATCTCGCGCTATATGGAATGCATGGTGATGCACCCCATATCGTTGTCAGTGCTCTATCCGTGGAAGATTGTTTTGCAACAATGGCCTGGGCAGTTTCCTTAGCGACTGATTTGCAAACGCTAGTGATTGTGCTTTCGGATCAGTTTATTGGCCAGTCTATGCAAGTAATCGACACTTTGCCCGAGGCACCTTACAAGGCTGATCTGCAAAATCAAGTTCATGACGCTCCCGAAGGCTATGCTCGCTACCTCGATACGGATTCTGGGGTGTCACCTATGGCAATACCCGGAGCTGTTGGTGGTATGTATACGGCGGATGGACTTGAGCATTCCGAAGGTGCCATACCTTCTCCAAAAATGAGTGAGCATCAAAAGCAGTTGGATAAACGCCTGCGAAAATTAGAGCAATATGACTTTGGCAGCTTTGGTATTGAATCAGAGGGAGACTCTGAGCATGTGGTGCTTTGTTGGGGATCACTACATGGCAGTGCGATGGAAGCACAGCAACTATTGCGAGAAAAGGGCGTTGCAATGCGAGTGGTGAGTCTGCGGCAGCTAGCGCCGTTGCCAATCGAGCCCTTAACAGAGTTAATGACTAAAGCAGCGACTGTGTTAGTGGTGGAACAAAATCACCAAGGACAATTTGGCCACTATTTGCGTGCTCAAGGCATTCCTGGCGATACCTTTTCCACTTTAGCCCAAGCCGGGCCAACCCTAATCACGCCTCAGCAAATAGCGAAGGCGGTAGAACAACAATTGGCAAGGCAAGAGCAATTAGATGGAGGTGAGCAACCATGAAGCCTAAGGCGTATAAATCTGGCGTAAAACCCATATGGTGTCCTGGTTGTGGTCACTACAGTGTGTTGAACGCGATTACGAAGGCGTTGTCGGTCTTGGATCAACAGCCAGAAGACTGTGTGCTAGTTTCAGGTATTGGCTGTTCCGCTCGTTTACCTGCCTATGCCAATGCTTATGGGTTTCATGGCGTACACGGTAGAGCATTGCCAGTGGCAACCGGAATTAAGGTAGCAAGGCCAAAACTCAATGTGATTGCCATGGGGGGAGATGGTGATGGTTTTTCCATTGGTGGTAATCATTTTCTCCATGCCTGTCGTCGCAATGTCGATATCGTTTATATCGCAATGGACAATGAAGTTTATGGTATGACCAAAGGTCAGGCGTCGCCCACCACCCCTGAACTTTGGGATCATAGTAAGCTCACACCCCATGGCCCAGAGGTTCGCCCGTTTCAGCCTTGCAGTATCGCTTTGGCCTCTGGTGCTAGCTTTATTGCACGGGGACACTCAGGAGATCCTAATGGCTTAGCGAAAATGATTTATGAGGCGATTGAACATCCTGGCTTTGCTTTTGTTCATGTGCTGAGCCAGTGCATTACTTATTGCCCTGAGCAATCAGAATGGAAAGAGCGGGTACACGATGAAGAGGTGGTTACCGCAGATCCCACTGAAGCTGCGACGTTTTTGCAGCGTGAGGACGGTTTTAGCAAAGGTGTTTTCTATCGCAACCCAAGAGATGTTTGGCCAATGCCACATCAACCACCGCAAGATTCAAATTTACGCAAGGGGTTTGAATTATGAAGGCGAAACCTTATGAAGACCTAGGGGTATTTCTGGCTCATAGTGCCACGTTGGAGAGGGAAGCGGCAGAGCGCTTCTATGAGCTGGCAGCCATGATGAAAGTTCACAATAACGACGCTTTACACGAGTTGTTTCTAGAACTTGCTCGCTATAGTGTCGAACATGTTAATGAAGTGGAGGATATTTGTAAGGATCATGATTTACCCAGCCTAAAGCCTTGGGAATATCAATGGCCTGATCTAGAAGCACCAGAAAATATCAGCTATGAAAGCGCCCATTATCTGATGTCACCAAAAGAAGCTCTCGAAGCGGTTTATAAAGTTGAGTTAAAAGCAGAGGCGTTTTATCGCAGCATTTCACTTCAGGCTAGCGACGAAGATATTCGCAAGTATGCTCATCTCTTTGCGGAAGAAGAGCACGAACATGCCGAAGCTGCTAAACGATCCTTAGAAGAGCTCAAATTGAGCAAAGGGCAGGATGAAAAAGTCGACCTCGACCCGCCGTTTATGCCTGAATGAAGCGGTGTGAGAAGCTGCTACTGGGTGCTTAATTCAACATCCTCTTCAGGTGCTGGTGCTTCATTCAATGGATCATAAAGCATTAGCTGGGAGAGGATAGATCTTTGCCAGGGGTGCAGTTTTCTCGTCATATCGGCAAAATTAGATTCGCCCAAGGCTATTGGTTTGAAGAAAGACCATACCGCGATAACAAATTGCTGAGTAGGTTCGTCTTCAAGTAATAGGCTTTCTAGCGTACTGAATTGAGGCTGAAGATCCCACATGGAATCAATCTGGTTCAGTTCACCCGTAATATAAAAATAATGTGGGTATTGTCTAACGGCTTCTTTCAGAGCGGAAAGAAACAGTAAGTTGTCTTTATTTTGTTCTGTCATTGGAGTAAAGCTAAGTAATATAGGGCAGACGGAAATAGATGACCCCTTTATAATAGTCATCAAATTGTATTGATATCCCGGAAAAAGTCACTGTTTTTTGGGATCACAGCACCACTTATACTGTCGTATGACTCTACTTGAGACTACAAAAGCAAGCTAGGAAAAGGCAAGCTATGAGCGTGGATACCGTAATTGATGCCTTAGTTGATACCCACTGCCACCTGGACTTTCCATTATTCGATGCCGATCGAGCTGTGATTCTTGAGCAGTGCCAACAAGCAGGTGTAACCAAGATTGTTGTTCCTGGGGTGACTGCCAACGCTTGGGATAATCTGGCCCAAGTTTGCCAGCAATATCCGGGTGTTTTGTACCCCTCATTTGGGTTACATCCGTGTTTTATGTCAGAGCATAGAGAGGGCCAGTTGCGGCGCTTGGGGGAGTATTGTGATAAGCACAATGCGGTGGCTGTCGGTGAGATCGGGCTGGATTTTTTTATTGAAAATCCCCGTGAATCAGATCAAATGGCACTGTTTAAATCCCAAGTGCTAGTGGCAAAAGATCTGAATCTGGCTGTCTTGATCCACTGCCGTAAAGCTCATGATCAGTGCCTTAAGCTGCTTAAGGATAACGGATTTCAAAATGGTGGAATCATTCATGCGTTTTCAGGGAGCCTTGAGCAGGCCAAGCGCTATGTAGATTTCGGCTTTAAGCTGGGCATCGGTGGTGGTGCCACTTATGATCGAGCAAAGAAGCTACATCGCATAATTCGTGAACTGCCTCTCAGTAGCTTCGTGTTGGAGACAGATGCTCCGGATATACCGCCTAGTTTTGCTCGAGATGAACCAAACAGTCCGGTGCGGTTGCCTAACATTGCTGAAACAATTAGCCAGCATGTGAATATATCGATTTCTGACTTGGTAGCAACTACCAGTGAGAATGCTCACAAAATATTAAATCTATAACGCAATCTTAACTGGCGATGCTCAAATACAGGGCGGATTCGTGTTACAATCTGCAGCCATTGAATCTTTCAAATATTGCTTTTTAGAAAATTACCAGAGCTTAGTTTTATTATGTCGAGATCCATTACGGGCGAATTGCCGATCCCCGTTGAAGAAGCCATTGAAAAGCTACACGTACTGGCTGAGAAGTTTAGTGTGGAGTTTAAAGGGGATAAGAAAAAAGGCTTTGCCAAAGGCAGAGGCTTTTATATTACCTACGAGATGAATGGCAAAAACTGCACGCTTACAGTGTCCAAAAAGCCCATATTTATTCCCTGGAGTGTGATTGAAAAACAATTAGAAAAACTTTTCTAGTGGCATAAGACCAAGCATCTCAGCTAATAGTGCCGCTAAATACAAATCTGTAACTTGTTTTAACGGCATTTGCTTGTCTTCCCTCTGTATCCTTCAAACAATTCGTTTTCCTGTATAATGCTTGCCATCTTGGCCCACAGAAAGGCTGGGAGATTAGTCTAAAAATACAACTATTCACCATGGCTTGCTTTTGTAAGCGATATAGTTGGTGAAGCGAGGGAAACAATGAAAATCGTTGCAAAGAGTGACTTAGAAAGTTATGTAGGTAAATCACTGGGGGCTTCTGATTGGTTTGCTATTAACCAAGAAAGAATTAACGCATTTGCGGACACAACCCTTGATCATCAATTTATCCATGTTGACCCTGACAAAGCCAAGCATACACCGTTCGGTACAACCATCGCTCATGGATTTTTAACCCTGTCGTTACTACCTTATTTTCAAACCACTATGGCAGATATGATTGTGCCAGAAGGTCTCAAGATGGGCATGAACTATGGGTTTGATAAAATCCGCTTTTTGGCGCCGGTAAAAGTTGATTCCGAAGTCAGGGCGGTAGCCACGCTAAAAGAGCTTACTGAAAAGAAACCAGGTCAATACTTATTTAATGTGGAAATGACTGTGGAAATAAAGGGCGAGGATAAGCCAGCATTAATATCTGATTGGTTGCTAATGTACTTCGCATAGTCAGCGATATATAAGCGTTAAAAAAAAGAGCAGGGTCAACCAGGGCCTTGCTCTTTTTTTTGAGTCAGATAAGCGTTGTTAGCTGAACTATCGTAACTATTGATAAAGAACGACTTGCGTATTGTTGGGAAGAGTCACCACTAGCGATCGATCCTGCGTTGAAATATCAGCATATTGGGTGCCATTGACAGTAATGGCACCACTAATGTTATCAGTTGTTAAATCAACCATGCCGTCGCTTGGAATTGAACTGAATGTCATTTCTACTGCGTCTTGGTTGTTGATAACAACTTGATCGTTGTTGTGGGTGAATAGTAAGCGTTGATTTTCCCAGCGTAGCGAGAAACTGTTCGGCAGCTGATCCTGCTCTAGATCTTCATGATCAAATTCAAACCCCAAAACTGCATCAAGTGAAAAATCTAGCGTTGATAGCGCGCTGGTCGATATAATTTGAGGAGACCCTTGATTACCAAAAATAAGCGTAGCGTTCGCGCTTTCAGCATTCTCTCCACCAGTGAACTCCCCGGATAATGTGCCGCTGTAGGGGATACCTAAATATCCGGTTTGGCCTTCTCCTAAAATATCTTCAATAGCACTTTCGAATAAGATGTTGCCATAAAAATCATACTCTCCATTCTCAGCAGAGATAGAAAGCGAAACGTCACCATCAAGTGCAATTGTGTCAGGTAACGTTAAGCTGCTTCCTGTTAATACTTGTGCAAAGCCAAACACCAAGGACGCCTCTGCAAATTCAACTTCACCATCCTCATTGCTCAAACTACCGTCGATTGTGAATGAAATGTTTTTGCCTGCGCGAACACTATCGTAAAAAGTAACATCAATAGCTACACCCTCAAGCTCGCCGAAAATTCTTGCAGTACCATCATACAATGCATAGTTTGCCCATAAACCATTGCCAACTGGAATGGTTAGGTCGTTGAGAAAACCGCATAGACTTGTTCCGAAGAACGTTAGATTAAGGGCTGTTTCACAAATCTCTTCTATGGAATAGTTGGCGATTAGTCCTTGGCAGAAGGCCCTAGTAAAAATATTTGTAATGCTTGCGCAAGCAGCGTCTAAGGCTAAGTCAGGAACAGCGACAATAGCGCTATGCTGACTTGCTAATGCAAACGCTTGCAGCATTTGTCCATTGGCAGTGGCGAAGCTACTTGCTTTTTGAAACTCTTGTTGAGGTGTACCAGCTAAAGGAGCTAATAGTGAAACGCGACCTTCCCATTGTTGTAAATCTGCGATAAAGGCTTCTACTTTTTCCAGTTCGGAGCTTCCCGCAGTGGAGGAGGGTTGGCCATTTGAAAAAGAATCCAGTGGGTTTGACTCTACTAAGGATTTCAGCGATGAAATCTGGCTCGCAATATTCTCTGCGCTTAGCGTTGGGTCAGATGTAAGTTGATTTAAATTATCGTTAGCGGCGGACAGTAATCGGCTGATGGTAACTGAAGATGAATCGCTACTATGATTAAGAAGTTGACCGTTATTTTGTGCAAAGCTTAGCGCAAGAGAGCTAAGAATATTGGATAGGTTATCATTCTCAGCGAAGTTCGCGACGCTAGATGAAATAAGTGCATAGAGCTTTTCGCTGTCGCTGGCAGCACTAAAAGCACTAATTTCATTAATGCTGGGTACATCTAAAGTCAGCAAATTTGCATCGATAGAAAATATACTAGCGACTTGGGTGATAGCGAGCTCTGCACTCAAGTCATCAAAACCTTGAGGAAAGCTTTCAGCATAAGCCGCTGCAAGGTGGGTTAAGAAAGTTACGTCGATTTCGACGCTTGATTGGTTGGCACCAGCATTTGGAATAATTGCTCTCAAAAGAAAATCATCATCGAGCGGAAACTGTTCACCGAAATCGATGACGCTATTCAGGTTAGTATCCAATTCAGTTGTTAAACCAGACACAGAAGCAAAGGACCCGCAACCAGCAGAGCTATCGCAGGTCATTAGAGTAGTACCACTGGTGTTAGCTGTTATTTCAATTAAGACTGGGCCGGCGTAACTTCCAGGAACGGTGGCTCTATAATCACCATTGTTGT
>JAKSAW010000825.1 GCA_022361455.1 Pseudomonadales bacterium | reverse complement strand
GCTGCCCCAGTTGCTAAAAGTGAACGAAAACGGCGACGGTCATACTCTCTCATCGAAGCACCCTCAAATTAGATCACTAATATGCTGAAAATATTGTTATTTTTTGGGCCGATGCTCTTGGTTTTATTGGTTAAAAAGCGCACAACAGCCTGAATTGGCGGTCATTTTAGAGCCAATGGAGAGGGTACTTAATTGAATTTTTGTAAAGATTGGTTAACCCAAATGCTGGGCGGGCGCTTTGGCTGATAATTGCCTTCGATAGGCGCGCTGATGAGGGTTGGAAGGTTTACCGCTACAGATACTTTCTGGCGATTAGCATCACTTTGAAGGCAACACGCTTAATGGTATTGAGTTCCTTTTCAGGAATCTGAGCCTCTATGGATTCTTTAAGCTGAATGATTGGCTCTAGTACTTTCTCGGCTCTTTTCTGTAGCTCTTTGTTTTTCTTGTTTTTATTGGCTTCTATTAAGGAAACGGTTAAATCCCCTTTACTTGTCAGGCCAAAATCATCCGAGTTTTGAACCGCGGCATTAGATAACAACATTGTGCAAGAAAATAGGGCTGAGAAAAGGGCCATGCGAATCACAAGAACAACTCCATATCAGTCATGGTACTCTCTAATAGTAGTTTATCTTTGCTTTTTACCTTGGATCGGTTGGTTATAACGAAGCTG
The DNA here is from genome assembly GCA_022361455.1 of Pseudomonadales bacterium. Lineage (GTDB taxonomy): Bacteria > Pseudomonadota > Gammaproteobacteria > Pseudomonadales > Ketobacteraceae. The sequence continues at coordinate 28,139 of JAKSAW010000825.1, read as the reverse complement.
CGAAATTAGATTGGTTTACAACCGACCTCAGATCAGGTAAAAACGCCCAGCATTCTCTAATCAAGGCTGTACCCCATGAGCAATCAAATCGCCAAAAAAGACAAAACCCAATTCAATAAGCTCCAGAAGAAGATTCGGAGAGAAGTGGGTCGTGCGATTCATGAATTCAATATGATTGAAGACGGCGACAAAATCATGGTGTGCCTCTCGGGGGGTAAAGATTCCTACACCATGTTAGAGATACTGCAGAATCTGCAGCACGATGCTCCGGTTAATTTTGAATTGGTAGCTGTTAATTTGGATCAGAAGCAGCCTGGTTTTCCCGAACATGTGTTGCCGGAATATTTAGGAAATCTAGGTATTGAGTACCATATTCTGGAAGAAGACACCTACAGTGTGGTGAAGAGTATTATCCCAGAAGGCAAAACCACCTGCTCATTATGCTCCCGTTTGCGCCGCGGTATTCTGTACACCTTTGCGGAAGAGATTGGGGCTACTAAGATCGCCCTTGGTCATCATCGTGATGATATTCTCGAAACCATGTTTCTCAACATGTTCTATGGTGGCAAATTAAAAGCCATGCCGCCCAAGCTGAAAAGTGATGATGGCAAACATGTAGTGATTCGCCCGCTGGCCTTCTGCCGCGAAAAAGAAATTATCAAGTTTGCCGAGCATAAGAAATTCCCAATCATTCCTTGCAATCTATGTGGCTCTCAAGAAAATCTGCAGCGTAAAAAAGTCAAAGAGATGCTTCAGGATTGGGATCGACAATTTCCTGGGCGAGTTGAAACCATATTTTCTGCCATGCAGAACGTGGTGCCGTCGCACTTAGCTGACACTAATTTGTTTGATTTCAAAAGCCTTTCTCAAAGTGCGGTGGATGACACCTTAGAGGACCCACCCACGGCCATTGATGCCTCACTATTAGATGATGAAGACAACAATAAATTGAACGTTGTGAACATTCATCATTGATCTTGTCCCAAACTAACAGTAAAAAGATTATCTAATACTCGTTATTCTTTGTTTTCGCCTATAAAAACAAAAGAGGGCGCTTTTGTTAAATTATCTTTGGGCTCTGTTCATATTGATTGCGGTTGCTGCAGGATTATGGCAAACCGCGTTTTTAGATAATTCTGAGATTCTACAACAAATCACCCAAGCCAGTTTTGATATGGCTAAGTTGAGTGCTGAGATCGCCTTGGGCTTAATCGGTATTCTTTCCTTATGGTTGGGACTATTTAAAGTCGCAGAAGCCGCTGGCTTGATAGCTATTTTGAGTAAAGGCCTGGCACCTTTCTTTAATGCGCTTATGCCAAGTGTTCCAAAAGATCACCCTGCTATGGGTTCTATGACCATGAATCTGGCCGCTAACATGCTTGGACTAGATAATGCAGCGACACCTTTGGGTTTAAAGGCAATGAAGGATCTACAAAGCCTTAATACTCAACCTAGCATTGCCACCAATCCACAAATTCTTTTCCTGGTGCTCAACACTTCATCGGTAACCTTATTGCCGGTGACTATTTTTATGTATCGAGCGCAGTTTGGTGCTGCGGATCCCGCATCAGTATTTTTACCGATTCTAATGGCGACTTGTTGTTCTACCTTTGTGGGTTTGTTTGTTGTGGCCATGGTGCAGAGGTTACCGATTTATAAACCGGTAGTTGTGGCTTATCTGTTTGGTTTCGCGTTGCTGGTGGCTTCTTTGGGAGTGTATGTATCTAGTTTAGAACAACAAGCGTTGCTTTCTTTTTCTTCAATATTGGCGAATGGCACACTATTAGTGGTCATTGGATTATTTGTTGGTGTTGGCTTAGCAAAAGGCGTGAAAGTTTATGAAGTGTTTGTGGATGGTGCTAAGCAGGGCTTTTCCATGAGTATTAAACTGATTCCGTATTTGATTGCTATGTTAGTGGCTATCGGCATGCTGAGAGCAAGTGGTGTACTAGATGGTTTGGTCTGGTTAATGAAAAAAGCGCTACAACCGTTCGTGAGCAACTTGGATTTTGTCGACACACTACCAGTGGCATTTATGAAACCTTTTAGTGGTAGTGGTTCACGTGCTTTGATGCTGGAAAACATGGATCATCATGGTGTTGATTCTTTTCAAGGATTGTTATCTGCCGTTATGCAGGGCAGTACTGAAACTACGTTTTACGTGCTGGCGGTGTATTTTGGTTCTGTGGGCATTGTTCGCATACGTCATGCTGTTTACTGCGGGCTAGCGGCAGATGTTGCTGGCTTGGTATCTGCCATTTTTATTTGCCACTATTTCTTTGCTTAATAGGCTTCTGGTACGGCACGCTTTAATATTGCACTAACCGCTGGTTTAGGTAAGTAATTTGAAGTTTTAATCAGTAGCTTCAATGCTGCCGGGAACAAGTGATCGGATTTTTGCTGCTCAATACCTTTAATCATTTCTTTTGCCGCGGTTTCTTCGCTAATTTGAAACGGATGCGGAATGCCATCATCTTTGATGCGATCTGTGGCAACAAATCCTGGGTAAAGTGATACCACTCGAATACCGTATTGTTCCAATTCTATTCTGCAGCTATCGAGAAGGATTCTACCTGCTGCTTTTGCTGCGGAGTAGGGGCCTTGCATGGGTAATCCCAAGAATCCAGCTAGGGAATTGGTATGAGCTATGGTGCCTGAACCTTGTGCTTTCATAACTTTAATAATGGGCACTAAATAATTCACCATCGAATCGTAATTAACGCTCATATTGTGTTTCACATCGGCCGCGGTCACGGTCGCCATATTAAAACTAGGACCATCGCCGATATTAAGTAGCGCCACATCAATAGTTTTGAATGCTTTAACTGCTTGTTCTACACACTCTTCAGCACTGGATTCGTCCAATGCGTTACTCGCAAAGATCAAAGCTTGGCTGCCATTTGCTTCAACCATTTCAGCTAGCTCAGCCAACAAAGTTTCACGACGAGCAATCAACACTAGGCGGTTGTTACGATAGCTCAGTAGCTCCGCAATCTTGCGACCGATTCCGGAAGAGGCGCCAGTAATCAAAATAGTTTTGTTGGTTAGTTCCATCGCTTGGTTCTTTGCTTAAGCGTTCTGGACACTCATTAAATCAGTAGGTTAGCGTATCAGACGCAATTTATATAAGTGGTACCATGGTACCATTAAGGTGCGTTTATGCAAGGATTATATGTGGGAAGTGATTAACTTTGGCGACAGCGGTAGCGTGCGCTGCGGTCTCGACACCTATGAATAAAGCTGTTAAAACGGACCACTTGTTTTTATAGTTCAATCGTTTAGTTGGCAAGGAGTGGCCCCGTGGCATACCAGCATAAACCTTTCGATGTTCAGTTGCCTTCAGCAAACAGTGTTTGGCGCATCACGTCTCCACTACGTTTTTATTTTTCTCCATCCTTTTATGGGCTAGAAAACTTCGATCCCAGTAAACCAACGTTATTGGTTGGCAACCACACCATATTTGGTGTGTTAGATGTGCCTCTATTAATTGCAGAGATTTATAAAAAGAAAGGTATTTTAGTTCGTTCATTAGCGGATCATGCCCATTATGATATTCCTGGCTGGCGTAATATGTTGGACCGCTGTGGCGCAGTGGAAGGCACTCGAGAAAACTGCAATCGATTAATGGATGAAGGGCAACACGTATTGGTTTTTCCGGGCGGTGCTAGGGAAGTAAGCAAGCGCAAAGGCGAGGAGTACCAATTAACGTGGAAACAGCGAACTGGTTTTTGCAAGTTAGCCATTGAAAATGGTTACAACATCTTACCATTTGCCGCAGTGGGCCCAGATGATATGTATGACATATTACTAGATGCCGACGACATTTTAAGTTCGCCAGCCTCGAATCTGTTTAAGCGAATGGGCTGGCTAAAAAAAGATGGTTTGCTTCGCGGCGGTGATGTCATTATGCCTGTGGTGCGTGGCGTGGGAATTTCATCGTTACCTAGACCCGAGAAATTTTACTTTGCCATTGGCAATGAAATTAGCACCTCAGCCTATGAAGGCCAAAGCGGTGATAAGGCAAAACTAATGGAGTTGCGGCAACGAGTTGCGCTAAGTATTGAAGATCTACTTAGCGATTTAATGCTTATTCGTGCACAGGATGATTCTTCGAGCTCCGTTCGGAAACTATTAAATCGATTCTAAACGCCTAGAAACTTAGTACTAAAGCATTTCTACAAATCATGCTTAACGTGAATGGCATCGATGAGATTGTGAATAGTTAGAATCCCAACGATATGGTCACGACTATCAAGCACCGGTAGGCAGGATATCGGTTCTGATTTGAATATCTTGAGTGCAGTATCTAATGGATCGTCCTGTCTCACAGTAATTGGATGGTGAGACATGATTTGATGAGCGCGCTTATTTAAAGTTGCTAAATCTTTGCTGGTAGCCATTTTCTTGTCCACATTTGGGCTAATAGCTTTTAAATAATCACGATCAGAAATAATACCTAATAGCTTATCATCCTCAACCACCAATAGATGATGAAACGAGCGAGCTTCGAATAATTGCTTAACTCGCTCTAAACTGGCATCTAGTCCAATACTGATAGGTTCTGGAGTCATGAATTTTTTAATTGTCATGGCGCACTCTTTCTGGGGTATGCAAAACAAATCCATGCGTTATGCTCGAATCATGATATTTAAGTAATATCATAGATACGGTTATATTCCACTTTATCGAGATCTTGCTGAGCAAACTGCTTAAACAGAGAGACCTCAACAATAGAAGCCCCTCAAGAACAAATCGATCCAGTATGGATGTTGGTTTATTACAACTTCATTTGATGCAAGACGCAGATTTTATTGCCGGTTGGATCCCTCAAATAAGCCACGTACAACTTACCAAGGCCACTTTCTCTTACCCCTGGAGGGCTTTCGCATGTGCTACCGCCATTGGCTAGTCCAGCTTCGTGGAAGGCTTCGCATTGTTCTGGGCTTTTAGCAGAGAAGCCAATGGTGCCACCGTTAGCTGGTGTTGCGGCCTCATTATCAATAGGTTTGGTGATCGCGAAAATACCGTACTTTGTGAAATAAAAGCAGCGACCTTTCTCATCAATGGTGCCTGGTTGATAACCCAAAGCACCTAAAATTGCATCGTAAAAAGTTTTGGCTTCCTCGATGTTGTCGGCGCCTACCATAATGTGGCTGAACATAATGTCTCTCCTTTGGATTGTGGTCTTAGTGTTATTGTTTTCGAGTTTGTTTATAGGTCTTTCAACATCAGGCGTTGAATAGCCGTGATCAATTCTCCTAGTTCCGTTTCGGGAATCTTGGGCTGGGCATGGATTGCACCCAGCAAACCGTAAAATGCGATCTGTGCAAAACGCTTACCTTTCTCTTTATCGCCCACAACGGTTTGGTAAAGATGAATTAGATAGTTAAGGCGAAAGTTATCCAGCTCCTGTAAACGTTCTCTAACCTGCGAGTTAGTAGTTGCCCAAGCTCTTACTGCGACTTCTAATTCCATATCCGTGTGCCAAGATCTTTCTACTAATTCTTCTAATTCTTCGTTTGGTGAGTTTGCTTTAGATTGAGCTTCTTGAAAGGGGACAGTGGTATTGGTTTCCACCCAGTGGTCGAGAATAGCGCCGTTGAACTGGCCAATATTTTCGAAATGGTGATAGAACGAGCCCCGGGTAACGCCTAAATACTTGGCAAGCTTTTCAGCAGAAATGGCGGAGGCACCCTTACTTTTCAAGCACTTAACGCCTGCCTCAATCCAATCCTGCTTGCTCTTCCTGGTGCTCATATATTTGGCCCTTAATGAAGGTTGTATTTTAACGAACCCGCGTATAGTCTGTATACCATACAGGGGTGTATTGTTTGTATGTTGCTACAAAGTTGTCGTAAATGCACCACCTTTAAAGCATAAGAGCGCTTAAGCGCTAGACTAATAATCAAAATGGTAGTGAAGGGCAGGGGATTCTATGGCAGTTCAAGCAGGCGAAATGTCTTCCGAGGCAGTCAGTCATTTAAAACCAATACCGGGTGATGGCGGTTTACCGCTCGTTGGTCACACCTTTAATTCAATGATCAATCCAATCAAATTCGCTCAGACTCGTTTAGATAAGTATGGCGAGATTTCTTGGGCGAATATGTTTGGTATCCGAATGGTGAGCATGATCGGTGCGGATGCCAATCAGTTTGTTTATACCAATAAAGGTGATTTGTTTTCCAACAACCAGGGTTGGGATTTTTTTATTGGTAAGTTTTTCTATCGCGGCATTATGTTGTTGGACTTCGAGGAGCATCGTCATCACCGTCGCATAATGCAGAATGCCTTTAAGAAACCAGTATTAGTTGAATACTTGAAGGAGATGAATCCGGCGATTGATAGTGGTTTAAAGAAATGGAAACCACAGCGTAAATTTCTGATGTTTCCAGCCATCAAGCAGCTGACCTTGGATTTAGCCACTGAAGTATTCATGGGCTATGAACTAGGTAAAGAAGCCGATGCTTTGAATACAGCGTTTATTGATACGGTGCGTGCCGGAACATCGTTGATACGATTTTCGCTACCAGGAACACGTTGGAAGAAAGGGTTAGACGGCCGCAAAGTCCTAGTAAACTTCTTCAAAAAACATATTGATGAAAAACGTAATAGCGATGGCATGGATTTGTTTAGCCAGTTATGTCGGGCAGAAACTGAAGATGGCCATCGTTTTTCAGATGATGACGTGATTAACCACATGATCTTCTTAATGATGGCGGCTCACGACACCTCAACGATTACACTATGCAATATGTTTTATTACCTGGCTCGTTATCCTGAGTGGCAAGAAAGATTGCGTGCGGAAAGCCGTGCTTTGGGTAAAACAAGTTTGAATCATGAAGATTTAGAAACCATGGAGGGCATGACACTCGTAATGAAAGAGGCGTTACGCCTGTGTTCGCCGGTGCCTTCTATTCCACGTAAAACGGTAAAAGATTGTGAATTTAAAGGTCACTATATTCCCAAGGGCACATTAATTGCCACGTCACCTTTCTTTACTCACTACATGAAAGAATATTGGACCGATCCTTTTAAATTCGATCCGGAAAGGTTCAGTGAGCCGCGCCGAGAAGATAAGAATCATCCTTACGGGTATGTGCCTTTTGGTGGTGGTGCGCATATGTGTATTGGCCTTCACTTTGCGGATTTACAAGTGAAAGCAATTTTACACCAGGTGCTATTGAACTTTAGATGGAGCGTACCAAAGCATTACAGAATGCCTATCGACTTCACATCCTTACCTGTACCAGGAGATAGCTTACCGGTGACTATAGAGCGGCTGGACTGAGCCGTCGCATATACGCGATAAAAGAGCTGACCATGTTAAGGTCGGCTCTTTTTTTTCTAATTAAAGACCATTCACAGTACATTTGATTATTCATTCCTTGATGTTTCGAGGCCTTTGTTTTGTCATTGGCACTCTTGTTTTTCTGCTGCTTGGTAGCAGCGACTTCCGTGAAAACACTTGTTCAGTGAGATGAACAATAACATTAAAAAATCGTGGAAGGCTATATCCCATTTGGTAGATACCAAATGGGACCGTAGTAATAGTAATATGCAAGCAATACGTGCTGCTTGTACGAATTGGTTGGTGGGAGTTATATCGAAATATCTAAAAGTTATTAACGATACTTATTGTTCAATAAGTTGTCCTTAGTAGGCGTTCTTAATCGCTTGGTTAACTGATGTTTCGCTTTGCTCGATAGCCGTGGACAAAACTCTCGTCCGGCGGCGATGATCCATCATGTTAAAACCAATGGCGGATAGATCTTTTGGTCCAGGCTCAAGTCGAATCACCTTCTTGCCGGCGTTTCTTAACATCGCAATTTCTCTATCAACAATCCCAGTCATGTAGTTTCTTGCCTTGCGTTCAATTTTTGATAATAGAGAATTGGGGTTATCAGTATTAGATGATGCCATGGGAGCGAGAACGACGACTTCATCAATCTCCTCGTTAACTAGCAGATCTGCCGAGGTGGGCGATGCGATTCCTCCATCCATGTAAATGCTATTACCATGTTCAACCGGCGGGCACCAGCCGGGTACTGCGTAAGAGGCTCGCACCGCTTTCTCAATAGGAATGTTGGGTGCCATATGATGGCCAAAGGCAACGCGTTCCCCACTATTGTCTTCTACTGCAATGATCCAGGTGGCGTTATGGGAAACCCATTCTTCTTCGCCAGCAAAATGGCGAATCACTCTATCGTGACTATCCAGAGGCATTTGTCCGGATGGTAGTGCTCCGGAAATAGCTGTGACTAAAGAGGCTTTACCAGTTAAGCCATGTTTAATTAATTGCTGTGCGGAAAGCTTTAGTTTAGGTAGTGGTGGATACCAGGTTCCCCAATCTTGTTGATGGTCCCAAGGAAATTCGTGATGTTCTGTTTCGCCTTTCTGCGAAGCCAACAAGGTTTCCACGCTAACACCTGCGCCGATTAATGAGGCGAGTAGGGCTCCCACTGAAGTACCCACAATAATTTCGGCATCGCGTGCGTCCCAATCTAATTGTTGTTGCAGGCTTGCTAAAGTCGGAATTGTCCAGGCTCCACCGGCAACGCCACCGCAACCCAGTACTAATGCTCTTTTTGTTGTTCCTGACATGTCGGTACCTCAGTTGTTTGGCAGTAACACTTTAATTAGTGTTGGTAGCGTCTTGCTGTAGTCAATGGGAAAGTCTAAATCGTAAAGTGTATGCATGCCCACTACTAAGCTCACTAATAATTGTGAGAGCTCCTGAGCAGGAATATCTTCGCGAATTGTTCTGTTGTCCTGGCTGGTAGTAATTACCGTAGCCAATTTATCAATGGACTCTAGTGCTAAGCCTTCATAGGTTTTATAGAGCTTTTCTGAACGTAGGCAGGCTTCTAATAACTGATGTGGGCGTATCCAACCGTTTTTAGCGATGGGGTACTCGCCTGTGGCAATTGCGTTTATTAATTTAATTGCCAATTGCTCTAGCTTTAATGGCTCTTGCTCATCGTGGTTTTCAAATATCCAAGATAGGAAATCATCGCCTACTTGGGTCATGACCTCTTGCATGAGTTCATCACGGTTTTTGAAGTGCACGTAAAAAGCACCTCTTGTGTAACCAGCATGCTCACAGATGGCATCCAAACTAATATCTAAGCCATGATCGGGCACTAGATCCATAGCAGCTTTTATTAGCGCTTCTTTGCTAGCGGCTTTTGCTTGCGCGCGGCTTTTAGTGCTGGGCCGTGCCTTATTTTTAGGTCTTGCCTTGGTCTTTATAGCCACTGCTTTCTTTTTTGTTTGTTTAACTGCGGGTTTCTTTGCTTTCGCCATGGATCAACAATTTTCCTCGAAGAGTTTTGTTGACATACGAGTTCGTATGTGAAGTAATGATATTGACATACGGCACCGTATGTAAAGCAAATATTATAACAACTTCCAAGCATTTTGCTTTTGCTGAATTTTAAAGTTTTACAGCTTAAAAAGTTAGAACTGCAAGAGGGTAAACAAGCAATGAAAGTATTGGTGACGGGTGCAGCCGGGTTTATTGGCTCCCACGTGGTTAGAGCGTTGTTGCAAGAAGGACACGAAGTGAGAGCTTTGCATCTTCCGCACGATAATCTCTTAAATTTGCGAGGCTTAGACGTTGAGCTTTTCTCTGGTGATGTGACTGACCCCGATAGCATGGCAAAGGCTTGCAAGGGTTGCCAACGGGTATTCCACCTAGCGGCTATCTACGCATTATGGCTCAAGGACCCAAGCTTAATGCGGAAAGTAAACGTATACGGAACGCAGGTGGTGCTGGAAGCCGCTCGAAACCAAGGGGTTGAACGAGTCATTCACACCAGTTCCATTGCTCGCTTTTGTGGGCAGGGCTTGAATAGGGTTGCCAATGAAGAGAGTCCTTTTGGTTTAGCGATTACTCGAAATCCCTATGCTATTTCCAAAGCAGAGTCACACGAGGTGGCCGTGGAAGCGGCACGTAAAGGACAGGACGTGGTAATCGTTGCTCCTACTGGCCCTGTGGGTCCAGGAGATATATCTCCAACCCCTACTGGTAAGCTGTTGTTAGCTTGTGCGTCCATGCCAGTATTAACCCTTCCACCCACCGCATCGAATATGTGTGATGTGCGAGACATCGCCAGAGGACAAGTGCTTGCTGCAGAAAAGGGTAAGACTGGCGAATCATATCTGTTGGGCCACCAAGATTTAACCATGAAGCAGCTAGCGGAGATTACCATGGAAATCTTGGGCGTCTCTCGACCCGTGGTGACCGTGCCTTTCGGTCTTGCCGAAGTCGCCGGTAAAGCAGCCCTTTGGCTTGCTGATAATGTTACTCACAAAGCGCCTTTAATTACGCCGGATACCGTCGCTATATCTAAACTTGGCTTAACCGCTGATTGTACAAAGGCTGTCAAAGAACTCGGCATGCCGCAAACACCGATTAAAACAGCGTTGCAAGATGCTATTAGTTGGTTCGAAACACACGGCTATTTTGAAAACAATAAACGTTTGCAGATGTTGCTGGGTTAAGCGCTAGATAGGTTAAGAGGGGATTCGTTATGCCTAAATCTACACATAAAATTTTAGATACCCTAATTATCGGCGCGGGTATCAGTGGTATTGGTGCAGCCATTAAGCTGATTGAAACTGGGATAAATGATTTTCTGATTCTAGAAAAGTTTGAAGATTTGGGCGGTACTTGGCGTGACAATACTTATCCAGGTTGTGCTTGTGATGTGCCGTCTGCTATTTACTCCTATTCGTTTGCACAGAAGCCAGATTGGAGCAGAGCTTTCGCTGGTCAGGCGGAGATATTAGATTATGTCCGTCATACGGCTTCAGAGTATGGTATCAACCCGTTTATTCGTTATGGTCGTAATGTTGAAAACGCACAATGGGATGAAAAAGAACATCTTTGGAAAGTAACTACCAATGCAGAAACTTACTACGCTAACAAAGTAATTTCCTGTGTTGGCTATTTACATGAACCCATTATTCCAAACCTTCCTGGATTAAACGTATTCAATGGTGAGATATTTCATTCCTCACGCTGGGATCACTCAATTGATTTAAGTAATAAAAGAGTCGCAGTAATTGGCACAGGCGCTTCAGCGATACAGTTTGTCCCAGAGATTCAGCCGCAGGTAAAAGAGCTGATTCTATTTCAACGTACGCCGCAGTGGATTCTTCCCAAGCCTGATCATGCTATTCCAGATATTGAGTCTTCATTCTTTAAGCTGCCTTTTACATTGCAAGGCTGGCGAGATACTTTATTCAATGGCTTGGAAGGGTTTGGGCTGGGCTTTCGTCGGCCAATTTTATTAAAAGGGTTACAAAAGGCAGCTGAAGCTTATATTCGCTACGCCATACCTGATGAAAATCTGCGTAAAAAGGTGACTCCCGATTACACTCTGGGTTGCAAGCGGGTGTTGCTATCGAGTAATTACTATTCCGCATTAAACCACTCAAATGTAGATGTGCAACCTACAGCGGTAAAAGAAATTAAGGGTAATACCATCGTTGGTACAAATGGGGTCGAAAGGGAAGTGGATATTATTATCCTTGGTACGGGCTTTTACGTAACTGATAACCCTATTTCGAAGATTGTTAAAGGCGCGACTGGGTCAACATTGGCAGATGTATGGCAGGGCAGCCCGATTGCATATCGTGGTACAACCATATCTGGTTTTCCAAACTTTTTTATTGTCCTGGGTCCTAATTTGGGCATAGGAAATAATTCCGCGTTTATTGTGATTGAGTCTCAAATTAATTACATCATGTCTGCTATCAAAACTATGCGTAAAAAAGGCCTGACCAAGGTGGACGTAAAAGCTGACAAACAGGCCGCCTACAATAGGGTGGTGCAAGAGGAGTTACAAGGAACCGTATGGAACACTGGCGGCTGCTCCAGTTATTACATAGACGTTAATGGTAGAAATAGCGTAGCTTTCCCCTGGAGCACTTATAAAATGGTTGAGCTGTTAAAGCGTTTTGATATTGGTTCCTATTCTATCGCTTAATCATCGATTTCTCTTTATTAATGGTATTGGGGCGTAATCGATGCCTCAATACCTTCGCTTCCACTTATTGCATAGATTGCTTATGTAGTTTTTTCTCATAAGATATTTCTAATCAGAATAAGAAAGATTTAACTCGATCAAATCTCTAATTTTTGCTTGTAAAAAGACTTGCATTCTCGAAAATCACGTATATCTTATGTATATACAATGTAATGACGTGTTCTTTCCCTATAAACGTAATCGGCTTTACCTAATCCATAAGTAAGGTGTTGTGACTTAGTTATGAGTAAGAAAATAACGAAATCAAAAGCCGGTAAGAAAGATAGTCAACTGATTATCAGGATTAATGGTGAAGAGCGTGATGAGTTTGTCGCTTTGTGTGAAGAGTTGGATACAAGCGCAGCTCGTGAAATTAGAAAGTTTATTCGCTCTTTTTTGAAAGAGCATGAAAGTTAAATACGTATTTGTTGAGTTTTTGAAGCTTTGAGTATTTGAAATTGGCTTTTCAATTGCTCAAATAATGGGTCACCGGTATCGGCCCTTGATAACTGTGAAATATTAATGAGGAAATAAAATGGCTAAAAAGTCTGTCAGCAAAAAAGTAAAAGCACTTAAAAAAGAACTTAAAGCTCGCAAATCTAAGGTTTCAAAGCAGCAGAGCAAAATCAAGAAGTTGAAGAAAGCAATTAAGAAAGCTTAACGTTATAGTTAGGCTGTTGGCTAGATTTCTCAACTTGTTTGAGTGAGTATAGAGGGCGGTTACATTAACCGCCCTTCGCTAGTTTAGACTTAAGATATCTGATGATAGAACTTAAGCTTGTTAGGATTGATGCACTTTGTCTAGTCCCTCGCTTACTCGCGATGAAATAGGCTCGAGTGTTTCTAAGAGTTCCGTTACTTGAACCATTTCATTGATTACTGTATCGATCATAGACTGCAGCGTATTTTCTTGCTCTTCTGTCAGGCCTAGTACATGGAAAATCTCTTGGAGATTACCCAGTACATCGTTTAATGTTGCCAATGATGTGTTAATGGTACATTTTTCACCACAAAAGTTTTGTTCAATAAATAGATTAAGGGCCTTAGAAAACTGCAGTGCATTAAGAACCAGGTTTTTTTGATGTAGGCCATTCAGTCGTGATTGGAGAATTTCTACCGCAAATGCCAGCATATCTTTAAGTCTACCGTAACGAGCTTCATCATCTAGCGGCATATTTTTTATTAGAATTGATACGTCCTGATCATTGATCATGGTGCGAGAATCGAAGTGATATAGCCTGCCGACACCATTTAACAGTTCAAATAAATTTGTTTCGATTGGGCTAACAGGTCGATGGTTATGTGAGCGCCGTTCAAGTACATCACCACGAAATTCGATTGTTGTCGTTAGGTCTAATTGAGTAAACAGCTTAAACGCTTCATTAAAAAGGTCATCAATTGAGTTACAGCGAATCACATTTTGAGCAAAGTGTACCAAGTTACCGTACTCTGATACTTCCGTCATGGAGTTAAAAGCAACTTCGCGAGAGGATTGGTTAAGGGCAATTAATTTTTGTTTTTCCTGAGTATATTCCCTTGCTCTTTCCAGTTTTGCTAACAGTTCTCGTAGTTCGAAAGGCTTGGCTACAAAGTCATCTGCACCTTTTTGATAAGCAGTCATACGGTCTTCAATAGAATCATGGCCAGATATAAAAACTACGGTCGAATCTTTATTGAGTTCACTGTTGCGGATAATGTCACACACCTCGTAGCCTGATATTTCCGGCATCTCTATATCCAAGAGAAAAATATCGAATGTTCCCTCCGCTATGATAGTTAGTGCTTCTTTTCCACTTCCTGCGGTTTGAGTGTCAAATTTGTTGGATAGGGCCTTTGACATTAGCTTTCCATATTCTATATCGTCATCTACTACTAAAATATTCACTTGATTCTCCTGAATATTGTAATAACTTGTGAGCTGAGTATATCCAATATCTAATCACCGTTATGGAGGTCTTTTGATTCGGCTGTTTGTAAAGCATCAAATACTGCGGACGCAATTGTATATTGATCAAAAGGTTTATTAATAAGGGTGACGTCACTAGGTATCGCAACGTCACCAATAAAACCAGATACGACTAAGCAAGGTAGAGCACTATTGATAAGCCTCGCTTGTTTCACCAATTCAATACCGTTTATCTCTCCTGGCATAACAATATCCGTGATAAGTAAATCAGTATTTTCTGGTGCGGATTTTAAATATTGCAGTGCTTTTTCGGGGTCAGAGAAGGTCTTTACTTGATAACCAAGAAAACCTAAATGCTTACGAAAAACCTCAAGTAAATCCCGTTCATCATCAACAACAATGATCTTTTCACCATTGCTAGCTAATGGCAGCGCTTTTTTGTTGGTTTTTCTTGCTGGTTTTATTTGATCGGTGTCATTATCTTGAATTGGTAGCAGGATTCTTACACTAGTGCCGACCCCTTCCAGCGTGTCAATATCAACAAAGCCGTTAGAACGCTGACAAAACCCGTACACCATGCTTAAACCAAGGCCGGTACCGTTATCTTTATCTTTAGTACTAAAAAATGGATCGAAAATTTTGTCAATATTCTTTTTGGAAATTCCACGACCGTTATCTTGTACGGTAATTACCAAATAATCCTTCTCTTCGAGAATATCCTGTTGAGCTGACTTAAGAATACTGCCTCCGTTGGTAATGCAGCGAGTATTGATACGTATCTGTCCTTTGCCTGATATAGAATCTCTGGCATTGATAACTAGATTTAATATCGCATCCTCAAGGTCTCCTTCATCTACTAGAATTATAGTTTTGTTAGCTTCTAGGGAAAAACTCAGTTCTATATCAGGAGGAAGTGTTCGTTCTAAGAGTAATCGAGTATCGTTTAACGATTCGTGACAGTCTAAACGAACCTGGGATCTCGGAACCTTACGAGAAAATCTTAGTAATTTCTGCGTTAAGTTCTTGGCTCGTTTAGATGCCTTCATTGCTGAAGCAAGGGATTCTTTTGCATCTTCGGATAGGGTTGTTTCTAACTCTACTAATTCTAAATTTCCGGAAATGATCCCAATTATATTGTTGAAATCATGGGCAACTCCGCCCACTAGATTACCCACGGCTTCTAGCTTCTGCGATCTACGTAGTTTTTCTTCTTGTAGTTTGGTTTCAGAGATATCTTGAATACACCCTAGGTATTTTACTGTGCCTTGATCTAGCTTAACGCCTGTTTGGAATTTGCCCACTCTTAATAAAATAGGGAACTCTTTATTTTGGCGATCTATTGCAACTAATTCTGTCGACTGGCCAGTGAGTCCTTGGATTCCGTCTTTGAGATATTTATTTAATTGACCATTATGCTCTTTTTGGTAATTCTCTGGAATAAACATCTTAACGTTTTTTCCTATGATTTCTTCGGTTTGATAGCCAAACATTCTCTCTACGGCAGGATTAACGAGTAAAATAGTACCATATTTGTCAATACCCACTAGGGCATCAAAAGATTGATCTACAATGGCTTTAAGCTTTTTCTCGCTTTCTCTAAGTTCGTTGCGTTGTGCTAGCAAAACTTCCTTTTGTTGGTTTAGCTTTGAAATGAGTTGGTCGTTCTCTGATAGATCTCGCAATACCACGGAGTAGGCTACTTCCTGATTGGAGATGTTGCTTATGGGTATGATGGTGAAATCAACTTTAATGGGGGAGCTTTCTTGTGTTGATTTTAGATAACCAACAAAAGGGAATTTAGGGTCTCGAGAAGCGTACTGCTTAAGTTCACAAAGCATTGGTAATTGTGTGCTAAGAGAAACATCTTTATAAAGATTGCAAGCAGTACATATATTCATTCCTCGCAGTTGCTCTTTAATAAGCCCAAGTAATAGTGATGCTGAAGAATTGGCAAACTCAATTGTACCGTTGAGGTCACAACGAATAATGGCATCACCCATGCTAGAAAAAATTTCGTGCAATCTATCTAGTTCACTTAGCAGGTGACGTTGAGATTCAAAAAATACGCTAATATCATAGAAACTAATAATGCAGCCAATGTAGTCGCCTTTTGCGCTGAAGTAGGGTAGGGCTTTTAACTCATAAACGCTGCCGTCAAACTCATAGCGATGTTTGTACTTAGTCTGAATAGAGTTGATATTCTCAATCTTTGAAATCAATTCCGCTGGTAATTCTGACTTGAACTTAATGGCTCGTAAGTGATCACCTATTTTAATATTGTCGTCATATATGACTTGGCTGATGGCGGGGCTAAAACGGCGTATTCTAGAATCATTGTCCAGAATAATTAAAGGTATTTCGAGGCTGTCTTCTATGGTTGTTAAATCTAGAGATAGTAACTCCAGTTCTGAATTTTTTAGTACAACCTCTTCGTTGAGTGTGCGTAGTTCTTCATTGGAAGATTGTAGCTCTTCGTTAGCTGTTTGCAGCTCTTCATTGGTTGCCTGCAATTCTTCGTTAGCTGATTGCAATTCCTCATTGGAAGATTGTAGTTCCTCATTGGCTGTTTGCAGTTGCTCGGTAACGACCTGCAGATCCATGCGTGTCGTATTTAGCTCGTCTTCTAATTCAGTGATTACAATGCTGTCGCCGTCGACAACACTAGTTTTTTCAGCTTTACTCCCCACTTCGCTGTGATTCTCGATCTCTGATAGAAAAGATAGCAACAGCCAATTGCCATGTTGGTTTGTGAACGTGTTGGCTTCAATTCTAAAGTGTGTACTGTGTTGCTGGTGACTAACTAATATCGACTGTCTATGTTCAGCACCTTCTTTACGACATCGATAGATTAATGCCCTTAGAGTGGGCTCTAGCTCCGGCAAAACCATATCAAAAAGATTGCTAGTGAAGACACCGGACCCAAGGCCTAAAAATTTCTGTGCTTCACCATGGATAAATATGACTTTGTTTGCGTTATCTAATAGCAATGAAGGGGGGCCATAGAGATTGGCGAGTTCGCGCATCGCCACCATATCGATGGTGTTTGATTTAGATCGAGTGCTTTGCGCACCTTTGAATGATGTTGTTACCGCTTTACTATTTCCAGCGCCGTAACTCCAGCGTAACTGAACATCAATAAAACGTTTTCTGTACAAGCGATGTGGTTCTTTTATCACATCAAAATAGGTGTTGCTTCCTGGTGATTCGGATGCGCCTAAGAATAACAGCCCTCCGGACTTTAATGTGTATGCAAAATTATTGAGAACCACCTCTTGAAGATCACTATCAAAGTAAATGATAACGTTACGGCAGCTGAGTAAATTGATATTTGAGAATGGTGGATCTTTGACCAGGTTATGGACTGAAAATACAACTGCGTCTCTTAAAAAGGGCTTGACCACATAATCATCGGAACGCTGAGTAAAGTATTTTTCTAAGTACTCCTGAGGTAGACTTTTCAGTGCTTCCTCAGAGTAGCTACCTGCTCTAGCCGTGTCGATTGCTATTTGCGAAATATCAGTGGCAAATACCTTGAAACTATTAGGTATTTTCAGCTCGCCATATACTTCGAACAATATGATGGCAATGGTAAAGGCTTCTTCGCCTGTGGAGCAGCCAGCAACCCAGGTACGAAATTCAGCTGTATCAGTATCCAGAATGTAGTCGCGAACTACTTTTTGGAGCGATTTGTAAGCTTCTTTATCGCGAAAAAATGCGGTGACTGAAATGAAGATATCTTTTAGTAACTCTTCAATTTCCCTTGCTGAATCTTCAAGGAGTTCTAGATATTGATTAACGGTCTCGATATTGGTTAACAGCATTCTACGTTTTATACGTCGACCTTGAGTACTTCTTTTATAGCCTCTTAGGTTTAGCTCGTGACGTTTCTCGATCAATGTTAGGACACGCTCAATATCATCGTTAGGAAGCGGTGGATCACTAAGGTAGACCGTCTGACTCTGCTTTAGCAATGAGCCAATTTCCTTTGCTAATCTCTCTGGCGTATTGACGAAATCAGCGCAGCCGGCGCTAATAGCAGAACGTGGCATGCCGTCATATTCTGCCGATTCAGGCGATTGCACTAAGGCAAAACCACCTTGTGACTTTATTTCTGAGAGTCCTGCAGTGCCGTCACTTCCTGTACCAGATAACACAACGGCAATAGAGCGTTCTCCAAACGATTGCGCTAATGATCGAAATAAAAAATCGATTGATGGTTTTGCGGCAATCGAATCTATTGGAGTAGTAAGAATTACCTGACCATTTTGGTAAACAATGTTGGTGTTGGGCGGCGTAATATAAACAGTATCACTATGAAGTGCTAGATGTTCGATTGCTTCAGTCACTTCAAGCGTCGTGCCTTTGGATATCAAGGGTACCATCATACTGGCATGAGATGGTGAAAGATGTTGAGCGACGATATAAGCAGTTTTGCCATCAGGTTCTAGTGCGCAGATGAGTTCCTTTAAGGCCTTTAAACCCCCGGCGGATGCTCCAATGCCTATGACGTTTGTCGCTGCGTTGTCATCTATTTCTATTCTCATGACATTGCATCTTCTTGAATCGCTTGAACATGGATGTCAGTGGCAAACTGTTTGAGTAAAGAGATTGCATTACCAGGTTCTTCTTCAAAGCCAGAAAAATCAGCTGTGGGCTGTAGATATTGCTCGTAGCGTTTAATATCAGCATCGTCTAAGTCATCCATGTAATAGAATCCCATACTCCAGTAGGGCATGGAACGGTTTTTAACGGATTCGAAAAAAAGCACGCGTATACGGGTGTGGCGTTGGTCTTTTTTGATTTTTGCCATGAGTTCTAGAATGTCGGCTTCTTGTCCTTCCAGAAGTTGCATGAAGCTTTGATTCTTATAGAGAAGCATGCCGGTAATGTCTTTGTCGGTATTATGCTGTTGTGATTGACGCGCCAAATTTACTAATTCTTCGTTGCTAAATGGATACACTGCTTGGCTGATGTAAATTAGGTTGCTTAGCATCAATTTTCCTCATTTTTTCAAGTAATTATAGTTGATTATTCGATGATGTGTTTTTGAAAAAATCAGTAAAGTAAGGTTGCACCTTTGTGGGCCTTTTGTATAAGTACTTAAGTTAATTGGTCTGAATTATGTAGAGCATTTGAGTGCTTTTGTGCACCAATTGGATTCGTTGGGTGGTTTTTGGTGTGCGGATTTGAAGTTTGATTAAACTTAGAAATCATATATTTCTAGTTAGTTGCAATATATAGCTAGACATAAGTTCAGCATGAACTCTACATCTGTATAGCCGCGACCTTTCGTTGCTAGGGTTATTTTAAAGTGTGTCTTGGACGGCTACTTTTTGTCTGGGTTTGTCCCTATCTTATACGTATCGGAAATTAAATCCATATAGGTTTAGCTGTGGTGGCTTATGATGCTATATCAGGTGCAAACCAAACTGCTGAATTGGGCGACAGGATCGCCCAGCAAGCAAAGCTGCTTTAAGGTGTTGTTCGACAATTTACGGTTTGACGGTGTGTTAGACTTTTAGTATTACCATCGCATTCGTGGCACCATGAATACCCATTTTGGCGCCCTTTGTGAAAATAACTAGATCATTATCTTCCAGGAGTTCTCTATCTTTTAATAGCGCAATAGCCTTTTCATTAACTTCTTCGTATGGAAAATGGGTCTGATCAAATAAGATAGACTCAACCCCGCGCACTAAAGCCATTCTTCGCTGGGTTTTTGCGTGACGTGTTAATGCCATAATCGGTAGGCCTGAGCGAATCCGCGACATCAATAAGGGCGTATCCCCTGATTCTGTTAAACAGATAATACCCTTCACGCCTTTGAAATGATTAGCGCTATACATGGTTGCCATGGCAATAGTTTCATCGGTGCGTTCAAAGCTTCCATGAATACGATGGTCTGAAATTTGTGTTTCTCGTTGTTTTTCTGCACCGATACAAACATCGGCCATTGCATTAACTGCATCTACAGGAAATTTACCAGCGGCTGTTTCTGCAGAGAGCATCACGGCATCAGCGCCATCGATAACCGCGTTAGCTACATCGAATACTTCAGCGCGTGTGGGCACTGGGCTTTGAATCATAGATTCCATCATCTGAGTAGCAACGATGACGAGCTTATTGTACCGACGGGCGGTTTGAATCATGCGTTTTTGAACACCAGGTAGGGCGGCGTCGCCAATTTCCACCCCTAGATCGCCTCGCGCCACCATAACCGCATCGGAAACTTCAATAATGTTCTCTAAGTTTTCTTGATCTAAAGCGGCTTCCGCCCTTTCTATTTTTGCTACTAGCCTTGCGTCGCATCCAGCATCATTAAGTAGGTCGCGAGCATAGGCCATGTCCTCATGAGTTTTAGGAAAAGAAACCGCAACGTAGTCAAAACCAATATCAGAAATGGTTTTAATATCAGCCTTGTCTTTATCGGTGAGTGCTGGCGCCGATAAGCCGCCACCTTGACGGTTCAGGCCTTTGTTGTTTGATAGTTTTCCTGCAGTCAACGCTTCGCAATTAATCGCGCTGGTTTCGATCGCAATCACTTGTAACTTTATGCGTCCATCATCCAACAGCAGAATGTCTCCAGGACGACAATCGCTGGCTAATTCCTTGTAATCAATCCCGACGCGCTCTTTGGTGCCATCATCAGATTCAAAATCTGCGTCTAAACAAATCTTGTCGCCCACTTGCAATTTAATGGAACCATCTTTGAATTTCCCAATCCTAAGTTTTGGTCCCTGAAGATCGGCCAACAGAGCAACGTTAAGTCCATGTGTTTTGGCAATTGATCGAACAAGATTGGCGCGGGAGTGATGGTCTTGTGGGGTTCCATGAGAAAAGTTAAGTCTCACCACGTTAGCACCGCTCAACAGGAGCTTTTCGAGCACGGCTGGATCGTCGGTGGCTGGTCCTAAGGTGGTTACTATTTTGGTTCTGCGCATACTGCATCCTGTTCTTGGATCGTTTAATCTTTAAGTGAATCCTTCGCTCAAGTAGCTCGATTCTGCGAGGCATATGTAAGTCTAACGGATTAGTTTTTCCTTCAAATGACAATCCATTAAATGATTTCCAGCTAGGCGTTAGTGACTGGTTCGGGGAATGGGGAACCAGTGGCGGCGAAACGTCTAGGTTATTGCGACTACACCGGGCTTAAGTATACCTTAAAAGGGCTATTGGATGTAGAGTAGCAACAGCGGTTGCTTGTGCCTGCAAACCTCAAATGCAACAAGGTGTTAATATCATGCTAAATATGGATTTTACCGAAACAGTGCAGTTGAGCGCCCTTGATATGGATTGGGTTAACAGTCCCTCACCAGGCGTGCTCAGAAAACCGCTCGCCAGAGAAGATGCCGAACGTGGTCATGCCACCAGTGTAGTGTGTTATGAGCCGGAATCCTCATTTAGGCCCCATGATCACCCCAAGGGCGAAGAGATCTTGGTAATTGAAGGTGTGTTTTCAGACGAAACAGGGGATTATGGCGCTGGTTCCTATTTTAGAAATCCGGCGGGATTTAAGCATGCACCTTTTAGCAAACCGGGTTGTATCATTTTTGTGAAGCTGCATCAGTTTCAAGCCAGCGATACTGAGCATGTTTGTATTGAGACTAGCCAGGCTAAATGGTCGACTGAACTAGGGCGATCAAAGCTATTATTGCATGAGCATGGAACAGAATCAGTCGCGCTTTATAAAGTTGACGTTGGAGAAGATCTTGTCATTGAGGATAAGGGAGGCATTGAGATTTTTATTGTTAGTGGCCAACTAAGCAAAGGTGGGCGAGCGCTTGGTAAGTTTACCTGGTTGAGAAGCGCTGAAAGTTCTGTCATCTTAAGCGCCCAGTCGGATGCCTTGGTTTGGGTGAAAACTGGCCATTTTCCAACTTGAATAACAAACATTAACGAATCCTTCAGACGACAATTTATATTTATATGGCAAAAAAAAGTAAAGAAATTACCCGCTGTACATGGTGTGGAGAGGACCCGCTATATGTCAATTATCATGACCAGGTTTGGGGCCGTCCCGTTAGCGATGATTTAGAGTTATTCGAGAAGCTCTGTTTAGACGGTCAGCAAGCCGGTTTGAGTTGGATAACCATACTGAGGAAACAAGAAACTTATCGCGATGCCTACTACCAATTTGATCCAGAAAAAATCGTACGATACGTGCCGCGCAAGAAAGAAAAGTTATTGCAAGACCCTGGTATCATTCGTAACAAATTGAAAGTTGATTCTATCGTTAAGAACGCCCGTGGCTTTTTGGATATGCGTGATGAGGGGATTCGTTTTAGCGAGTTTTTATGGGACTTTGTAGATGGTCAGCCCATTCAGAATCGAGTGCAATCTATGAAAGATATTGCGGTGAATACGCCTGCGTCCGATGCGATGTCGAAAGCGCTAAAAAAACGGGGTTTCACATTTGTTGGTAGTACGATCTGCTATGCTTTTATGCAGGCTGTCGGTATGGTGAATGACCATTTCGAAAGTTGTTATTGTTGGGATGAGTGTTATCAACTAGGTAAGAATTTTTCTCTAGATTGATTGTGTGAACAAGTATTACAGTAATTGAAAAGGCGATTTAATGAAGAAAAATATTATGGTTACACAGTTTATCTTTTCCATGGTTATGGCGGTTACTATTGCAGGTTGTACGCACCATCATCACAAACACTCAGAGAAACATTCTCACCACTCAGACAAACACCATTCGGACAAGCACCATTCAGGCAAGCATCATCATGCTACTTTAGATTCATTAGGCCTTAATAATGGTCAGAAATGGGAAATGGATACCCATACTAGAACGTCACTGCAAACCATGAACAAGCGCTTTGATGGTATTGAGCTATCAGCAATGTCTGACGAGCAACGCCAAGAACTAGCCAACCAGCTGAATGAAGATTTACAGAGCTTAATTCAAGGTTGCACGATGGAAGGTGCAGCCCACGATGCATTGCATCAATATTTAGTGCCACTCATGAATGCCATTAATCACTTGGCTGATTGCGGCCATTTGCCAGCGGCGAAACATGTAGAAACTTTATTGGCACAATACGCAGATTACTTTCAGTAGACTAGTTCAGCCTATCTAGTCACGGCTTTCCCCCGATTACTCGGTGCAGAATTATTGCAGTGCCTGACGGTAACTGAGTGTTCAGTCAGGTTCTAGCTACCGAGCTAGACAATCACGCCGTAGATCTTTCGTCTCATTGACCTGTCACGTTTCAAGTGTTAACTAGGTAAGCTTGTTTCATTTGTTTGCATTAAAACCACTATAAATAATTATTTTCGGGGGATTCTATGAGGATAACGTCTCTGGCGTTGGTTCTGTTTTCTTTTATTCTTGCAGGTTGTTCCAACAAGCCCAATTTAAGCAACTTACCTTTAGTCGACAGTGAGTTTAGCTGTGAGGCTGATTCATCTATCAGTGTTCCGGAGGATCCTGCTGAAGCAGGGCCTTGGCCAGTAGGTGTGAGAACAGTGTCCATTAGTAATGGCTCCAAGGCAGACCTTACCGCAGAAGTTTGGTATCCCGGCAGCTTCAATTCTCAGCTTGGTGCAGAGAAGGTCGTTTACGATTTGCGGCAATTTTTGCCTGATGATGACGCGGCGCTGATCCCTGATGATGGTGGATTAGTTCAAGAATGCGACTGTTACGCAAACCTTCCTGTGGACTTAGTTAATGGTCCTTATCCAGTGATCGTGTTCACACATGGCACTGCAGCTTTCAGAACGGCTTCAGTGATTCAAGCAACTCATTGGGTGAGCCGAGGTTTCATTGTTATTACCGCTGATAATCCAAAAATTTGGCTGAAAGATATGAAAGCCAATCTACTGTCCGCGATATTTGCCAATCAGGCGCAAGATACTGTTTCAATCTTGGAAGCAGTACACGACGTGAATGCTGATCTGAACTTTTTGCAGGGCATGGACGATGCTACTCGTATTGGTCTAGGGGGGCATAGTGCTGGTGCCCGTGCGGTTAGCGCGTTAGGAGCTGCATCAGGTGTTCGAGTTGTTGTACCTATGGCGGGTGGCGACGAGGTGGATGATACCTATGCGCAACAAGTATTGTTCATGGGGAGCGAAAAAGACAATGTAGTGCAATACAGTGCAGTGCGATCAGGCTATAACGCAAACACCTTGCCTAAACGTTTTGTGGGAATCGCAAACACTGGTCATCTAACCTATACCGAGCTTTGTTCATTAGGTAGCGAGTTTGGTGGCGTTATTCCTTTAGTTGAAAGCTTCGGCGTAGATGTGGATCCACTGTTTTTGAGGCTTGGCACTGATGGATGTGGCAGTGAGTTTTTAAGCCCAGAAACTGGTTGGGACATAGTGAATGCCGCTTCGACTATCGCCTATGAAGAAGTGTTGAAATGCAAAGGTGATTCAAGTGAGCTGTTCTACGGTTTAGAGGCTCGATTTGGCAGCGATATCTTTGAAATCGAAGGTACCTTTTAGAATCGAAGCTGCCTTTTACAATCGAAGGTACTCTTTAAAATAGAAACTAGCTATTAAAAAGATAACAGCAGCAATCTCGCTTGGGATTGGTTTACTTACACAGCGAAAGCAGGAAGGGGAGTTTGGAATGTCGTTGTTAAATGAGTTGCGGGCCGCGGTTTTAAATCGAGCGCTTGTTCGTGGTTATCTTTTTACTATCGCTGTGCTGTTGTTGAGTGGGTGTGGCGCCGATATGCCCACTCGGGAACAGATTGTTGAGGCCTACCCAAGTGTTGTCGATGATGCTGTTCCTGAAAACAAAAACGTCTTGTGTCCATTTCTGCGTCTAATAGAACGAAGTGGTTTGTGGGAAGGGGAAACCGATCCTGATACTTCTACCATTGCTGTGTCCACAGTCGTTGATGGCACCGAAGAATTTGGTTGCAGTTCACTTTTCTGCAATACCTTGGCAAACCCCACCGCAGCTGCACAGCCGGGGCCGGGAGGGGTGAACATTGAAGCCCTGCATACTGCTGCCGGTTTTGCTCATGAGTGTGGTTTGACGTTTGCCTTTGAGGGCACTGAAGTCGATGATGCCACCCGGCAAAGTACACTCGATCAGCTGTTTGAGCTTTCCGATGAAAATGGACACCTTAGCTATAACGACATCCTTAGCGTCAAACTTTCCATTTGTGAGTCTCAAAACGTTGAGATAACCGCCCTAGGAGAGGGTGAAATGAAACTTATTTTTGCCTATTTAGGAGGCTTAGATCGAGGTTATGTAACCTATGACGATGTAGAGCGATTTTTGTTTGCTAAGTTACCGGAAACGATTACTACGCGCCGTTTAACCCAAGCTATGCTGTCCGAGTTGGATTAAAGCGGATGCCCTCGCGTATTTAGCTATCTATTATTCTGGAACAATCTATTCCATACGAATTGGCTGGTAATGGAAGCCCAGCCATTCCTGAATGTAAGCTGATAAGTTAATCTACTTGCCCTATTTTTTCTCAGGCTTTCGGCTGCAGTATGAAACCTTCTGATATGGATCCTTCGTTAGTGAATGTCTCCTCAAAACAGGATTCTGAAAAAAACACTGAGTTCATTGTACTAATGGCGCTGCTGATGTCATTAGTGGCGTTAACGGTTGATGCTATGTTGCCGGCAATGGATTTGATTGGTATGGATCTGGCTGTTCAGGATCCCAATCAAGTTCAATGGATAATTTCTGCAGTGTTCGTTGGCATGGCCTTGGGGTTAATGGTTTATGGTCCTGTGTCTGATTCTTTCGGTCGTAAGCGGGCTATTTATATCGGTATATGGATATTTCTAATTGGAAGTGTGATTGCGCTGGTTAGCGATAGTTTTTATATGATGATTGCTGGCCGATTAATTCAAGGTTTTGGCGCAGCGTCTTGTCGGATCGTAACGATGGCGATGATACGGGATCGTTTCTCAGGAAATGAAATGGCCCGAATAATGTCTTTACTTTTGCTCTTTTTTATTTTGGTTCCGGCGTTAGCCCCAGCCATCGGGCAGTTCGTTCTATGGGTTGCTCATTGGCGTGGTATCTTTCTGGTTATTCTCTTGCTGGGAGTCATCGGTCTACTTTGGTTTACGTTTCGTCAACCGGAAACACTGGTCAAAGAAAAGCGCTTAAGTTTTTCTTTTTCAGTGATTGTTGCTGGTATGGCTGAAACCATAAAGCATCCAGTCGCTCGCAGTTATATGTTGGCCGCGGGTTTAGTGTTTGGTGCTTTGGTTGGTTATCTAACTAGTGCGCAACAGATCTATCAAGGCCAATATCAAGTAGGAGACCTATTTGCTTTCTATTTCGGAATTCTTGCATTAGCGGTTGGGTTGTCTTCCTATTTGAACTCTAAATTGGTCATGCGGGTGACCATGGCCAAGCTTTGTATATCTGCATTGGTTGTGTTGAGCTTGTCGTCCATCGGCTTTTTTGTCCATGTATGGAGTTTGCCAGCTCAACCACCTTTGTTTGATCTAATGTTATATCTGTCGGTGGGATTCTTTTGTTTAGGCATTCCGTTTGGGAATTTTAATGCCATGGCTGTGCAGCCCTTGGGTCATATCGCCGGCGTGGCCAGCTCGGTCATTGGTTGCTTTCAAACTATCATCTCTGTTGGTGTGGGTAGCATCATCGGCCAGCTCTATGATGGAACAGTCATTCCTTTGTTGGCGGGCTTTACCTTGTGTAGCTTAGGAGCACTCGTCATCGTCTTATGGATAGAGCGTACACGCGGCTCAGACTAAATGGCCGAAAATCTCACTAATTTGTATCATTCAGCGCTTTAAATTTACGCGACTTCTTTCTAGGATTCAGTGATCGATTTTTATATTGATTGGGTTGATCCAGCACTGAATTTTTGGGGGAAGCATGGCCATGAAGCGCGTATTGATTGCAAATCGAGGGGAAATAGCTATTCGAATCATGAATGCTGCCCATGATTTAGAGATCGAAACCGTTGCAGTTTATACCCCCGACGATGCTGCAAACCTGCATATCAAAAAAGCCGATCAAGCGCATCAGCTCCCTGGAACCGGAGTAGCAGGCTACCTAGAAATAGAAGATATTATCAACATTGCAAAGCAAACAGAGTGCGATGCTATTCACCCAGGTTACGGCTTCTTAAGTGAAAGAGCTGATTTTGCAGAAGCATGTGCACAAGCTGACATTATATTTATAGGTCCTTCAGAATCAGCATTAACATCTTTGGGCGACAAGGCATCCGCTCGCGCATTGGCAATCCAATCAGGGATACCTGTAGCAGCCGGCAGCAACGGCTCTGTTAATCTTGATGCTGCGCTAGCATTTTTCGATCAGTTACAACCAGAGCAAGCAATGGTTATAAAAGCAGTAGCGGGCGGTGGTGGAAGAGGTATGCGGATCGTCAGGCGGCTTGGCGAGGTGGAAAATGCCTTCTTACGGTGTCGATCCGAAGCTGAGAAAGCTTTTGGGGTTGCAGATCTTTACGTAGAGGAGTTGATAGATAAGGCGCGACATATTGAAGTTCAGGTGGTTGCCGATGGTGAAAATTATTCACACTTATTTGAAAGGGATTGCTCCCTGCAACGACGTAATCAGAAAGTTATCGAGATCGCACCAGCGCCAAATTTGTCCCAGGCAATCCGCACTCGATTAATAAATAGCGCTCTAACACTAGCAAGGGCGACAGATTATAAAGGCGTCGGTACGTTTGAGTTCTTGGTGTTTGGTGAACAACAGGATCAATTTGTTTTCTTAGAGGTCAATCCCCGTTTGCAAGTAGAGCACACGGTCACTGAAGAGCTAACAGGCATTGATGTTGTGCAATTACAATTTCAAATCGCCGAGAATATTAAGTTAAATACAGAACAGATACTGGAATCAACACAGCCACCACCAGAAGGTTATGCGATTCAATTACGTATCAATGGTGAGTCACTGCTCGAAGATGGCAGCCTGCTACCGGCTTTTGGGGAAATTACCCGCTTTGATGTATCCATGGCTCGGGGTACTCGATTA
This sequence comes from Pseudomonadales bacterium, assembly GCA_022361455.1. Classification (GTDB taxonomy): domain Bacteria; phylum Pseudomonadota; class Gammaproteobacteria; order Pseudomonadales; family Ketobacteraceae. The sequence continues at coordinate 238 of JAKSAW010000825.1, read as the reverse complement.
GATACACATATCTACAACGGATATTCAATGAGCGCTAACTATGATTCATTACTAGCTAAGCTTATTGTTAAAAGTATCTATCCCTCTTTCAGTAAAGCGATCAAAACCAGTTACCGTAACCTTTGTTCTATCTCCATCGATGGTGTCGATACTAATATCGAAATCTTAAAAAATATATTGATGCATCCCATAGTAGATCAGCAGTATTTTTATACGAGATTTATTGATGAACATATAT
>JAKSAW010000833.1 GCA_022361455.1 Pseudomonadales bacterium | reverse complement strand
CTTTTGCTCGCTCGATTTAATAAAGAGCAAAATAAAGGAGTAATATTTTCCCCCAGCAAAGCCCCAATTAGCAAGAAAACGGGAAAAACCGCCCCTCTACAGGAGTGGACACTCCGACATTACATTGATGTTGCGCATGATTTAAAATGGATATCCCACTCAGCGAAAAACGTTGGTGAAGTCCTTAGAGACTACAGAAATTATGTTCATCCCTACAAGCAGATGTCGCATGGAGTAGAGCTTGATTCACATGATGCAGAACTCTTTTGGGGAATAACAAAAAGCATTACTAACCAGCTAATAGCAAAGTCGAGCACTTAATGCACCTAACAAGTCAATCAACTACGCGCCTTCGGCGCCGGACGCAGCAAAGCTGCGCCGGTTATTGAGGCGTTAGACGCAAAGAATGGAGCAATCTGAAAGTGGAGATTTACATGCCTATTGTTATGTTCTGCTTCTCTAGCTCAATAACGCCGGGCCCAAATAATATTATGCTAATGACTTCGGGATTAAATTTCGGTATCAGAAGAACTATCCCACATTTGTTGGGCATAAATATAGGTTTTCCCTTAATGGTAGCAGCCATAGGGCTTGGTTTGGGCCATATATTTGTATCTTATCCATCAACCCATCTCGCTGTTAAAATTGCTGGCGCCGTATATTTATTATTTTTAGCATGGAAAATTGCCAATTCTGCATCACCCAAATTGGCGAATGAGCACAAAAGACCTTTAACATTCATTCAGGCGGCTTTATTTCAATGGCTCAACCCAAAGGCCTGGGTTATTGCAGTTGGCGCAATCGCGACTTTTACAACTGTAGAAAATTATAATAGCCGGCTCCTAATAATCATAGGTGGCTATCTAACTATAGGTGGTTTGAGCATGCTGCTTTGGTTGTTGCTTGGTGCTTCACTACAAAACGTAATTAGTAATCAGCGGCGTATACAGTGCTTCAATAAAGCGATGGGCCTTGTTCTTGCTTTGTCGGTCATTCCCATGCTTCTAGTGGAGTTTAATAATGGTGTTTAACAAGTGCTGGCAGCGGACAGTAAACTGCCACAGGCGTTAAATGCAAAAAGGAGAGTAGGGTGAATACTTGGATATTTGCGGCAGGAGTAATTGGCTTATTTACTTCGCTTGTGCATATCTTTGCAGGACAAGTTGACCCAGTGAGGCCATTTTTAAAGTCTGATCTTCCTGATATCCCTAAAGCTACTCTTTTGGGTTGCTGGCATATGGTATCAGCCATTTTGGTTATTGCGGGGACATCCCTAGCTTATATTGGTTGGTTCAATTTAGACTCACTTCAAAACTTAGTCGTTGCGATATCGATAAGCTTCATTATTTTTTCCTTAGTATTTATTACTGTTGGTTGGTATTTTTTTAAGTTTCAAACCTTTATTAAATTACCACAATGGATTTTACTATTGCCGATTGGTGTCTTAGGACTTGTTGGTGCAATATAAACATAACAAGCTGTTAAATAAGGATAAAATGCAGTTGGTTTCTACTCCTTGGTCGCTTATTCTAGCTAGCTATAATTTAATTAGCCCATTATCAAGGTGTCATATGTAAAGAAAAGGAGTTTCTATATGAGTAAAAAACGGGGAGTATTCTTGCTATTTGCTGTTTCATTAATAGCTATTGGAACGGCTTTGGCTCATCTGTCGTGTATATTTTGGGGCCCGGAATGTTATGCTGCTCAAATGGCCCCACCAGAAATTATTGAATCTGCACAAAACGGAACAATGCTGGCACCCGTAGGCACATCCATTGTCTCATTTCTTTTTGTTGTTGTTG
>JAKSAW010000832.1 GCA_022361455.1 Pseudomonadales bacterium | reverse complement strand
TTGTTGCGCAAAAGAAATAATCTAGTGCTACATTTCCATTAGATGCTTTTTTAAACATTTTAAGCGTCACGGGTGTATAAATTTGTATTCCACAATTGAGTAATTCGGTATTGCGAATTGGATGTCCAATCGGTGGAAATTTAATAAGAGCGCAGGAATTGCAATGAAGATAAAAGATATCGATCAACGCGAATGGAGCATCGATTCTTTAAACAAAGCTTATCGCCAAGGTTATCTTTTTGGCTTAAGTGGCGAACCCCAAGAAAGCTGTCCTTATCATTCAGAAGTCATTGCCGCGGCCTGGGAAGCAGGCTGGACTGATGGACAAGCGCAAAATAGCCTAAAAGTCTCAGAAGACGGTTACGAAGAAGCAATTGCATAACTTAGTTCCCAATGGGGAACTAAGTTTTATGTCACAGCTCTAAGACTTTAACGGCAAAACCGATATAATGGCTGCCGCGCCAAGTTTAGAAACTTAGCGCCAAAGGTTAGCCAACGGGAACACTCCCCCCTCAAAAAACCAGCGACTCACCAGATCGGCAAATCTATGTGGTCCAAAACAGAGGGGCGTTAGAGCACTAAGGGCAACAGGGCATAAAAGGGCAATTGCTATGACCACGTTTAACTCTCGATTCATTAATGGATTGGGTGTACTCCTCGCTGTCACTTCATATCTATTTGCTTACTTGTTTCTAGAAATCTATCTCGAGCTGGAACCTTGCCCCCTTTGCATGATCGATCGCGTGTTTGTAGTAGCAGCAGGAGGCTTCTTTCTACTAGCATTGATCCACAATCCTGGAATCATTGGCCAGCGCATTTATGGTGGCCTGGCATCGCTCATGGCATTGGCCGGCATTCTCGTTTGCTGGCGTCATATTTATCTACAGAATTTACCCGAAGCGTTAATCCCAAACTGTGCCCCTGGATTAGATTACATGATGGAGGTACTGCCTGTTTTCGAGATGCTCACCATCATCTTTAACACTTCTGGCGAGTGTGCCGATACCCAATGGGAATTTCTTGGTTTTACCATTCCTGAGCAGACTTTAGTGGTCTTCAATGGCTTTTTTGCCCTTGGTCTCTATCAGGTGTTCAGACCCAAAGCATAAGCCACAATTTTACCCTGCTTTTACATTACCTGTTTTTTCAAACAAGCGTTTTATAAAAACCCCTTTCAAATTAACCACTTCCAGTGGTTTTCTGTCAGTTTTATTAGACAAAGTTGTCATAAAAACATACGGAACTAGATTTTTGTTTTTGACTAAACCGCTTTTTATCGCCAATTTCGGCAGTTTTCGCATCAAAAGGTTGAAAGCCTTAAAAGTGATACGCGGTGTGTAGGGTTGCTCTTTTTTTCTAGTTGAATATCCTGGTTTCAAC
>JAKSAW010000271.1 GCA_022361455.1 Pseudomonadales bacterium | reverse complement strand
CAGCACTTGGCGGGTATGAAAGACAGTAAAGTCATTGTTGCTATCAACAAAGACGAAGAAGCGCCTATCTTCCAGGTTGCTGACTACGGTTTAGTAGCGGATCTTTTCGAAGCTGTTCCAGAGTTGGAAGGCCTTCTATAAGCATTCGGTTACATATCGAAGTAAAAACCCGGCCTTGGCCGGGTTTTTTTATGCCTAAAAAAAGATAAGATTACCCAAAAATTATAATAACGATCGCAGGGATATCGATATGAAGGCCATCAATAAACTAAGCGTATTAAGTTTTCTAATACTGTCTTCGTTATTGTTCCTATCTGGCTGTGGATCCAACACCGGTGATAGTGACACTGAACCTACCTCTAATACCACTGTGGCTAGAGCTCAAGACGATCTAGCTTCACCTGCGAACGCCTCCTCAGCAGCCATCAACGAGCCTACTAAGTTGTATGTGCAATTTGGCGCTGACTTCCTGAGCGTTCCCAGAGAGCGTATTTTGGGGCTTCTAGAGCAGGTTTCACAATTTGAGCTAGTGTTGCTTGAAGACGATTCAACAAGCCTATCGGCAGGGCGTCATCTTTTGTTTGGCAACAGTGTTATTGGCCAACAGCAGTGGCCTAACGCTAAGGCCTCATTAACTCAAGGCGAGAGCTATTTCATTAAAAGCGCCGCTTTGAATGAGCAAACTCACTTGGTGTGGGCAAGCGGAATTCCAGCCCAAGAAAAAGCCCTGCTGGAAAATATCAATGCCGGCGATTTATACGCAGCTTACGACCTGTTAGAGCGCATTGGTTTTAGCTTCTTACATCCTCTAGAGCCAACCTTACCAAGCTCGTTAGATTTAGAGTTGTCGGAAGATGTAATTGAAGCTCCGCGATGGCCCATTCGTGCTTGGCATCTTCATACACAACATCCATTGGAATTAACTCACGTATTGAATGGCTGGGGTTCCGCAGGCCCCGATGATTTAGAAAGTTGGCAAGAGTTGCTGGTTGAATGGGAGCGTTTCTTAGAGTGGTCCATTGCTAACAAGCAAAATCGTGTTGAATGGTTTTTACTAATGGCGGAATCTTGGCAAGAGTTTGCGGATTCAGAAGAACGACAACGTCGTTTACGCATCCTGGTGGATATGGCTCATAGCTGGGGTTTAGCGGTCGGTATTGATGCTCCCATTGCTTTTAAGCAACAACATGCCTGGACCATGTTGCGTGAAAAAGGCAATGAACTAGAACAAATTCGATCTGCAATCGATTGGCTTAACGAAGCAGGTTTTGATTATTTTGAGATTGAAGCTGGCTTTAGTGAATTTACTCATCCCAGTGATGAAGACATGGTGGCTTGGATGAATGAGGTTGCCATTTATTCCGATGAAAAATATGGCAAACCGACCTATGTAAAAGTGCATTGCACTCAGAGTCAGTACGCGAAGACCTATGTGGATCCTGAAAACGGCGAGCCACTTAATTTCAATTTCCTGCCGTATTACACCGATTCAAGAATGGGTGTTCTGCCGCATACTGTTCAGTATTATGATTTAGAAGGCCCTGCATATACCTACGATAATGAGACCTTTAACTTCATGCGGCGCTACATGCAAATGGAAGCTGGTAGAAGGGAAGTGCTTTATTATCCAGAAACAGCTTACTGGGTAAGTTTCGATATTGATGTGCCACTATTTTTGCCTATCTATATGGATCGACGTCTTTATGATTTGCGCTTGATTGCCCAAGACGAAGATGCTGGGCGAATGGGTAGGGGAGAGCTACAAGGTTCTCGAATTCAAGGTCAGGTTAATTTTTCCAGTGGCTGGGAGTGGGGCTATTGGATGAACGATGTGGTTACCGCGCGAGCCGCTTGGACTCCGAATCATGAAATTGAACACGCTCAAGCATTATCAATTGCATTAGATCCTATTGTGGCTCCATTTGGCGAGCAAAGTAATGCGGTAAAAAATAGTTTACTAACATGGATCGATTTGCAAAATCGTTTGTTCTTATTTGGCGAAGTGGATGGTGAGGAGCCAGAGCAATTAGAGTTGTTAAACGCTCAAGCTTATCTCCAGGGTTGGGAAGCTTGGGATGACATGAATAAGACTCTCGGCATCTTAGAAACGCAACCACGAAAAATGGGCATGCTTGATATGCTTAATCCATTGGCACCTGCAAAACACAAAGTGGATTACCAACAGCAATTACAGCCGTTGCTGTCTGCCACTGCCAAAGAGTTGCGCAATGCCTATGAAGAATACGTTGCATTGATGCCTGCGATACCATCTACAGGATTACCTTTGTTTAATGAAATTAAAGACTCGATGGAAATGACAGTGCTTCGTGCAGAGCAGGTATTCCAGCTGTATGAGACCGCTGCTAGCATCCATCCCATTATTCTTAATGCTGATAAAACCCAGGCCAACATTCATTTAAATAAAGCTCGTGCTGCTCTGGATAGAGCTACAGAAGTGGTTGCGCAACGTGAACAATCCTATCGAGCTGACCCTGAGCGCATAGCAGGCTGGAATTACAATCCTACTGCGTACCATTTTAATTACCTGTGGTCGGTACGTTCACTTCATTATTGGTGGCGTGATGAGGGCAAGATCGTTGATCGCCCCTTTAGTCCTGGCTACCTTAATATCATGGATCCTATCGATATCGCCAATGGCGAGGGTGAATGGGTGGAGTGGGTGTTTAATCTATCTAGCCTTAGAGATTGGGTTGCGGATGCCACCGGTCAATCTGGCCCTTTAGCGGAGATACTTTACGAACCTGAAGAGGAACCCACGTATCCTCAAGATAATCTTCGTGATCGACCCTACTGGTTCGTGCCGATTCAGTGACGCTAATCTGCAAATAAATGCGTCAATTCCTTTGGTTTTCGTTTGTGCGCCTATGTAACAAACGTACCGAAATTGTTACCCCCTTGGGCGTTATGGTCGACTGGGTAATCCAATGTTGCAGTAATAAAACATCTATTTTACAGGCACTTAACCTCAATTTCCTTATGTAACTAGGTGACCAGTCGGTCATGCCAAACCTTTTATCTAGGTTGTTTCTGTTCAAAAAACACTCTAAATTCCTCTCGTCGACGAACATTAACGAAAACTAAATCTTAACGTCATAATAATTTAACAAAGAGGATGCTCGATGAAGTTGTTGTCTGCTCTTACTACTGGTGCCTTAGCTCTAACTCTTGCATCACCTTCAATTGCATGGAAGCAGCCAACTCATAAACAGGAAGTTATTGATGCATTGCATTACATGGGCTCAGACTATGCTGATGCAGATATGAAGCGTGCTTATGACTTTTACGTTAACTCAGCAAACGGAAATGCAGATAAGGCAGCAGATGCTTTAGGCCAAGCCTGCTACGACGTGGACAACTTTAAAGATGTACATCTAGGTTCATGGTGGCGTGGTTACTGGTCCGCTCCTCTGTTTGGTCTAGCGCATTCCATCGTGGGTTATAACGCTTACCACCACTTTGTGACGATGAGTCGCGGTACTGACGCTCACGGTAATGAGCATGGCGGTTATAACTATCGTCACCGCACCGTTAATGGTTCCATGGGTAAGGGCGAGTTTTTCGATATTGATATGTTGGCTGCCTTCTATCTATGGAATACAGAGTTAAAGAAATCCGACTTTAAAACAACTGAAGCAAACTACCGTCAAGGGTCTTATTCAAACTATAACGAACATTACCGTGACTTTCAGGATATCCCTTGGCAACCAGCTCCTAATGCCGGTAAGTATTGGTTCGAACAATTTCAAGAGCAACCTACGTTTCAGACAATGGGTTACGCGTTGCATTTTTTAACCGATTCAGGTCAGGTGCATCACACCATGTCTACATCAGCGAACCATCATGCTGGCTGGGAAGCGTGGGTTGAAGATAACTACTTCACTGAGAACCTAAGCACTAATGAAGCGATTCATAATGCAGTGGGCAGATATAACCCTCAAGACTCCTTTAGAGATCTTGTGCATCAGCTAGCTGAAGAAGCGTACTCTCGTCCGGAGCCATTATACGCGACAGATCATGCAACAAGGCTTTCAGTGGCAGAAGTCATGATACCTGAAACCATTGCAGCGACAGTAGCTGTACTAACTAAAGGTGTGAATTGTCTGCACGGAGAGTGTGGTAACTAAGTTTATTTTGAATGGCCGGGATTATAACGATAATAAAATATACTGCTAAACTTAAAGGCACTGCTTATGCAGTGCCTTTTTTTTGGGGTGGGGTATATGGCAAAGAGTTTTCCTTTTTTGATCTTAACTTTAGCGCTGCTGTTGCTTGCCGTAGTTGCCCAGGCAGATATTCGCTACGATCAGTTGCCGGATAATGCAGCGTTTAAAATAAACGATCGTAGTTTCTCGCAGCAGGCTGTTCTCCATTTAATGGCCGCGTCTCAAAAACATAATCCTAACCTGAAAGCGAATCGCCTAGTCTTAGGACTTATAGAAAACTATCTTCTGGTTAAACATAAAGGCGATTTAACGCTGTCGAAAAATTTTGGCATAAAACGGTCTATTGCAGGCGCTGCAAATCATGCTGCCCTTGGCAATCACAGCGCCAAATCGCACGACATTGGGCTTAATGTTCAGTCTCTAGCGGAATACCAGCAGCTCCTTGATTTGATTCAGCCGGTAAAAACTGAAGTCGATCTCACTAAATTGATAGTAAAGGGCCCGGACCAACAGCTGGAAGCGTTGAAAAAAGTGCTTGCAGTAAATGATAGCAAGGCCATGATAAACGAAGATTTAACTACAAAGCAGATTAACCAGACAAAAGACATTCCGGTGCTGATATATCAGTTTGATGGTCAGCAATCAGTAATCAGTTTCTGGGATATTTTTTCGAGTAGTAACGTGCATGATCGAACTCGGTTGCGAAGAGTTGATCAAAGCGTCATTTATCAAAAGTCTTTGCGGATCTTGTTACGGCGGTATCAAGAGCGCGAGATTGTTCGAAACACTGGTTGGAATTTCCAGGATTTAGAGGATTTAAAAAGATTCGTCACTGACAAAGTTAGTGCTCAGGCGATGTTAAAAAACATGGGTATTATTGCTGACCTTCATCATAATACACCCACTTTGCAGTCGTTTAATCGAACCGTCACCGAGCCAGAAATAGAAGCCTATTATCAGCAGCACCGTGACGAATTTATGCAGGTGTCGAGTGTCATGGCAAGGCACATTACCGTTAAAACTCAATCGGAAGCAGATAAAGTTTATGCTGCTTTAAAGAGTGGTTTAGATTTTTCTGAAGCTGTATTGAAGTATTCGATTGATCCCGATAAAAATTCATCACTTCCTGGTAGCTTGGGTAAAATTGATAAAAATGATAAGGGGCTTGAGTTTCGACAAAAGTTAGCGCTCATACAGCCGGTTGGTGAGGTGTCAACGCCATATCGTATGCTAGATGGGAAAAGCTATGAGATTTTTTTGGTGGAGGAAAAGTTGCCAGAATATTTAACTTTAACGGACAAAAGCGTGCGCAGAACAATTATTAGTAAACTATCTCAGAAGAATGCAGCGACTTATTTAGAATCTTTCAAAACGAAACTTTTGGAAGACTCAGACATTAAGATAAACCGAATCTATCAATGAAAGGCTCTTGCTAACAATGAGTAAATGGTTAATTGGTGTCGGTTGCCTTGTTATTGCTTTACTTGTTGCTTTGGTTTTAGTCGCGACCAATAAATCAACAACGATTGATACTGTCGATACCATTGAGGCGCCTTTAAATCAACCTGAAGCGCCCAAGACTGATGTTTCTTCAGTATCGATTCCAACACCTCCTCCAGAGCCAAGCATTATTGATACTCACCCGGAAAAAGAAATTCTGACGGAGGATCTCCAGTCGGCAGATGCTGGTGCTCAACTTAAGCTCCAGCAAGCCATGCAGACTATGCGAGAGAGTCTTGAACAAGATGACCCCAGAACGCCTGAAATGTCCGAACCTTATCAGCGGGAATTGCCCACCGAAGCAGAGTTAGCTGATCCGGCGCTTTATGAAGCCTATGAGTTGCGACAAACTAAAAGAATGGCGGCGGTGTATAGCTCAGTTAACAAAGAAATCCCAGCCATAAGAAATCGAATCGATGCCGCTAAAATGTCCGGCTCAAAATCCCCCGAAGAGATTCAAGAAGCTGAAGACGCATTGGCAAAAATGGAAGAGCTTTCGGAAATGCTACAAATCATGGATCCTGATCTTGAGGAGCAGTTGGATTCTGAGTTGTCTGGATCTCAGGTAAGTCCGGATATGGATCAGCCTCAGAATTGATAGTATTGATTTATACCCAGATAAGTATCTTTAAGTCACCAAAACATGATCGTTTAGGTCATTCAGATCAGTCCCCCTCCATACTAGACTCCGTAAAGCCTTTTAAATAAGCCTATCAATATCCGGCGAAGGCTATCCGTTCTTCGGATATAAGAAAAGATAGAGGGGAATGAGGGGGAAGAATGACTAATATAAATCACTCGCTGAGAGAATGTTTAAGTCCATTCTCCCGACGTGCCTTTTTGAAAACTTCTTTACAGGCTGGGCTTGGGGCTAGTGTAGTAATGTCTATGGGGTGTTCCTCGCCACCGCCCTCCAACTACAGCAACATGAGTGTTGCTGATACCGATGTCCTTTCCAAATTGATTAGTACCATTTTCCCTGAAAGCGACACTATGTTTTCAGCATCTGAAGTCCCCATGCTAGAAAATGTAAATCACTTGCTTGGCTTTGTGCCCGCTGATCTAAGGTCGGATTTGAGTGCTGGTATCGCATTGTTTAACTATGGGGCGATTGTTTTAGGATTGCACTTTTCAAGCTTCGTTTCATTGGATGAGGAAGCGGCCATTAGCTATGTCGATGAGTGGCAAAATGGAAATGAAATTCAGCGGGGTTTAATGGCAGGTTTAAAGAAACTAATTTATACCGCTTATTGGCGTGATCCTAGAACCTGGCAACCTGTGGAATTTGATGGGCCAGTGTCCGATAAATGGGGGTTGGAATCGTTAGGGAATGCCCCTATGCCAACTGACTTGGCGTAGGGAGAGAATCATGACAAAAATAAACAATCAGCAGACCATCCTAAAGCAATCCCAATCTGCAAAACCAGGTTTAAGTGTTATTACCGGGGCTGACGTAAAGCAAACAGAGCTGGAGCTAGAGGCTGATGCGGTTATTATCGGTTCTGGAGCCGGTGGTGCGGTGATGGCATTTGAATTAGCGGCCGCTGGCAAACGAGTCGTTATTTTGGAAGCTGGCGCCTACGTGCCTTCAGAGCAATTTAATGAACAGCTTCCCGATATGATAGAAACTTTGTATGCGGGGCATGGCGCACAAACCAATATCCAAGGTGACTTGGCCATTTTGCAGGGGCAATGTGTTGGTGGTTCAACCGTTGTTAATGGTTGTGTGGCTTTTCGTGTGCCGGATTTCATTCTCCAAGAATGGTCTCGGGATCATGGTTTAACAGATATCACACCAGAGCTGCTAGAGCCTTACTTTGACAAGATAGAAAAGCGCCTGTCTGTTCATGAGAATTTTCCCCATGAGATTAATGCCAACAGTCGCAAGCTTGCTGATGGTGCGAATAAGTTGGGTTGGTCGGTAAAGCCTTTAAAACGAAACGTTAAAGACTGTGGTTTAACCGGTCACTGCTTAGCGGGTTGTAAGACTGATCGAAAACAGTCGATGTTAGTAACTTACCTCCCTTGGGCGTTGGAAAAAGGGGCGACTTTAATGTCGAACACCCGTGTGACGCAAATAACGACGGAAAGCGGCGAAGCAAATGGTGTCGTTGCAGAAACCCATCATCCAGAAACCGGAGAAAAGGTTTCAGATGTTCGTGTTAAAGCAAAAGTTGTAGTCTTGGCTGCGGGTGCAATACAGAGCCCTATCGTGATGATGCAGTCAGGATTGGGCAACCGCAGTGGCATGGTGGGTAAGAACTTTGCGTGTCACCCCTCGATTATGATCGCTGGTGAGTTCGATAAACCCGTTCATATTTGGCGAGGAGCAATGTTAGGTGTTTATGTGGATGAGTTTGAGCACCCAGATAAAGGTGGTTTCGTACTAGAGGGTGGGGGAGCTGGGCCATTAGAAATCAGTGCTGCCGTTGATGTGGGCGCTGGTGATGCTTATGTGGATTTTATTAATAAGGCTAAGAACCTTGCTTCTTGTGTTAGCTTGATCCACGATCATAATGTGGGTGAAGTACGGCTGGAGGATGGCAAAAAAGTTATCGATTATCAGCTTAGCGACAAAGACTTTCCAAGCATGATTGCAGCAATTAAAGCGGCAGCCCAAATCTATTTTGCAGCAGGCGCGAAGAGAGTCTATTTGCCAACGGTACAAAGCCTTTGGGTCGATTCAGAGGATCAGATCGATGAGGTGCTAGCAACAGTCAAGAACGAGCCTTTCACATTTCGAATGGTGTCTTACCACCCTCAAGGCACTTTAAGAATGGGGGCCAAGAAGGAATCTTCGGTAGTATCCTCCAAAGGCGAAGTGCATGATGTAAAACGTTTGTTTGTTGCTGACGCGAGCTTGTTTCCTACCTCTATTTTGGTGAACCCACAAATGAGTGTTTATGCTATGTCTTCATATATCGCAGACAATCTATTAGGGGAATTCTCCGAATATTTTTCCTAGACGCTACTCCCTCAATAATTAACGGTATCTTCGAGTTCTGACGCAGATCTCATTAATTCGCGTTATACTTTAGCAATTATTCGATTCTAATCAGCTAAAGTATAACGCTTCATGACCAATTCTATTTCGTACACTATTAAACCCAGCAACCCACACGCCCATTTATTTTCTGTAACGCTTGTTATCGATGCGCCTAGCGATAGTGGGCAGCAACTACGTATGCCCGCCTGGATTCCTGGTAGCTATATGATCCGAGAATTCGCTAAGAATGTTGTGGATATTAATGCTAGCGATGCGAATGGCGATGTTTCAATTACCAAAGTCGATAAGAGTACTTGGGTTCTTGGTGATTGCAGCGGGCCTGTCACCATCGTCTATTCTATTTATGCATGGGATCAATCGGTACGGACTGCTCATTTGGACCAGACCCATGCTTACTTCAATGGAACAAGCGTGTTTTTAGAGGTTGTAGGTCAAGCGGATAAGTCCTGTGATATCTTCATTGAGAACGCCGACATAGATGATGCAAAGTCCTGGCGGGTAGCAACCACACTTAAAGAAGCTGGTGCGGAGCGTTATGGTTTTGGTCAGTATTTAGCGGAAGACTATGATGATTTAATTGATCATCCTGTAGAAATTGCAGACTTTACCTTGGGAACTTTCGATGTTTGCGGTGTCCCTCATGAGTTGGTGATAACCGGAAAGCACTACGCCGATGTAGATCGTATTTGCCGCGATTTAGTCCCCATTTGTGAATACCACATCAAGTTTTTTGGCGAACCGGCACCCATGGATCGCTATGTTTTCCTAACTTGGGTTGTGGGCAATGGTTATGGTGGATTAGAGCATCGTTCTTCTACCAGTTTGATTTGTAAGCGAGACGATCTTCCCAATCGAAATACCGGTGATGATATTTCCGATGATTATCAAAACTTTCTAGGGTTGTGCAGTCACGAATATTTCCATACTTGGAATGTTAAACGCATAAAGCCTGCAGCTTTCGTTCCCTATGACCTAACGCAAGAAGTACATACTCCATTGTTATGGGCCTTTGAAGGTATTACTTCTTATTACGATGATTTGGGTGTTTATCGTTCTGGATTGATTTCTGAAAGCCAATATTTGCACTTCCTTGGCAAGGTATTT
>JAKSAW010000609.1 GCA_022361455.1 Pseudomonadales bacterium | reverse complement strand
TCGTAAAAGCGAATATCAAGGAGGGTTTGTTCCAGGTGCAGGAAGAAGCGTTCCATGTCTTCGCTGGTGGATATGGGCGCATCCCATTCAGTGGTAGAAACCGACATAGAAGGCACGTTTTCTGACTCAGGGCTTGTATCAGCATCTGACTCACTTTCAACGAGGCACATGCGCAATTCGTAGCAGATCAATTGCACTGCGGAGGCCACGTTTAACACAGAGTATTCCGGATTGCCTGGAATCGAAACATGATATTGGCAACGGCGTAGCTCATCATTAGAAAGGCCCGAATCTTCTCGCCCAAAGACTATCGCCACTTCAGAATCGTCGCGTTCTTTGGCAAGCAGCTTGGTAAATTCCCGTGGCGTCATCACTGGCCAAGGAATACTGCGCATTCTTGCGCTAGTACCGACAACCAATTGGCAACCTTCCAGTGCTTCGTCCATGGTCTTGGTAATCACCGCTTGGTGAAGGACGTCAGCGGCACCAGAGGCTCTAGCGGTGGCTTTACCACTAGGATAATCATTAGGCTCAACCAAATATAATCGTGAAAAGCCCATAGTTTTCAATGCCCTGGCAGCGGCACCTATGTTGCCTGAATCGCTGGTATTAATCATAACGATGCGAATCTTATCGGGTGAAAGCATATTGGCTACCTATGAAATATCGAAATGCGCTGACTCAAATGGCGGGCAATAGTAGCAGATTGCAACAAAGCTGTACTGTCTCGCTGTGGTTTTTGCTATGATTGCCCGCCTTGCTGATCCGCTCAGCCGTTCTTTGACAACTGATTCTTCTTACCATGTTCACATGAGGTAGCCTAACGCCATGCAACCTATGCTAAACACCGCCCTATCTGTGGGTCGCGAAGCAGCAACTTTGATTGAGCGCGCTTTTGATGATGTCGATTTGATCGATGTGCATGCGAAAGGCACCAACGATTATGTGACCAAAGTGGATCAAGCAGCAGAAGAACTCATCATTGAAGGTCTTCGCAAACGCTATCCTAATCATGGTTTTCTCTGTGAAGAATCAGGCATCCAGCCAGGCACGGAAGACGGCGCAGATTACGTTTGGGTAATCGATCCCTTAGACGGTACCACCAATTTTATTAACGGCATTCCCCATTTCGCTATTTCCATCGCTCTCAAAGTCAAAGGGCAACTGGAAGTGGCTGTTATCATCGATCCAATCAAAAGAGAAGAATTCACCGCTGTTCGTGGGCGTGGCGCCCAGCTGAATGGCAAACGTATGCGGGTCAATCAAAGTAAGCACCTAGAAGGGACTTTATTAGCGACTGGCTTTCCGTTCCGGCCCAACCAAAGCGGTATCCTAGACTGCTACATGGGCATTTTTAAAGACTTTGCGATCACCACTTCGGGTATTCGTCGTCAAGGCGCAGCATCGCTAGATCTGGCTTACGTAGCCGCTGGCCGCTACGACGGCTTCTGGGAATTCGGTTTAAGCGAGTGGGATATTGCCGCTGGCACCTTGCTAGTTAAAGAAGCAGGAGGACTCGTTGGAGACCTTAAAGGCGGTATGAAGCACATGGAAACAGGCGATATTGCCTGCGCTCCGCCTAAGTTGTTTAAGCCATTTATGCAGACTATTTGCCGGCATACGCTCAAAAAATAGCCAAACAGCCTTTCTAGGCCTATACTCAAATCATGACCGTGAATTATTGGTCACGGCCACCTATGGTGAACTGCAGAAAAAGCTTCAGCAGCAGGAACATCACCGCAGTTGGGTAATTGGGTTTAGAGAGGTTTTAATATGTCTTGGCAAGCC
>JAKSAW010000831.1 GCA_022361455.1 Pseudomonadales bacterium | reverse complement strand
CGGGTTCCGTTGTTTTAACGCATCAACATATTCTTTGCTTCGCCTTTTCCAAAGTATTGGTTGGGCTTAGCTGGGAAGAAGCCAATATCAAGCAGCTAGAATTCACATTGGAAAACGGCGAAGCACTTTCTATCGAATATGATGCATCGCTATTTCTTGAAGGTGCATCAGGTTCAATCACCCTTCGTTATAAAACTGAATTAGCAGACCAAATGATGAGAAAGATTCAGGAGCTAACAGAATAAACTTTTCTATCTCTTGGATAGAGAACCACTACCAAATGGCCTAAAGCAACCCCCACCTTACCAAGGTTAGAAGCTGCATAAAATGATGTATTGCCCTTAAAACCCCTTTACAGAATTTGTATGAACCATGCATTTTCATAGGAAAAGTTTGGCCTAGCCTTACTCCTTACAGAACTCATTTCCTGTGCTTTATTTAGCCAAGCGCGTAGCATTGAATATAGAATCATCAACCTAGCGCACCTGTTCAGTTCAACACTAATAATAAACCTGATCGGATGCCGACCATGACAATACCTCACTCAAAAACCAATCTTTTGATTAGTTTAATACTCTGCCTATTTCTAACTGCCTGTAAAGATGTACCACCCATAGGACCCGCTGGCGAAGGGCCCTATAGCCTTTGTTCATATCGCGATAATTTAGAGGCCGAAGGCTACTCATCAGCCAGATTATCTTATCCTTGCGAAGCAACTTCGCAACCACTGCCCGCGGTAACATTGAGCGGCGGCTACACCAACTTTAAAGAGCAGATGTATTGGCTCGCGGATCATCTAACCAAGCATGGATATGTGGTTATTACAGTTACTCCAAACAACATGTTTGGTGGACTTCGCTATTGGACAGATGCCCATCGCGATGCCTATTTTCAATTATTAGAAGAAAACATGAGGCCAGAAAGCCCTGTAGCATTCCGCATTGATACATCACGAATAGTTTTATCGGGCTATTCCAACGGTGGCTTTGGCGCCATGTCAGTGGCAAAAGAGCTGGGCAGCGCCATTCATTCGGTAATGGGAATGGCATCTTACTTCCCTTTGATTGGTGGCGAGGACTTTTCAGAAGTAGAAGCGAATACGCTACTAATGGCCGGCACGCTAGACACCACCGTTTTTCCATTTACCATCGAAAACACCTTCAATGATTTCACCAGCAATGCCCAACATACCTTTGTTCAGTTTAATGGCGTTACTCATTTTGAATGGATTGATATTGGCCGATATCACAACAAATTCAGAACATTGATGGTATCTTGGCTTGATGACGTGATGAATCAAGACAAACAATGGCAGGGTTATTTATTTGGGGAAGAACACGAGCAGCATGTAAATGATAACTGGTATCGTGATTATATCTGGAAAGGTCCGGTCTCTATTCCCAATATCGCCACTCTAACTTTCGAGCAGCGATAGCAACGGGCGTGGCAATTAGAGCTGGAGGGTACGAAAGACGCTTAGCCTTTAATAAGTATACCAATGCAATCTATTAAGGGCTAAGCAGCCGCAGTATCCAGTGCTAACATTTCTCGAATCGATTGCTCAATTTGACCACCGCAATACAAATTGCCGTACTCTAGCTCTTCATTAGCAACAAAATTAGCTAGCGATGGCTTTGAGCCAAT
>JAKSAW010000830.1 GCA_022361455.1 Pseudomonadales bacterium | reverse complement strand
GATGAAAAACCATGAGATTCCTTATACTGTGGACCTTGATCTGGCTTGTATCCCATCCAACTACTCGCGCCTTGTGGGTCGTGAGCTAAACCTGCAAGTACGTGATTTGCAGACACTTTTGGGTACTACGCCGCTTTCCATAGAGCAGTTTCTCCAGGAAGACACCCTGCTGACACCACGACAGCAAATTGAGATTTTGAACAACGGCCTAGCCCTGGATAAAGACAAAACCTTAGGATTACGCCTCGGCAAACGCTTAACCTCGCCCACCCACGGCGCCATGGGCTTTTTGGCTAACAGTAGCCCTAACCTGCTCATGGCGTTAAAAGCCTTCCAAACATTCCTGCCTACGCGGATGAGTTTGGGCAGACTCAATCTAAGGACTCAAAAAGACTGGTTGGAAGTGGATTGTGAATTCGATGTGAATGTGAACGGCAAAGTGCTCACCATTTTTTCAGAAGCCTTTGCGGTAATCTTTGCAGATTGCGCGGAATTTATTGTGGGGCGGCCGCTCCATGAAGTGAACATTAGCTTTGCCCATGAAAAGCCTAGCTACTTTGAGCGTTACTCCGATTATCTGCCAGGAACCTGTGACTTTGATGCGCCACACATCATCGTAAAAATCCCCATGGAACTTTGTAAAATTCCCAATGCATCTGCCAATCATGAAAACTATTTAATGGCGCTACAACAATGCGAAACCATGCTGGCACAACTCAATGCCAATAAAGACAGTTGCAAATATCAAATTCAGAAAATGATTTTATCGGGCCCGCCTGGAATGCTTAGTGAAGAAGAAGTGGCAGCTTCGCTATTTATTAGCAAACGCACTCTGGCACGACGATTAACGAAAGAAGGCACTAATTTTAGGCAAGTTCGCGATGGTATCTTATCGCAGCAGGCAGCCGGGTATTTAAGGGATAGTAATCTTTCTGTAGAGGCCATTGCAGCATTGTTAAATTATCACGATAGCTCTAATTTTCGGCGTGCATTTAAGCGCTGGTTCCAGAAAACGCCGGATCAATATAGACAGCAAATGGCACAACCGTCATAAATCCTAGACTAAGTAATTAGAGCACCATAGGCTAACAACCAGTTCCTATTGAATACCAATATGGCCCACAGCCCCAGATAGACAACCAAACACCCCACCCAGATCAAAAAACCTGCTAAATTAAACCAATACAATTCAAGAGAATAAAAACAACAAACCACCCGGAGCCAAACAATGACCACCCCCACCGAAAATCACATCGTTACTCGCGATTTAACGCTGGAGCACCCTTTCGAGTGGCTAAAAAAAGGTTGGGAAGATTTTAAGCGGGCGCCCATGATTGGTCTTTTACATGGCATTGGAATTTCCGTAGCGGGCTTAATTCTCATGGTAGCCGCATACGATAAGTTTTGGATTTTAGCAGGCGCAATCACTGGCTTCTTAGCATTCGCTCCTGTCGTTGCCGTTGGCTTATATGGATTAAGCCGGGAAATGGAAAGAGGTGGCGAGCCAACTTTAATGGTTGTTTTCAAAACATGGTGGAGTTGGCGCGGTAAACCTCATCACGATTGGCGTTTGGTGCGCTTTGGTCTTTTGCTGTGTCTTTCGGGTATTGGCTGGGTACTTACGTCTGCAGCACTCATCACTCTGTTTGCACCTGAACCAGTGAATCAACCTCTCGATTTTTTACGTTATGTGGTACTCGCACCAGATAGCTACTTGTTCGAAGCTTGGTTAATGATTGGTGGCGCTTTAATCGCACCGGTGTTCGCATCCACCGTTGTAACTTTGCCCCTTTTAATGGACAGAAAGATTTCAATTCTCGACGCGGTGTTAGTGAGCTGGAAAGTAGTCATGGAAAATCCAGCTCCCATGGCGCTCTGGGCCGCTTTAATTATGGTGCTGACGATGATGGGGATTCTTGCATTGATAGGCAGTGCAATCGTAATACCGGTGTTAGGACACGCCAGCTGGCATGTTTATCGCGACGCAGTCAGTGCAGACTATCTACAACCCAGGGAAAAGGATTAATCAATGAATACTTTTCTGGGTTTTACAGAAGAACAAATAGCCAGCTTCGGCCTAACCTTTGGGGTTGGAGCTTTTATTCTTTACATGCTATTTATTGTGGCGCAATTAGCGCGGGAATCTAAGGCAGGTAAGTTTGGTACCTTCGTAATCTTTTTAGTATTGACGCTAGGAATGATGGGGTTTGTTGCTAAAGGGATTATTCAATGGCTGTTGGATATTTAAACTTGGTTAATAAAGCGGTTTAAAACCGACTGCATTTCATCAGCACTAATATCGATGTGTTCTAACACCCGTCCATAGAGCATAGCAGTGGGCACGTTGCGGCCGCCCAACTCTTTTTGGGTTTCATGCAGTACCCACAATATGGTTCGCTCTAGCTTGGTCAGGCCGTCTCTCACATCTGGGATCACGTAGCTAGGATCGATATCACTCATGCATCACTCCAATATGTGATAAGCCACGTAAGCCAAGAAGGCGATAAAGATTAAAATATGTAGAGAATTGCGATTTTTAATTTGAGTAACGCCAACATTAGGAGAACGAGACGGTATATCGTCTTCGTACTTTTCCACTAGTTCTTTGGCTTCTTTTAATCCAAGGCCGCGCTTTTCCCGCAGAATTTTAATAGCTTCGATTTTTCGGCCTTCCGCTAGAGCAGCCATAACTTCCGGCTCTAGAGGTTGTTGATCTGACATGCGACTGCCCTCCTTGCTAGCACCACTACTTACCCGAGCGACTCTTTACCCAAGCAGCTAGCTTAGCAGCTGGGGAGCGTGGTCTTTAATATCCTTAATATCGTCGATATCCCAGCGAGTTTCCAGTAAATCGTAACTTAATTCACAGGCGTGAAGACGTTCAAGTTGAGCCTGAAGCACCGAGCTAACACCCCAACGAATATCATTAAACATCGAATCATGCGTTTGCTTAGCAGCGATTAAAATATACCCTCCATCTTCCGCAGGGCCCAGTACCACTTGATTTTGTTCCAATCGCTGAAAGGCCTGGTCTATATAGTCAGGGGTTAAAGAGTAGGCATCCCCACCCACAATAGCCGCTTGATCATAACACTTCAGGCCATGATTTAAGGCATGCAACATTTTCTCACCTAAATCTGCGCCTTGCTGGGGACAAACAACAAAATGCTCAGCAAGCTTTCTAATATCAGCATGATCAATATCACCAGCAACCCAGCATTCAATGGAATCAACCTGTGCTTTATTGGCAACATCAAGCACATGATTAACCAACGCCCTGTGAATACGGGTGGCCTCTTCAACACCAAGATCGGGAATTAAACGGGTTTTAACTTTTCCAGGTTCAGGTGACTTTAAAAACACCTGCAACAAACGCGATGGCATTAACGGTAATACCAACGGTGGATTTGATTAGCGCTTACGCCTAGAAAGTAAGCCGCGCGATAGAACCACATTAACACCATTGTTTTAATCACCCCTTCCCGCTCCCATTTACGGCTGGAAGTGACCACACGATCTGTTGGGCAATGAGGCCAAGAGGTGCGTTTGGCTAAGCGAGACATTTCCACATCTTCCATTAAAGGCATGGATGGGAATCCACCCAATTGAGTGAATGCTTGAGTGCGAAAAAACATGGCTTGATCGCCAGTGGCAATGCCGGTTAATCGGGAGCGGTGATTCATCATCCACTCGATTAAGCGCAAAGTTGGTTGCACTCCGCTTAAGTTAACATCGAATCGGCCCCAATCCTTTCCAGATCTCACAAATTCAGCCATGACTTGCTCGAAAGATTCTGGTAGCTGTGTATCTGCATGCAGGAAAACCAAAACACCTTCTTCACCCATTAAGCGCTTTGCTTTGGTGGCACCGGCATTTAATTGATTAGCTCTGCCTTTTTCAGATTCAATCACCACATCAGCCAATGGCTTGGCCAATAAACGGGTGTGGTCAGTACTACCGCCATCCGATACCACCACCAACCAACGGCCTCTCAAAGGCTGCAGATTGCGCAGTGTCTCTCGAATAGTCGATTCCTCGTTAAACGTGGGAACCACAATAGCACCTAAATAATTACTCAAGCGCGCCCCCGCAACTACTGCCCTGACCGGCCGTGCAACCAAAACAATGGTCAGCGACTAAAATGGGATTTTTATCTAAAGGGGTGTTTAGTAGATCTTTGATATGAGGCGCCTCCAAAGCATCATGCTCCAAAGGCATTTCCAACATTTGGTTAAAGTCGCAATCGTAAAGGTAACCTTGCCAATCTACGCTCACGGTATTACGACACATCACCGCCGATAAATTACTTTGCTCATAGTTATCGCGCAGCAAAGTCATGTAATTCTCAAATTCACCTTTCGAAACTAACATGCTACCAAAGCGACTAATGGGCATATTGGTTAGCGTAAGCAAGTGATTAAAGTCGATGCCATAATTATTTTTCAACTCACGCTTATAATCTTGTTCTAAGCTCGCTTGTGGTGGTGGTAAAAATGCGCCGCCAGGGTTGTAAACCAAATCTAACTCCAACCCTGTTCCCTCACGACCATAGCCAAGAGAATTTAACTTGTTCAACCCTTCGATAGAGCTTTCGAAGACGCCCTTGCCCCGCTGGCTATCGACATTCTCTTCGGAATAACAAGGTAAGCTAGCGACTACTTTAACTTGGTTTTCTGCCAAGAAGTCGGCGAGATCTTCGTAACCCGGCTCATTGAGTACTGTTAGGTTGCAGCGGTCTATGACGGTTACGCCCAGCTCACGACCTGCTTTTACCAACTTTCTGAAATGGGGATTCATTTCTGGTGCGCCACCGGTTAAATCCAGCATCTGGACCTTTAACTGTTTCAACACTGCAATCACAGCATCGACCGTCGTTTCATCCATCAGCTCCGTGCGCTTGGGGCCCGCATTGACGTGGCAATGAGTGCAACTCAAATTGCACAAATAACCGAGGTTCACTTGCAATATCTCTAATTGCGCCCGTTGAACCGACGGGAAATCCGTAGATGATTTAAACAGTAGTGGCTTGGTGTCTAGCATGGTGACTCTTTTAGTTACTTCAAAGTAACGCCGTTATTTGGCGTAATTTGCAGAAAATACCATCGATTGATGATGCTTTGAAGGGATTAGAGCCGTAAGTCTGGGAAGAGTTCCCATAAACCAGGGTGTTTAGACCATTAAGCTTGGGATATTGGAGAGAGTTTGGATGGACCTGGGAGATGCCCAGGCCCATCACTCGCTAAGGATGCGAGAACGCAGAACCCGTTCTGAGCGGTCGTTTTAAGACGCTAGCGCCGTAAACTGCTTTAAGTGATAATCCCCATTACCAAATAGGGTATTAATCACATTGATACGTTTTAAGTACATACCGGTGCTCATTTCATCCGTCATACCCATACCACCATGGATTTGGACCGCTTCATGAGCAACAGCCTGTCCATTAACTTGTAAGTAGTACTTCAACGCCGCGATGTTCTTATCCGCTTCGCCATCGTTATTCACGTAGGATAGCACTGCACGCAACAATAAGGACTTCACCATTTCATGAGCAGTGAACATATCCACCATACGATGCTGCAACGCTTGAAACACGCTAATCGGCATACCAAATTGCTTACGGTCTTTGGTGTAAGCAACCGTATCTTTATAAAGCTTTTCCATCATGCCCACAGCTTCAGAAGCTAAGGCCAGAATAGATTCATCGCGAGCCGCTTTTAAGACTGATAAGCCTTCGCCTTCTGCACCTAATAACGTCCCAGGCGCGTTATCTAAAGTGATATCAGCCGCACTGTGTCCATCCAAAGTTTTAGCAGATTCAATAGAAACACCGCTAGCACTTGGATCTACTATGAATAAAGAAATACCTGCTTCATCTCGCGTATCGCCAGATGTTCTTGCCGCCACAACCAATGTGCTGGCATTGCCACCCTGTAGAACGAAACTCTTCTTCCCGCTAAGAGAATGGCTATCGCCATTAGCCGTTGCAGTCGTAGCCACATGATTTAAATCGAAGCGAGACTCTGGCTCAGCAAAAGCAGTAGCAATCACTTGTGTGCCCTCAATAATGCCACCAATCAATTCAGCCTTTTGCTCTGGGGAAGCCGCACGGCTTAATACAGAACCGGAAAGCACTACCGTTTCAAAGAAAGGTTCAACGACTAGGCCTTTACCAAACTCTTCCATTAAAATCATGGTTTCGATTGGGCCACCACCAATACCACCATCTCCTTCCGAAAAGGGTACGCAGAGCCAACCAAGTTCAGCAAAGGTGCGCCAGTTGTCAGCGCTATAGCCTGACTCTGTCTTAATTAGTTTTTGACGATCCTCGTAGCCATAGTCGTTTTGAATAAACTTGGCGACGCTGTCTTTTAAAAGGGTTTGTTCTTCAGTTAAAGAAAAGTCCATGGTCGCCTCCTATAGCCCCAATACCATTTTTGCAATGATGTTCTTTTGTACTTCGTTGGACCCACCGTAAATAGTAGATGCACGACCATATAAATATTTCGCTGACACTGCCCAAGCGTAGTCATTACCGATTGGGTTCTCTTCATTCAGCATATGGGCGTAATGGCCACAAGCTTCAACAGAAAGCTCCGCAATCGCCTGTTGGATTTCTGTGCCTTTAATTTTCAGGATCGAGGATTCTGGACCAGGCGCACCACCCGCTGCCACACTAGAAATTACCCGTAGCTCGGTGTATTCCAATGCCATTAATTCGATTTCAATATCCGCCAGCTTGGCTTGGAACATGGCATCATTAATCAGTGGCTCACCACCAGAGATTTCTTTGCTGGCAATATCGCGTAGCTTTTGAATTGCCTTTTTAGATTGAGCCACACCGGCAATCGCAGTACGTTCATGAGTTAACAAATACTTGGCGTAAGTCCAACCTTTGTTCTCTTCGCCGATACGGTTTGCAACTGGCACACGCACATTATCGAAGAAGACTTCGTTTAACGAATGCTGATTATCGATAGAATCGATTTTACGAACTTCAATACCAGGCGTTTTCATATCGATTAATAGAAATGAAATACCTTCCTGTTTCTTACCGCTTGAATCGGTGCGCACCAAACAGAAAATCCAATCTGCGTGTTGTGCGTAAGTGGTCCAAATCTTTTGACCATTTACCACATAATGATCGCCATCCAACTCAGCTTTAGTTTGTAAGGCAGCCAAGTCAGAACCAGCACCAGGTTCAGAATAACCCTGACACCACCATACATTGCTCTGCAAAATATCTGGTAGGAAGCGCTGCTTTTGTTCGTCGGAACCAAAGGTATAAATTACCGGCCCAACCATTTTTAAACCAAACGGCACCACTGCAGGTGCGCCCGCCATGGCACATTCATTTTCAAAGATATAGTTCTGCGTCACAGACCAACCTGTACCACCTGCAGCTTCTGGCCAGTTGGGTGCAATCCAACCTTTATCAAACAGAATCTTTTGCCATTTAACGATAGTCTCTGGCTGAATATCGCCACCAACAGCAGCGCTACGAATTTCATCGGTCAGGTTTTCATCTAGGAAAGCCCGAACCTCATCGCGAAACGCTAGGTCTTCAGGGGTAAACTTAGTATCCATGGGATTTACCTCAGGGGTATTGTTCTCAGAAAATGAACCCTAAATATAGGGCAAAAAATCAGTTTAAGTAGCCCGTTTAGACTCGTCACTGACCGAATTTTCCAAATTCTTGCGATTTACGGTAACCCCGTGATTTTGTTGGCGAATCCTGTGGGGGTAGGTGTCGTGATTAGCCTGTTTGTGCGGGTCTGGCGGGTTCTGTAATGTACCCCATAGGCGCTGTAAGGAGATTTGGTAGCATCTAGCTCCAAGCGAGTGAGCATTCTTCAAAAGGAAATTGATTTCATGATCAGGCAAACCAGCTCACGAGGCTTACCCCAATTCATAGCGATGGCAGCGCTTTGCTTGCTAAGTGATCGATATTGAAATTGATGCTGACGATACCTTTATCTACAACGGTACCTTTTACCATTGTGAAGTCAAAGAAT
>JAKSAW010000218.1 GCA_022361455.1 Pseudomonadales bacterium | reverse complement strand
GACTGGCCGCGCCAGCGGTCCAGTTGATTAGTTTGTTATGTTAACTCAGCGCCACAGCTTTTACACTCACGCTGCCTCTCAGCCAAATTTCCCGTGAAATAGGTGGCACCGCATCTGACACAGTATTTTGTACTAAACATCGAGAAAATTGCAGCCCCGATTATTAGCGCAATAGTTAAGGCGCTTTCTAATGTTTCGCTGCTCGATCTTATAGATTGATTTAATAATGGGACCGCTGCAAATGAATACGCAAAGGGAACCAGAATTCTTTTCATTCTAACGTTTTTAGATGTGTAGATGTAAATGAATGAAGGCAATACCAAAGCACCGCATAGAAGAAAAACTGATATTTCATCCATAAGACATAAATCCCCTACAACATAACTACTATTGAACCCCACATTAACACATTCGCCCAATATATAGTTGAAATGACACATACTTTCCATGAATCCCTGAGCTCACAAGGCGTGTAGATGAAATCTCTCCCATAAAAAGTTAGAACGACGTGACTCTATACGTCAAAGTGAAACATATTTCCCGATTAACTACTGCGAAATAGGCATGTGACTGCCGAAATTAGAATCAAAGAGGCAATAAGGTGTTGGAGGGGCAGTACGTGGAATTGGTAGTGTATCCGCTTTCTTGTGTTTATTGGGATATCGTAACCCCATCAAACCTGATGACTCTGGGTCTGTTTTCTTAGCCAGCGACGAAGTTTAAATGCTTCAACTTGCGCATAAATATCTAATGAGAACGGTAAAAATCGGTTAACGAAAAGCATTAAGATAAACAGCTTAGATGGGTAAACCTTTTTTCTATTCTTCTCAATACCATTCACTATAGCTTTGCCCACTACATCAGCCGGTTGGCTTGGCCATGGAACAGGCGTGTTGTTTCCGGCACGGTTGAAAAAGTCTGTTCGTGTAGCAATAGGGTACACTACCAGCAGATGTCCTTGATCATTGTTTTCAATTCTGTAGGCATAAGCAAATTTATCGATCGCCGCCTTTGTCGCGGCATAGGTTGAGTATCCAGGGATAGGAAGATGCGCCATGGCCGAGGCTGTAAACACAAAAGTGTATTCGCGACCTTGGTTTAATCTGGCCATTTTTACGGCCGAATACACTGGCGACACAAAGTTGGTTTTTACAATGGCTTCTAGGCGGCCCCAATCCTCTTGCTGCATCACTTCATAATAGGCAAAGCCGGCGTTGGCGATAAAAATGTCTATGTGCCCAAACTGCTCAATTGCAAACTCGAATAATTTATCGATCTGACTCGGATCAGAGATATCGCATTGAAACCATTTAACTTTCGAATCTGAAACAGGGGCGTTTGCCACATTTCTATTCGCGGCGATGATATTTACATCGTAGGTTAGTAGCTCTCTTAAAGTTGCTTCGCCTATACCCGAACTTGCACCTGTGATAACTATGTTTTTTCCATTCAAGTCCATTGGGGTTGCCTCGCCAGAAACAGGTTACGGTATCAATATACTCAAAGTACCATCAGTAAGAGGCTCAGGTATTGACCGTTTATTCGCTTCTGTGAGGTGAAATGTCAAAATAAAGGTGTCAACGGAGGTAAAGGGAAACCACCTATATGAAAATGGTCTCCACGAGAACAAAGAAAGTTTAACTATTTCGAGCCCATCCCATATAGATTATTTGTTTCGATTGGATCGTTCCTGATTGCACAGGTTGTAATGCTGCTGAAAGTTCTCTTTTAGTAAATGCCTTTGCAACCGCAGCTGGAATCCCTTGCCAGTCGATATCTATGCCCAAGCCGATTTCATGCTGTAATTGCAGTTCAGCTTTTGTCATCGCAGATTTTAACTCCTCAGGTTTTATAAACATGCTCCACAAGTGTGTGTTTTTGGGAACGCGGCGGGTTAGGGGCCAATCCTGAACAACCTTAATCATCAGTAACCAGCTTAAAAATGTTCGATTAATCGTGTCGTAGAAATAAATGCCGCCTGGCTTAAGTACGCGAGCGGTTTCTTGAATAACCATTTCAAGGTCGCTAACGTGTTCCAATACATCACAGCAAGATATGAGATCAAAGCTGTTGTCTTCAAAGGGTAAGTTCTCTCCAGTGCCTTCACGATAGTTAATATCCAAGCCAGTTTTACGGGCATGTTGTGAGGCCTCCACGATGGTGGCAGGCGAGGGATCAACACCCGAAGTTCTAGCGCTGCGTTTGGCGAACTCTTCGCAAATAAAGCCGCCACCGCAGCCAATGTCCAATACCTTTAAATCATGGTAATTGATGCGCAGAGCGTTCAGTACCTTATCAAGATAGCCAAAGCGACCAGTGTTAAGTGCTTGTAATTGTGAAAGTTGTGAACCTTCTTGCCACCAGGTTTGGGCTTCTTTCTCGTACAGTGCGTTATTGATCTCAGCCACTGTCTGTTTCCTCATTCAGATTACTTATCAATAGGATGTGGCTATAATTGATCAAATTATTCGTTGATAAAAGCGAAAATATTCGATAGATATGCCTATAATCCATAAAAAGATTTAATCGATGAGCGCAGATCTTAACGCCCGAATCTCTATAGAGCAGTGGTTGGTTTTTATCACTGTTCTTGAAACTGGGAGCTATACGGCGGCAGCCAAGCAGTTAAATCGCACGCAATCGGCGATTAGCTACGCCATACGCAAGATGGAAGATTTGCTAGAGGCAGAGTTGTTTATTCCAGATGGGCGTAATGTTCGACCGACAGCGCTATCGAATACATTGCAGCTCCCAGCAACTCGATTTGTGAATGACGCTGTTGCTCTAGAGCGGCTCGCAATGCAAAGGCCTGCTTCTTGGGAAAGTGAAATCTCCCTATTTGTTGATGTTATTTTTCCAAACGAACTGCTGATTAAGGCGCTTAAAGTTTTCTCACAGCAGTATCCTGGAATTCGAGTTGTGCTGGATCAGGGTGTGTTTTCCTCCACCATAGACGCTATGAACTCTGGTGTGGCTGATCTGGGTATCTGCCCGTATATCCCCAATGGTTTTATCGGTAAATCCATTACCCAAATAGAATTTGTGCCGGTGGCGCATCCGGATTATGAGCTTGCTTCCAAGCATCGCTCGTTATCTTTAACTGATTTACAACAACACACGCAGATCGTTATCAAAGACGATGCAAAATATAAAAGAGAGCTTGGATGGCTTGGCGGGCAACAACGCTGGTCGGTAACGCATATGGAAAGTGCCATTGAGGCGATAAAATCTGGTATCGGTTATGGGTGGGTCGCTACTCATCTTATTCAACAAGAGCTCGATGCAGGTGAACTCGAAGTGTTGTCGCTGGATGCATTCGGTGTCTATAACCAACCGTTGCATTTGGTATTTGGCGCAACGGATACTGGCCCGGGTCGCAAAGCGTTAGCTGAGATATTATTGGATATCGGAAAAAGTTTTTAATGAAAGGATCATTGCTTACTGCTTTTCTGAACTTCTCTTGTTAATAGGTAAAGCGGCAAGCCAAGCGAAACACCTACGGTGCAAGTGCCTAAAATAGAGTACCATGCATGTTTGATTTGGTGTGTTCTTGAATCCCATACAATAAACCCAATTAATACTAAAGCTGAAATTACGACATCTAGCCACGCAAATGAACTTAGCTTATTCGTGGCTATCTGGTTGAACATTAAGGGTATGTCAATGCCGTTGTTAATCAGCCACGGTATAAATTGGCTAAGCGGGAGTATTGTTCCAAGAATGCACATAACCAAATAGAAAGTCTTCATCACATTTCCCAGAAAATTAATTTTAACTATTATTGTTTTGTTCTTTCTTATAGGCTTTAAACGCAACACTAGCGCTTTTGTTGTCGTAAGCGATTTCGATATTTGCTACGAGCAAGTTCTTGCATATCTTCAACAGAATCGCTTTCATCAACGATTTCTCGCCCAAGCAAAGTTTCAATAGAATCCTCTAGAGTGACTACACCCGCTGTCTGTCCAAATTCGTCTTCGACCAAAAACATATGGGCTTTCTGTTTGATCATAGAGTCTAATAACTTTTGCACCGGAAGCTTTTCTGACACTCTGTAGATTTCTTTAGCAAATTCTTTTATCGCTTGGTCACCATGTCCATTACGCTCGGCTTCAAATAAATCTGCTCTTATTATCTTTCCTTTGATATCGTCAATATCGGAGCCGTAAATAGGAATGCGAGTAAATTGTCGTGTTTGTGGGGAATCTAATGCTTCAGATACCGATAGATCTTCATTGAGCATATGAACGACTGTTCTAGGTGTAAGAATTTCTTCGGTTTTGATTTCTCTAAGCTTTAACGCGTTAGAAAGATATTCGTTTTCATGGGCGAATAGAGTGCCATCTTTTACGCCAATAGACGCTAGGGCAATAATTTCTTCACGAGTAATTTCCTTCTCTTTGTTCTGGGTGAACAGGCGAGTGAGTCGTGTCGAAATCCATACTAAGGGGTAAACAATTTTTGTCAGCAATATGATGGTGAAAGCAGAAGGTTGGGCTAATTGTCGCCAGAAGGTGGCTCCCAGGGTCTTAGGAATGATTTCTGAGAAATAAAGAATCGCTAGTGTTAACAACACTGCCACTAAGGTTTCCCACTCTGGCCCAAATACCTGTAGTGCTTGAGAGCCTACCCCTGCTGCACCCATGGTGTGGGAGAAGGTGTTCAGTATCAGTATGCTGGATAATGATTCGTCTAGCTTTTCTTTGACTCGCGCAAGGCGCTGACCTGCTTTAGGGTGCTCCTTTTGTGCGGTCTCTACATAGCTAGGGGTAATCGAGAGTAAGACCGCCTCTAGAATCGAGCACAGAAAGGATATGCCAATGGCAACGGCCAAATAGATGATCAAAAGTGTCATAACGAAACTCTAAAGCAAATGTTAGACGTAATTTAACACTTTCGAGACTGAATTTCTTGGCCAATCTGATTACAGTTTACACACTCGGTTACGGCCTTGAGTTTTGGCCATATAGAGCGCTTTGTCTGCTCTGGAAAGGATGCTTTTCATGGACTCCGTTTCCTTGCGGTTGTGCTGGGTAATACCAATGCTGGCAGTTACCGGAACACGTTTGCCTTCAAAGCGCACTTCGTTCTCTTCAATATTTGTACGAATTTTCTCCGCTAGAAAGGTGGCGTGGTGGGCATCGGTTTGAGGAATCAGCACTACAAACTCCTCGCCGCCTAAACGGGCAGAGATTTCCGACTCGCGAATGGTATTAAGTATTACATTGGCGATTAAACGTAGAACATGGTCACCAAATTCATGACCATAGGTATCGTTGATTATCTTGAAGTGGTCAATATCAATAATCATCAAAGCGAGTGTTTGCTCATGACGATTGGCCAAATTATATATGTATTGGTA
Source organism: Pseudomonadales bacterium (assembly GCA_022361455.1). Classification (GTDB taxonomy): domain Bacteria; phylum Pseudomonadota; class Gammaproteobacteria; order Pseudomonadales; family Ketobacteraceae. The sequence continues at coordinate 8,013 of JAKSAW010000218.1, read as the reverse complement.
TTGCTCAAAAAAGGCGCGGCGGTTTTTCATGTCGGTGAGTGGATCGGTTCTTGCTAATTGCTCCGCAAGGTTCTTAGCAAGAATGAGTTCTTCGGTTCGCTGCGTGACTTTTTCTTCGAGATTTCTCTTGAGATTTAATAATTCAATTTCACTCATTGAACGCTGATGATTTTCTTCGCGGAGTAATTTCTCGGTTTGGTTATGGCGGTGAGAAAGTATCGAGAATGTCATGGTGGTTACGGCGGTGATAGCGATGAATGATTGCAGCAGTAATAAGGAAGTATTTAGGTTGTTCACCACAAATTGTCCTTCCCCAAAATAGGTAAGCAGGGTAGTCAAGCATGCCAGAAGGATCACGGCTAACATGGTGTCGAAGCGACTAAATTGAAATGAAAAAATAAGCAGTATTGGTAATGACAAAAAGGCAAGCGGGTAGTGGCTAACAGAACCCGTAAAAAACACCCCGAAGCTAAACAGCGTAGTGAGTATTAGTGCGACGTAACTCACAAGGACTTTCGGCTTTAGATTTATCCTAGGTTTGAGTTCGCGAGCCATTAATAATAATGGCGTGACTAGAATAATGCCCAAAGAATCACCAAGCCACCAAGTGGTCCAGATTCTTAAGCACTCAGCACCTGCTGATTCTTTGGCTAAGAAAAGGCTAGCGGTGCCGATGGAGCTGCTGACTAAACAGATGAAGGGTGTTGTTAAACTAAAAAACAAAAAGGCGTTGGGAGTTTCAAAGAGGGCAGTTTTTTCAAGGCGTCTTTTTAACAGCCAACTGCCAAAGATCGGTTGTAATAGCGAGCCCGCACCAATGGCAAGCCCGGCTAACATGGCATTAATAAATGCTGTTAAGGAGGTGATGTCAAAAAAGGCTTGTGTGTTTACTAAAAAAGCACCGAGAAAAATACCTGGCCACATGCCTCTTCCGTATATTAAAACGGCGGCCAACGCGAATCCAGAGGGGGGCCATACAGGCGTCACGTTGCCTGGCGGGATCGCCATGGTTTGGCCCAATAATCCTAACAACACATAGATTAGGGCCACAGTTAAGGTGACTAGGAATCGATGACTCATAAATATAAAGAAGAGGAGTGGCAGCCCGTCCTCTTAGGTTAGCATATTGCATATTTTCGGTATGGCTAATATGGGGTCTTAGTTGTGACGCCGGTCATGTTAGTTGACTTTTGTTAGTTCAATGCCTGCTTGATTGACCATTTGCCCAGGGGCACCTTCAGCGAGTTTGTTTTTAACAGCATCGGGTATTGAGGCTTTGGTGAATTCCTTGGCATCCACCATGACATAAGTGATATTTGACACCGCAATCAATTGCTCAGAACCATAGTGCCTAAAAGTGAGTTGATAAGAGAATGATGTATTGCCTATGTGAGATGTTTCTACGCTTATCTGCACTACATCATCAAAGCGGGCTGGTGATTTCCACTCCGTAGAGAGCTTTACTACTTGGCAATCTAATCCTTGATCAAGTAGTACCTGATAGTCACCAAACAGCGCTCTAAAGTATTCTGTTGATGCGGTATCGACATAGTCTCCATAACGGGCATTAAATACCACTAACTGCGCATCACATTCGCAGTATCTAACTCTTAGTAAGAAACGAAAAGGATTGTCGTGAGTTTGTAGTTCCATGAATATTCCTTTTATAAATACGGCGCTCTCTTTAAGCTTCCCGGTGTAAAGATGCTAAATAATCCACCTGTAGTTTGGCGGCTCGTTTGAGGTGGTGGAAGTACTGCTTTTTAGTAGAAAATTCGAGGGGAATAATAGCCTCAAGCAATAAATAGTTTGCTTGAATGCCATGGGCAGCACTGACGCATTGCTGCTTGGGTGCTTTAGGAAATGCCCGTTGTAGCTCGGCGCTAAAATGGTCGACAAAATCTTCTAGCATGGCAGTGATTTGTTGCGCTAATTCTGGCAAACGTTTGGCTTCAGCAAATAGTGCGTCGTTGACAATGATTTGTTCTAGCTCGTAATAGGACTCATCAGACCCGGCAAAAAAGAGGTTAAGCAATTGATAAACGCGATCTTTCTCGGGCAGTTTATCTAGCTGCTGCCACTCTCGCTTGAATCGATCTCGCCGCCGCTTAGCTAAGGCAAGAATAATATCATCCCGATTGCCAATATAGTGTCTGAGAATGCTGCGCTTCATATTGGCTTCTGTGGCGAGGTCCTCCAAAGAGCAGGTGGGCAGGCCATCTCGAAGGATGCAGCGTTCGAACGCATCTAGAATTTCTTCTCTGCGGGACTCCTTGAGACTGGGTCTTGGCATCTAAGGTTGCTCGTTTTGCTTTAGCTTTGATGTGCTCATCATACAGCTTGGATAGTAAATTGTCATATTGACAATTTACTATGTGCAATGTAGGGTGTGATAAATTGTCATATTGACAATTTACTCTGATGCTCGATAAATGAGAATTTTCCTGATGATAATGACAACCTTTGATCGGCTCGATCTGTGGACTATCCTGCGTCTATTTAAAGGCCGGGTGCTTGTAACCTGGTTTTTAGTCTTTCTAGAGAATGTTCTAATGGCGTTAATCCCGCTACTGATGGGGTTTGCGATTGATGGATTACTGGCAGGCAATCTTGAGGAGCTTTCTTGGTTAGCAGGTCTTTTGGTTGCTCTATTGGCGGTCGCTGTAGGGAGGCGCGCCTATGACACGCGAGCTTATGGTCATATTCGTGTGGAGCTAGGTGTTGCGCTGGAGCAGCGTCAGGGCTCGGTGAGTCTTTCCTCTCGTAACGCCCATTTAACCATGGCAAGGGAGTTGGTAGATTTTCTAGAGGAGACCGTACCAGAGTTCTTTACGGCAATTATTCAGATTGTCTGTGCGTTGGTACTGCTTGCGCTGATGGATATGCGACTGGCTTTATCTGCCTTGTCAGTCACATTGGGAATGGTGGTTTTCTATAGCTTGTTTCATCAGCGTTTTTATAATCTAAACCGTGATATAAATGCTTTAACCGAAAAACAAGTGACGGTGCTAGAAAAAGGTGGTCGGCGTGGTTTGTTTCACTTTCTCTCGAAATTGAAGCATGCGGAGATAAAACTATCAGACACCGAAGCGGTGCTTTATGGCTTAATCTATTTGTTACAGTTCTGTTTTGTTATTTACAACTTATGGCTGAGCGCGCAGTTATTGGATATAACTCCGGGTAAAATATTTACCATTCTCAGTTATTCATGGGAGTATGTTGAAGCCGCAGTGATGCTGCCAATTGTGATGCAGACTTTATCTAGGCTTCAAGAAATATCTAACCGATTAAATCAACGCGATCTAGGTAGCGATGAGAGCGCTGTTAATGACAGTAGTAGCCTTCTGACGACTAAAGCTACAGTGGAATAATGTACTTATAGAATCAGGCAAGGGAGCCTTTACACTCGATCAGTTTTAGATAGTTTGTGACTGTTTGATGACTAATTCCTATGGATTCTAGTGTTCATTAAATCTTAAATAAATCGTAACAAAAGTGCTGTGGATCCTTAATCTATCGTTAATAGCTTGCCGCTAAGTTTAAGGCTTTAAGCTTAGTGAGTATGCCGTCTATGAATACTGCACAGTATGAAGTTAATCCTTTTCGTATACCAAACCTAGGTTGGATCACTTCTGAAATTACTGAAAGATTGCTAGGGCTAAGAAAGCTTTCTGATGAATATGTAAATAGGCCAGCGCGAGCCCGTCAGCAAGGTGCTCCGTTCTTAGAATATGCGCTAGAAGCATTGGATGTTAAATTAGATATTCGGTCACAGCATTTGTTAGATGAAGTGCCTAGTGAAGGTCCGACGCTTTTTGTTGCGAATCATCCACTGGGTGGATTAGAAGGCATTGCTTTGGCGCACTTGCTCTTGAAAAAACGTCCAGACCTGAAAGTGCTCACTAATGAAATGCTACGTCGTGTGCCAGAATTGTCTGAACTTTTCATTGGTGTCGATGTGCTGTCTTCAGATGGCGCGAAAAGTAACGCCAAAGGTTTAAGGGCAGCTCATAAGCACCTTAAGTCTGGCGGTGCATTATTAATCTTTCCTGCGGGAATGGTTTCGGCCTACTGCTTTGATACCAAACGAATTGCTGATCGTCCCTGGAATCGTATTGCGGAGCAGCTAGCTAGAAAACAAAATGCTACTTGTGTTCCAGTTTATATCGACGGTCGCAACAGTTCGCTTTTCTACGCAGCTGGTGTGATTCACCCTCGGTTGCGCACGGCTTTATTGGCTAGAGAGCTTGCTAATAAACAAGGTATGAAATTAGGGATTCACTTTGGTGCACCGATAGTTCCCAATGAAATTCAGCATCTGAAAGACGATCAAGAAATTACACACTATTTAAGAATGGCTACCGAGTTCATTCAAGCCAAAAAATGTGTGCCTGTGAATCGTCGTGAAAGTGATCCAATAGATAAGTCGGTCTGCAATCAAATATTGGATGTAGCTGTAAAACAATTAGATGAGTTCCATTTGCTTGATCATGCGGAGTTTGCAGTTTATTGCGCACCCTACAAGCGCTTGGGGCCAATTATGGATGAGATTGGGGTTGCTCGAGAAAAAACTTTTCGTAGCGCAGGTGAAGGCACAGGCAACTCCAGAGATATTGATGGTTACGATCAATATTATTGGCATTTGTTTATCTGGGATACAGAGAAAAAAGCCATTGTCGGTGGTTATCGTGTTGGTCGTGTCGATGAAATTGTTAACTCTCAGGGCATTCAAGGATTATATAGCCGCTCACTCTTTCATTATGATGTAGAGTTTGTCAGCCGCTTAGGCAAGTCGTTGGAAATGGGGCGCTCTTTTATTGTGCCGGATTATCAGCGTCGACCGGTTGCGTTGGATTTGCTGTGGCGTGGTATTGGCGCCATTATCAATCAAAACCCCGAATATCATACGCTGTTTGGCCCTGTTAGTGTTTCCGGTGAATATTCCAACGTGGCTCGAGCTTTAATGGCTGATTCGCTTTTAGAAAATTTTGCTGCCGACAAAAGTTATTCAAGTAAAGTTAAACCTATCCGACCATTAAAGTACTCCGAAAAGGTTTGGAGCGCTGATATGTTAAAAGCGCTTAGCAATATTAAAGTGTTGAACAAGCTCATTGGTCGTTGTGATTCAGGTAAAGCCGTTCCGGTCATGCTGAGGCATTATTTGTCGTTGAATGGCCGCTTTGCGTGTTTCCATGTGGATCCTGAATTCAACAATACCTTGGCTGGTTTAGTCATTGTTGATGTTCGTAATACCCCGGATAAATATCTAAGGCGTTACCTAGACAAGTCTGGTGCACAGCGATTTATTGAGACTCACGCACTACAAAAAACGGCCTAACGTTCGGATTATTTAAGCGTTCCTGTCATAAGAAATGTGATCTGGTTGACAAAAAATGATGAAAAGAGCTCCTTTCGAGGGGCTCTTTCGTTTTTTGCGATCCTTATTTACCATCACTATCAGTCATTAATGAGGCTTTCCTTAAACTGTTCTGGGAAGCTGCTCTAACTTATTGTTTAGTAACAATATGTGCGCCCCACATATAGAGCGCTTTTTTAAGTGCTTAATATTATGACTCCCCGCCAAAATCTTTCTTATGCTTTTCCTAGTTACTTCTATTTAATTTTTCGCTGTAGATTCAGTAGGTCGGGTCATGAAAAGTCACAATCTATTTCGTATTTCTGTGCTCTGTGTTCTGTTACAAAGCCTTTGGTTATCTGGGTGTGCAACACATAGCTCGCGTATGGTTCAGGCCTCGGCCGATCAAGTCAGCGAGCAGGCGGTTATTAATCAGGTATCAACCCAGCTCGAAGCGCTAGAAGCCCGTGTCGCAGCGGCCCAAGCTAACGATGTAAGTACCTTTGCTCCATATGATATGGATAAAGCGTTAGATGCGTTAGGTTCTGCGCGCCGTTACTATGAAGAATTCATGCTCGAACCCCAAAAAGTTAATAAGTCTGTTTCACTCTTCTTTGGTGAAACATTAGGGCAAAAAACCCTTAGCTTAATCTCAGAAGCCAATGCTGCTCTGGTTCGTGCCGAAGAAAACAAGCGTCAAGCAGATATTATTCTTGGTGAATCCAATGAAAACTTTAAGTGGTTAAAGAAATTTAACGCTCAAGTGAATTTTCGCTATGAGTTTGCAGATATCGAGCGTGCACAAAAAAGCATGATTTCAATGGTGGCGAGAGGTGATCTAGATCGTGCTCGCGCGCGTTTGCCTCAGTTGTTAAATGAGCAGAAAGCGCTAGAAATTGTTGCAGCCCAGCATTTTTACTTGAACGACTTAAGTCAGCGTATTGAGCGTGAAGGTCGATATGATCTTGATCGTTATGCATCTTTAAGTTACGGCGGAGCAGTGAGTGCTTTGAATCGCGCTAAAGTAGTGATTGCTCAAGATACGCGTAATGAAGCAGCCATTCTTGAGGCAAAGAGCCAGGCAGAGTTTTCCTTTGAAGTGGCTCATGCCGTTGCTAGCGACATGAAGCGATTGGTTAATATGGATCGCCAAGAAATGGAGCGTTGGTTAATTATGTTAACCACTAAGCTAGGCGAGACTAGCCAAATGCTTGGTATTAAGGATCTACGCAATCATTCATTGCTAGATCAAATTGAATTAATCGCGTCAGCAGCTAAGAATCAAGGTTCACAGTTAGCGCCTAATCAAGCTGTTGCTGTGGTCCCAGCGGCTGTTCCGGCTGCTGTTAATGCGGCACCGGTTGCTGCTCCTACAGCTACTAGTACGGCTGCGGTTGCAACGCCATCTGCTGAAGCTGCTCCAGCTTCAGCAGCGGTGGCGCAAACAGATACTGCTCTGGTTAATCGAGTGACCAAACTAGAGCAAACCTTGAGCCAACAAATCCAAGCGTTGGCTGATCAAATGAAGAAAATGCAGGCGCTTAACCAAAGAGCTTCAGTAAGTACACCAGTGATAACTAAGCCAGCGAAACGCAGTTACGTGCCTCTAAGTGAACGCAAAAGTCTGTTTTCTTACTAACAACCTAACTATTAGAGAAAACTACACAAAGGCCGGCAATTAGTCGGTCTTTTCTTTCTGATCTGGTTTATCTTCTGAGGGTTCGTCTGCAGAAGCGTCTTCGTTCCCTATTGCATTCGCTATTGAAGCTTCTTTGTTTTGTTTGTCTTCGTGTTCTCGCTCAAAGGCAAGTTGATGCAAGAAGGTTTTTGCCACGTGGCTATGAAATAATTCTTCCATTATACCGATCTGTTCTTCGCAGGCTTTGCATAGATCTTCTGCTAGGGTTTCACTTTTCGAAAACCTTTTTAGCGGTAACATGAGAAATTCTGCGCCATAGAAAAACTCAGCTTGCATTAAGTCCATATCGATCATCTCATCTAAGGAGATTTGATTTTCCTCTTCGCAAAGCATTTCTACTACATCTAGCGAACTTAAACCGGTTGAATGAAGAGACTTAATCGTGCGCTGCAATCTTATAATAATTGCTAAGTTAGTATTTGTTTTTTCCAAGCTAGTAAATAGCTTATTCACAAAGCCAATTGCCGCGGATAGCTCACAAATCGATAGTGTTTTATCTAGTAGAAATTGATTGTAGGCATTGGGATCTAACCCAAGGCTTTGCCACAAAGGTGGCAGCTTGGCTGCTGCGATGACTTGGTGGGCCGCCGTAAATATTGGGTTGCTATTTAAAGCATTGTGAATCCTCATGTGAGGAAGGCCAATATTCAAGTTGAATTGTTGTGCAGGCGGTAGCACTGAACTCAATTGATAGACAAAGTTTGCAGTGGATAGACACAGGCCTGCTTTGCACATGGTGGCCATATTTTTGCTGTGTGGATAGCCTTCCCCATAGAGCGCTTCATGATGCTCCATGGTCGCTTGTAACGTTTCTTTGTCGTGGAGTTTGGTTGCTTTGGCAATGAGAGAAGAAATAATCGGATGAGTCTGGTAGCTGATTGAATTATCTTCTGGCGCTTCCATGGTTTCTTTGGGGAGGTGCAAAACCCCCAAATTTGAATAAAGTCCACTAATGAAG
>JAKSAW010000096.1 GCA_022361455.1 Pseudomonadales bacterium | reverse complement strand
GTGGTGTTTCCTGTTCCAGTGGTGGCCGAACCTTCGGTTTCCGCTGCCGCTGGTGGAACCTCCGGCTTTTCCCCTTCGACCGGAGTTTCCGATTGCTCGACCGGGGGATCCGAATCATCCGGGGTGGGAGTCGTTGTTGTGTTTTTTTTCTTTTTATAGGTCAGTGCCGGGAAACCCAGACGTTCCATTTTCTGCCGTTCCGGTTCTTTGACGAACACCAGCTTACAGACTTCCTCAAAAGCCGCCAGCCAGTCGATCAGGTTACTGATTGCCTGATCGCGCTCCTGCGTGGCTTGCTGCGCCAGACCTTTGCTGTTTTCCTGCTTGAGTTCTTCCTCTTCAAGAGCCAGGAAACGGTCCAGCCCTTCCTGCAACTTCGTCGCGTTCAAGCCCATTATGGACAAACGGGCAACGATTTCGGGATTCGCCACACCGTTCTGATAAAACTGCTTGGCCTGCCGAATCGCATCCATCGGACGGTTTGCCAACGGTGCATCCACTCCCAGCGCCTGACGGTGATTACGGTCCGTTCCCACAAGACGGGAAGCGATTTTACGATGACCCTGAAATACCGTAAGCGATTTGTCAAGGCTTTCACCAAGGTTTCCCGTATTGGCGATTTGATCGCCGTAACGAAAATCTTTGCTGTCAACCCATTCTTCCGCTTCCTTCAAAAGACGTGCGCCTTCCTGGAGAGTTGTCTCTTCCAGACCCCATTCAAGAAGCGGGGTTTTGATGTCATCGTTGTTTAACGTGTTTTTCACCACTGTGCGGCCTAAGGTTATGATTTCTTCATTTGATTTACTTGAATAATTCATCGTTATTCTCCTTCAATTTTTAATTTTTTTTAATGATAGATTTTCATATGTGCGTGTTGCTTGAATTATGTTAGTCCGAACATTATATATAATATTATAAGCATGAAAATTAAAACAGCTTTCAAAGAGAGTAAACGGGGTTGAGGCATTTTTTATTGGGCTACTATTCTGACAGTATCGTCAAACCATGCGTTTCCTTTTTTAAGCACGGCGTAAGTTTCCGAATCCATGGTGGTGTTCCTGAAATTGCAGGTTTCCAGCGATCTGGCGTTGGTGAAATCGCAGCCGGTCAAATAGGAACCAGAAAAATCGATTCCGTAACAATCCGAGCCTCTAAACGATACTCCCCTCAAATCACGATCCTTAAACAGGTCCAGTGAGGACAGGTCGGTATTGATGAATTGAGCCGGACTTTCAAGACAGTGTGCTTCAAGTGCATTTTGTACGCTCTCTACACCAGAAACAATCAGGAGCGGGACTGCCGCGGCTTCATCGCCCCCGGAAGACATAGTAACCTTTTCGCCGCTTTCATCGATGACTCTGATAGTAGACGGAAAATCTGCCCCCATGTATTTAAGAG
>JAKSAW010000730.1 GCA_022361455.1 Pseudomonadales bacterium | reverse complement strand
TCGTTGTGGCCGGTGCGGCCGCTGCACACTTCCTGGTAGGTCGGGTTCGGGGTCAAGCCGCCGGCGTAGCCGACCGAGGTCGAGTAGACGCCTTTGGCTTCCCAGAACTTGCGCTCCGCTCCCCAAAAGCACCCCATCCCGAAGAGCGCTTGCGACATGCCGGCTGGCACCGGCTCGATCGGATTGCCGTTGACGAAGTGCACCGATGGCGGCTCGATGCGCTGCTCGCGGCCGGGAAGCGCCTGCTCGCGCGTGGGCAAGGGCAGCTCGACCGGTCCTCGGTTGCGTGCGAACAAGCTAGGCATCTTCCCCGAAGAACCGCTTGCGCATCTCTTCGCTGGGCTCGAGGTGGGGGCCCTCCAGCGGCGTGTCAGGGATGCGTGTCCGATCCTCGGCCAACTTCGGGAGCGCGCGGGCACGGCGGGCCTCCGCTTCCGGGCCGATGTCGAGAAGGATGTCGGTGTACCAGGAGTCGACCGTGCGGATGGCGGTATAGCCGCGGTCGTGCTCTTCGGCGTAGGCGTGGCCCGCGGCGTTCCAGTCCTCGTCCGCGCTGAGCTTGTCGTAGAGCACGCGTACGTCGCGCAGAGCCAGCGACATCCCCTGGCCCCAGGTCGGATCGCTGGTCGATGCCGCGTCGCCGATCAGCGCGATGCCGTCGCGGTAGGGGTGCTCCACCCAGTTGTCGGTGGCGTCGAAAGTGGCCAACGGCCCCGCGACCTTCGCGTTGGCGAAACACTCGGAGGGCACGCCGAGCTTCTCGGCCGTCTCGATGAAGCGTCCGATGTCACGCTCGCCGTTCAGTCGTTCGAAATCGGTGTCGGCGTGGTAGCCGATGTAGGTCCGAACGCGGCCGTTTCCCTGCGGAAAGATCCAGCTCATCAGTCCTTCGTCGGGAGCGAAGCGCGAGTACATCGTGTCCTCCGGCGCCTTGACGTCGTCCATCAACACCCCGCCGAAGAAGCGTCGTTGCCTCTCGTGCTTGACCTCGAAGCCGACCCACTTGCGAACCGCCGAGCTGCGGCCGTCGGCGCCGA
>JAKSAW010000139.1 GCA_022361455.1 Pseudomonadales bacterium | reverse complement strand
TGGCGTCGTCGACGAGAATGCCGATGGAGAAGATGAGCGCGAACAGGCTGACGCGGTTCAGCGTGTAGCCCATCAGCCACGACGCAAAGAGCGTCAGGAGAATGGTGGTGGGGATGATCACGGCGACCACGAGCGCCTCGCGCCAGCCGATCGACACCGCCACCAGGATGACGATGGAGATCGTCGCAAGCCCGAGATGGAAGAGCAGCTCGTTCGCCTTCTCGTTGGCGGACTCGCCGTAATTGCGGGTGATCGCCATCTCCACATCGGCGGGGAAGACGGCGCCGCGCACGGCCTCAAGGCGCTCCACGATCTCTTCCGCGATCACCACTGCGTTGGTGCCCGGGCGCTTGGCCACCGCCAGCGACACGGCCGGCGCCCAGGCGAGCCCGGCCTCCGTCCTGGTCGCGGATTCGACGCGCGTCTCGGCGGTGTCGGTTGCAAGCACCACATGCGCCACGTCGCGCAGATAGACGGGGCGGCCGTCGCGCGCGGTGACGAGCAGGTTCTGAATTTCCGGAATGGATTGCAGCGTCTGGCCGCCGACCAGCATGCGTTGCTCGCCGGCTTCGCGGATCAGCCCGGCCTGGAAGGAGCGGTTGGCGCCGGCGACCTTGGCGGCGAGCTGCTGCAGCGTGATGCCGTAGAGCGAGAGCCGTTCCGGGTCGGGCTCGACGCGAATTTCTTCAGGCTGAGCGCCGACAATATAGGTGAGCCCGATATCGGGGAGCTTGGCGATCTCCACCTGCAGCTCGCGCGCCAGCCGGGTCAGGCCATCCGCGGTCCAACGTTCGGCCGCTTCGGCGGTCGGCGTCAGCGTGACGACGACGATCGCCACATCGTCGATCCCGCGCCCGATGATGAGCGGCTCAGGAATACCAACGGGAATGCGGTCGAGATTGGCGCGGATTTTTTCGTGCACGCGCAGGATCGCGGCGTCGGCGCTGGTTCCGACCTCAAAGCGCGCGGTCACCAGCGCGGCGTCATCCCCGGTCTGCGAATAGACGTGCTCAACGCCGTCAATGCTCTTGACGATGGTCTCCAGCGGCTCGGTGA
>JAKSAW010000827.1 GCA_022361455.1 Pseudomonadales bacterium | reverse complement strand
GTTCACTGCCCGGAAATTTGGCGATGTCATGAAATGTTGCGTTTGCCTCATTCCAGTGAAGACGTTCGCTATGGAACTCCAGAGTTGGCAGCAGAAATAAAAGCCATGATGGAAGAGGGCGCTTTTGATAACTGCCAGCTAATGGTTATTCCGGGCCATGAAGATGGTGTTATTTCATTTGGTGCAACCGCAGAACAAGCGGGCCATGAAGTGGTGAAAGTGCTAGCGTCAGCGATTCAGAACTTTAAATAATTGTTCTGCTAAATATATGAAGTGAGTCTTAGTTAGATAGTGGTGCGCTTACCTTTACGCCAAGTGGAGCGCAATTTGGTCGAGCCCTCAGGTCGGGCTTGGGGTTGTTGCTTTTTTCCTTCTAAAACTACCTCCTCAACGACGCGTCGTAAATTGACTAAGTCAACAGGCTTGGATAGATAAGCGTCCATACCCGCATCGAAGCAGCGCATACGATCAGATTCCATCGCGTTCGCTGTCACCGCGATAATAGGTGTTTGGCTTTTACTGGAATGAAGCTCGCGAATCTTTTCGGTGGCTTGAAAGCCATCCATGACAGGCATTTGGCAATCCATCAAAATTAAATCCACATCTAGATCGCCTAGCTTATCGACAGCTTCTTGGCCGTGATTTGCGGTGGTTACCGTGCAGCCCAGCTTTTGTAGGTAGCCTTTAATGATCATTTGATTAACTTTGTTGTCTTCCGCTACCAATACATTCAATTGTTTGGCGAGCTTCATATTTACAACTTTTTGCTCGTCCTTGTGGGCGCGAATTTCTGCAGGTGTCGGCACATCTCGAATGGCTTCCATGCTTTGCTTAGCAGGAATACAGAAGGTTGCTGCAGCTCCACCATTCTCTTTGTTTTTAAAAGTCAGCGAGCCTTTTAGTGCGTCGGCGATGCGTTTACAGATGGAAAGCCCGATACCTAGGCCACCATGCTCTCGAGTAAAAGAGCCATCTAACTGTTTAAATGGTTTGAACATTTCGCTAATGAAATGCTCTGGCACGCCCGGTCCAGTATCAACCACTTCGAACTTTAATAGATGGATATCATCATGTTGGGGGGTGCTACTAAATGAAAAAGTGATCTGACCCTTGGGCGTAAACTTAATGGCATTATCCAGCAAGTGTGATAACACATGAGCAATTCGATTGCTTTCGCCAGTGAAGGTGATGTCGTTGTTTAATTCAGGCGCTACAAAACGTAGGCCTTTTTTGCCCGCTTCTTTTTCGTACTTTTCTAGTAACGTTTCCAGCAAAGTTTTAAAAGTAAAGCGCGCCTCTTGAGCGGAAAAATCATTGGATATGATATCGCTGAACTCCAGGATATCATTTACGGCTACCAACATATCTGATGATGATGTGCTGGCAGCTTCTAGTAATTTTTTCTGCCCATCATTCAGTGTTGTGCCTTTCAATAATGCAATGGCACCCATGATACCGTTCATGGGGGTGCGAAGCTCATGGCTGATGGTGGCCAGAAACTCTTCTTTTAATCGGTCACTGCGGTTCACTGCGGCGACCACCGTTACAGTGATGGTTAACGCTAAACCAATCAAGATGGCGATAGTG
>JAKSAW010000524.1 GCA_022361455.1 Pseudomonadales bacterium | reverse complement strand
TGGGCCGTTAAGGTGATCAATGGCATGTTGCGTAACGCGCAAAGAGATAAGGACATTCTTAAAGAAGCCATCAGTGATAGCGTTTCAGTGCAAACCTCCCACCCCAAGTGGTTGGTAGATGCACTCACAACTGCTTGGCCAGAATCAACCGCTAAAATTCTTGCCGCCAATAATGAACCCGGCCCGATGAGTTTGCGTGTAAATCCATCCCACTACACCAGAGATGCTTATTTAGCCAAGCTTGAAGCGGCACAAATAAGCGCTAAAGCCAGTGAGGTTGCGAACAGCGGCATCGTTTTAGCCACACCAACGGATGTGAGTAAATTGCCAGATTTTGCTGAAGGCGCCTGCTCTGTGCAAGATGAAGCCGCCCAACTAGCGGCTCAACTATTGGATCCACAGGAAAACGACACCATCCTCGATGCCTGCGCTGCACCTGGTGGCAAGACTACCCATTTGTTAGAAAAACAACCCAAGATAAAATCCCTAGTGGCATTGGATAGCGACGCCGATCGCTTAAAACGGGTTAGTGAAAACCTAGAAAGGCTCAAACTATCTGCCGAGGTTATCTGTGAAGATCTCTCTCATTATTGTGAGCAACAGGTAGCCAATTCGTTCGATCGCATTTTGTTAGATGTTCCCTGTTCTGCCACCGGCGTAATCCGACGCCACCCCGATATTAAATGGTTAAGAAAACGCAAAGATATACCTGCCCTGGCACTAACCCAGTTGCAACTACTCAAAGCTTGTTGGCCACTGTTAAAACCAGGCGGCACTTTGTTATACGCAACTTGCTCAGTTTTGCCCCAGGAAAACGAACGGGTTGTGGGTCAGTTTTTAAAACAAGAGCCGAGCGCCAGTGAAGAGATCTTAGTGTTTTCTGCCAACACTTTGGACGCCATCGGTGAGATAAAGACCAGCATTGGCCGTCAATTGCTGCCCACGGTAAATGGCCACGATGGCTTCTATTATGCGAAGCTACGTAAAGCTAATTAAAACTGCTCAGATATCAACGCAAGTTTGTCGAAATAAACCCTGAAAAATCAACGGATAGCAAGGTTCTGTATGCTATCCTCAACAGTATCAATATGATGCTGGATTTTTACTCCTATATATTCACACCAGCTGAAGACCTATGAAGATAATTATTCTTGGCGCAGGGCAAGTAGGCGGCACCCTAGCAGCAAACCTAGCCAGTGAACACAACGATATAACCGTGGTGGATACAGATTCAGAACGTCTGCACGAACTTCAAGAGCGTTGTGATATTCGCACGGTGCAAGGGATGGCTTCTTACCCCAATGTTCTAAGGCAAGCGGGTGCAGACGACGCCGATATGCTGATAGCTGTCACCAATAGCGATGAGATTAATATGGTGGCTTGCCAAGTCGCCTATTCATTACACAGAACGCCTACCAAAATCGCACGAGTTCGCTCTAGCAGCTATTTAAATCGATCTGGGTTGTTTGGTAACGAAGCTTTTCCAATCGACGTAATAATCAGCCCCGAGCAAGTGGTAACCAATTATATTAAACGATTAATCGAACACCCCGGCGCGCTTCAGGTGTTAGATTTCGCTGAAGGTGCTGTGCAATTAGTGGCAGTGAAAGCCTATTACAATGGCCCGTTGGTTGGACGCGAACTGCGCTATTTAAGACAGCATATGCCAAATGTGGATACCCGTGTTGCTGCTATTTTTCGACGTGACCGCGCCATCATGCCCGAAGGCACCAGCGTGATTGAAGCCGATGACGAAGTGTTTTTTATCGCTGCAAAAAATCATATCCGTGCCGTGATGAGTGAGCTTCGAGGTCTAGAGCACAACTATAAAAAAGTGATCATTGCGGGCGGCGGCAATATTGGGCAACGTTTAGCAGAAGCCATCGAAAACCGTTATCACGTTAAACTCATCGAGCGAAATAACGAACGCTGCCAATTAATGGCTGAAAGCCTGAACAAGACCATAGTGATACGGGGCAACGCCTCTGACCAAGATCTACTGCTAGAAGAGAACGTAGAGGATGCCGATATCTTCTTAGCAGTAACCAACGATGATGAAGCTAATATCATGTCATCGATGCTGGCAAAACGATTAGGGGCTCGCAAAGTGATGACCTTAATTAACAATCCAGCGTATGTGGACCTAGTGCAAGGTGGGGATATTGATATTGCAATCTCTCCACAACAGGCCACGATAGGCAGCTTGTTAACTCACGTACGTCGCGGAGACGTGGTTAATGTGCATTCATTACGCAGAGGTGCAGCGGAAGCCATTGAAGCGATCGCACACGGTGATGAAAAATCATCAAAAGTGGTGGGCAAAGCTATTGGGGAAATTGATCTTCCTGAAGGTACAACTATCGGTGCCATTGTACGCAACAACGAAGTTCTGATTGCCCATGATGATGTAGTAGTACAATCCGATGACCACGTAATTTTATTCTTGGTAGATAAGCGTCGCATCGGTGACGTTGAGAGATTATTCCAAGTGGGTATTACCTTCTTCTAGAAAAACGAGCACAAGGCTTTATGCATCCAGGTATTATTCTTCGCATTCTCGGGGTTTTATTGATGGTGTACAGCACCACTATGCTTCCCCCTGTTGTTATTGCGATGATCTATAAAGACGGTGGTCAAATGCAGTTCCTTGCTGCTTTTGCCATCACACTGCTCTCTGGCTTAGTAGCCTGGTTGCCCGTGCACAATGTTAAAGATGATTTAAGAGTGCGCGATGGTTTTGTGGTGGTAGTACTTTTCTGGCTGGTACTGGGCCTTTACGGTGCGATACCTTTAGTGTTGGGGGAATCACCCCACATGCCCATTACCGATGCTATTTTTGAATCTATCTCTGGCCTTACGACTACCGGGGCTACTGTACTCACCAACATCGATTCGTTGCCAAAATCTGTTTTATATTATCGCCAACAACTGCAATGGTTAGGCGGTATGGGAATTATTGTTTTAGCTGTCGCCATTTTGCCCATGCTGGGTATTGGTGGCATGCAGTTATATCGCGCAGAAACACCAGGCCCGATTAAAGACAACAAGCTAACGCCAAGAATTGCAGAAACTGCTAAGGCCTTGTGGCTTATTTATGTCTCACTAACCGTTGTATGCGCCCTCGCTTACTGGGCCTGTGGCATGACACCCTTTGATGCCATTGCTCATAGTTTTTCGACCGTCGCTATTGGTGGCTTTTCTACTCACGACGCTAGCATTGGCTATTTTGATAGCGCCTCCATCGAATTGGTTACCTCCTTCTTTATGTTTTTTGCAGGGATCAATTTTGGATTACATTTTTTTGCCTGGCGACACCGAAGTGTATTGCACTATTTTTCAGACCCAGAGTTTAGATTTTATTTAGGTGTGTTAGCAGGCATCAGCGTTTTCACCTTTATCGGGTTGATGGCTTTCAATCAATACGATGATGCCTTTACCACCTTCCGTCATGCACTTTTTCAAACAGTCTCAATAGCCACCACCACTGGATACGCCACCGCTGATTTTGCCAATTGGCCACCGGTCATTGCCACAGCTCTAATTATGGGTAGTTTTATTGGTGCTTGTGCTGGTTCAACTGGGGGTGGGGTAAAAGCTATTCGCGTACATTTAATTTTTAAGCAAGGTCTACGTGAAATGCGTCGCTTGATTCACCCCAATGCCGTCATGATTATCAAACTCAATAAAAAAGCGGTACCAGATAGGGTGGTCGAAGCAGTATGGGGATTCTTTGGCGTTTATTTAATGAGTTTTTGTTTTCTGTTTATTGCCACCGCCGCCACCGGTATGGACTTTGTCACCGCCTTTTCAGCCGTAGCAGCTTGCTTGAATAACTTGGGTCCAGGATTACAAGATGTAGCCTCAAACTATGGTTCAATTCCTGATACAGCAAAATGGATTCTTTGTTTCAGTATGCTGCTAGGACGCCTAGAAATATTTACGTTATTAGTATTATTCACCCCGATGTTCTGGCGGCACTAATATTACTCTTGTGGGAATTGGTAGATCGATTTCACTGACGCATCAACCAGAGAAGCATCAATATATCCGATAGCGTCTTTATGGCGAGAAACATATTCTTTTACTTTTTCATCTGAACTCAGCTGTATTGGCAAGTTGCCTCGACCACTAAATAAGTATGCAGCACGATAACGTTTTAGTTTCTCGAAACGAATTTTTACTAGATCTCGATAGAATTCTTGATAGCTAGGCTGACTCTCTTGTTGATCAATCAGAATGATGTTTTGGCTAGTTCCCGGAAACAGATGCAACCTTCCTAAGTAAAGCTTCGATATTTCTCGCTGACTAAAAGTAGTAACTGGATTGGAGGGATGAACAACCACCGCCAATTCAGCATGGGCTAACGATACATAGGAGCATGCTGACAAGATTGCAGCTAAGACACCAACTTTGTTGCGATTGCATTTAATGGTTGAGAAGAATTTAAGTATTGTCATGATTAAAACACCAAATCCAAAACAATACTGGTAACTAAGGTTTCTTCATCTGGACTATCTAATTCATCTCCCAACAACAAAGCCGTGGATTCCAAAAACTGCAATTCAAATTTAATATCCGCATTGGTATGAAAGTCATAGCGAATACCAAGTGTATAACTTTCACCACGCTCATTGTAACGATCAATCACTTCCAAATCGACTTCTCGAAGCGTGTCCAATAACGGAATGATACCGGGGGCAACGACTGATTCACTGTCTTGCACCAACTGCTTAACTTGACCATTGAAGTAATTTTTGTAGTAACCAACTACGGCATAAGGAACGAAGTGACCCATTTGTCTAGAGATTGAAAAATACCAACCAATGGCATCATTCGCGAACCCTTCTTCTGGGCCGTTCACTAAATACTGCTCTGCAATGAGAGTCCAACTATCTAAGTCCCATTGCAATCCTAAACCGTGATATTGAAACCAAGCAGATTCAGTAATATGAGCTTCAGCGATTTCGGTAAAGATAGGATCCAATATGGAAGCAAATTCATAGCCCTCAGTTAACGGCTCCAAAGACTTGGATGATGCATCCGTCTCAGCTACTGTGACGCCATAACGAATTGAGAGATTATCCCAATGAAATTTAAAGTTTGTACCAATAATCTTTTTGAACTCTAAATCAAACTCTAGGTACTTACCCTTTTTTGCTCCTGCAAACGCTCGAAAATCCACATAGGTGGAACCCAAATCAAAACTAGTAGAAACATCTAAACCATTAAAATCACTTATTGCAGAAAGCAAAAATGTGTAGGTATCTACCGGTGGACGACTCCAAGGGTAGGAATAACCAATCTCAAGGGTATCTGAGTACAAATATAAGGGTGTACGCATTCGACCGATGCGGGTACTGGTTTCTGGTGTCCACTGATATTTAGCAAACAACCATTCCAGGGTAGGTTCAAAATCACTCTTCTTATCAAAGGTGAACCCGCGGGAAACGACTTGAGCCGTTGCAGACCAACGCTGTGAAACATTCACCAACGCCTGCACACCCAATATGGTATCGGAACGAAAGCTCCAATCGCTATCGTAATCCATAAAACGCATGTCATCTTTACGATCTAACTTGCCAGCACCAATAGAGGCAAACCCCGAAAAATGCACATCATTAGCTGCATATAGGGTAGTGGAACCAAAGGCATAGACTATTAATAGATAAACAGTCTGTAGACTAATACGACAAGATCGCAACGGCAATTTCACTAGACAAGCGGCAAAAAAACTCAACATTTTTTAACTATAGTCTAGCTTCTTATGAACTGCTAAGAGCCCTCTTGCTTCAGAGTTCGACCACCTAACACTATCATCATGACCTGCTTCTCAACTAGGGTGAGGCGAGCTTCTCTCTTCGCTTTACTCAAATCCAGGGCGTTCAAAATAAAGGTAATAAGTAACGAAAAAATGGCATCCGATTCAGCTTCGAAGGAAGCAGAACGCATTCCTTTGGTAAGGGCGCTTACTTGCATGTTCTCCGCTAAGTCCTGGCGCATAATGGACATTTCGCGACGAATGGTTTTGCGAAATTCCGGATTCGGATTGAACCACTGCATTATCAGCAATCGCAAAACTGACTCATACTCATTCACATAGCTGAGAAATTGCTGCAACAGCACTTGCAGTGCCACTGTTAAATCATCGTTAGCCATCTCTTTACGAGCCGCACGAGCAACACTGCGAAGTCGCGCTAAACTCTCATCAACTAACGCCAAACCTAGTTCATCCATATCAGCGAAATGATTGTAAATAGAGGGTGCGGCCATACCGGCGGCCCTAGCCACTTCTCTTAAACCAAGCTCGCCAGGCGAACGACCTTCATCCACCAATTGCAATGCGGCAGACAGAATACGATGACGAGTAGCCGCCTTACGATCGGTGCGGGAACGGGGATTTTTGGCTATCTGATCAGACGCTGAATGCTTTGAAGAACTCATGGCAGTGGTAGGGGCCTCGACTTGCTATCAGATGGATAGCTCTAAAACAGCTTCTTTTTTAAACAAACAAGTGTAAGTTTAACTTTTGGGGTATTAATGTGCAAATTTAATGCAGTTACAGTTGACTATGGGGTCTAAGACCACTACTTTAACTAACAACTGTTAGTCATTATAGGATTTGCATGATGAATTACTTGATCACCGGTGCCACAGGCTTTATTGGTCGATTCGTAGTGGAAGAGCTAGCAAAGCGTGAGAACACCCAGATCTACGCTTTAGTTAGACCGGGATCTGAGCACAAGCTGGAAGCCATACGCCAGCAGCTCGACCTATCAAAAGATCGGCTTATTGCTATTCATGGTGATTTAACTGCCCCCATGCTAGGCATCGCGGAAACGGATCTGTTCAAGCTAAAAGATCAAATCGAGCATGTGTTTCATCTGGCGGCTATCTACGATTTAACGGCACCCGCGGAGCCTCAACAAGAAACTAATGTAGAAGGAACACGCCAAGCATTGTTGGTTTCCGATGCCATCAAGGCCAGCTGCTTTCACCATGTTAGCTCCATAGCAGTTGCTGGTACTTACAAAGGCTTGTTTAGCGAGGAAATGTTTGCCGAAGGAAGTGGCCTTACGGATCCGTATTTTGAAACCAAGCATCTGGCGGAAAAATGTGTCAGGGAAGAAGCAAATATACCCTACCGCATTTATCGACCATCAATGGTAGTTGGTCATTCACAAACCGGCGTTATGGATAAGATCGATGGACCTTATTATCTTTTCCAACTATTGGAGGTACTAGGAAATAAGCTTCCCAACTGGTTACCGATTGTTGGTATCGAGGGCGGCCAGTTCAACATCGTACCAGTAGATTATGTCGCCAAGGCAATGGTGCATATCGCCCATGAGCCAAATCTAGACGGACAGTGTTTTCACTTAACCGATCCAGAACACCATTCGCTAGGGGAATTATTAGGCTTAATTTCCAAGCAATCCTCAGATCTTCCTGCTATAGCCTGGAAAATGCCCAACACTGCTCTCAATATGTTGCCTGAACAAACCATTCCCAACTTAGCAAAGCAGCAATGGATTCAAAAAATCCTGGATAAGCTAAAAATTGCTCCCAGCGCGCTTGGTTATGTTACCTATAAAACCACATTTAGCCGTTACAACACAGAAAGTGCCCTTGCCAATAGCAACATTAAACCACCACGCTTGGCAGATTATATGCCCAATCTTTGGGACTACTGGCAAAGCGAACTATCACCTCAATTAGCAGACGCCATCGATAAGCCTGATCCTCATGAGCTGTCAAAGAATAAGGTGTTGTTCCGTCGGCCGAAAATTCTACCTTACTTAAAGCGAGCAAGGGATCACTGGCGTTGGAACGCGAAAAGCATCTTTACTTCTGAACAAGCTCTAGCAGATCGTGTAAATGGTAAGACCATGGTATTAACCGGTGCGAGTTCGGGCATTGGTGCACAAGTAGCTCACCGACTGGCGGATGCCGGCGCCACCGTAATTTTAGTGGCACGCTCAAAAGACAAACTTGAAGAGCTAGCGGAAGATATCCAAGATCAAGGCGGTAACGCTTTTGCTTATCCTGCCAATTTAGCTGATGGTAACGATTGCGATCGAGTTTGCCAGGACATTCTCAATGATCACGGCAGCGTAGATATTCTTATCAACAATGCCGGTCGTTCTATTCGTCGCTCAATAAAATTTAGCTTCGATCGATTTCATGACTACGAGCGCACCATGCAAATCAACTACTTTGGCTCTGTTCGCATGGCTATGAATTTATTGCCCAGCATGCTGGAACAAGGCGACGGTCATGTCATCAACGTATCAACCGTTGGCGTTCAGGCATCTCCAGCAAGATTCTCAGCTTATCTTGGCTCAAAGTGGGCACTTGAAGGCTGGAGTTGGGTGGCAGCAAACGAATTAGCACACACGGGGGTGACGGTATCAACAATTAACTATCCGCTAGTGCGAACTCCCATGATTGCCCCCACTAAAATCTATGACTACACGCCTGCCATGTCACCAGAGAAAGCCGTTGACTGGATGCTGGACATTATTATCACCCGCAACAAACGCAAGGTTGGCCCACTCGGCCTGGCTGCATTAGGCATGTACTACGCCTTGCCAAAAACATCAGAAACCATTGTTAATACCAGTTATCAAATGGTTTATGAGGCACCGCCAAAGCCAAAGGCTGGTAATGTGGAGAAACCGTCAAAGAAGCCAGCGACCTCGAACAGGAAAAAAGCGACACGTAAATTAGAAAATGCTTCTTAAATAGAGCTAGCTTCAAGGCCCTTAAGATATGGGTGGGAACTTAGCCAATATTTCATCCACAATGGACTGGATGCGCTGCTCCCGCTCAGCAACACTTCCTCCAGCTTGGTATCGGTACGCTCGGGTACCACGCCAAATCAGCTTCTCACTTTGAGGATCAATCACATCAATATACAGAGTCACCTCGTTAAATTCTCTAACGATAGTGTCTGTGCGAAAGCCAAAATCAAAGTAACGATAGCCAAAACCAACGCCCGTGCGAACTCGATCTGCTTCGGTTCGCTTCTCAATCCCCAACTGGTAAGCCACTAAAAAATCCACCGTGGTATTTTGACCAGGAGAGACCATCACGTAATTTTTCCGTTGTAAGCTCTGGTTAATAGCTCCTTGAATACGCTGGTCCAACAAATCGTTGCTGATACGCGGGTCTTTGGCCTGTGTAGGTTTGGTGTGCCACTGATAGCTTTTGAAGGCCACGAAATCGATCCCGGTATCATAATCGTAGGCTACCTGACTGGTACTACAGCCAGCCAAGACAATGACTAGGCAACACGCCAAAATAACTGCAGAGCGTTTAGAAATAGAATTCGGCTTCATTACGGACACCCTAAGCTGTTCATCAAATTGCAATCATTTGTCATAAATTTAAACAGAGCATTTGAAAATATGTCTGCATGACATACTCTAAGGCCTATACAGCCATATCGGCATTATAAACTAGCTAAAAACAGTAGCGAAAAACCAGGCATTAGTAATGCCGATAATCTTTTAGACCAATAAATAGCCCATAAGATCCCTAGCCAACATTGCCAATTTTGGGAGCACTCTCTTGCTTAATAGATCCACTGCATCATTCTTCAAAATCATCTTGGCAGTCATGCTAAGCCTGATACCTCCATCGCTTTGGGCAAAACAGGCGCACATTGCCATTGTGGCCGATGGCTTGACAGAGATTGCTAACCAAAACCTGACTTTGTTAAAAGCTGAGATTAGTGAGCTTTTGGAAGGAGAGTATGACATTCAGTATCACGATGGGGCTACTTATGACGGCCGTTGGTCGTTGGAGCGCATAGAGGGGATTTTTAAAGCGACTCAGAGTAACGATAGCATCGACTTAGTGATTGCCTATGGACCATTGGCAAGTCATGTTGCAATCAACACAGAATCACTAAACAAACCTACAATCGCGACTCTGTTTTTAGATAGCGATTTACAATCGGTGCCTCGAGAAGG
>JAKSAW010000812.1 GCA_022361455.1 Pseudomonadales bacterium | reverse complement strand
TGCAAAATTTGATTATGACGGTAGTGTCGTCATGTTTGGATGGTGATTCTATGAATAATATATTTCTCTCTTCGCGCCACCTTAATGAGACAGCAATGTTAGTAATAAGCCGTTTTTTTTATGGTGTTAATAAAATAAACGCGACGGCTGCTTTATTGATTGCCAGCCTACCTTCAGTAGCTTTAGCTGCGATGGTTGCGATTGAGGACGAGCAGCTTGCCTCGATCACCGGTCAGTCCTTGCTCGTTACCGATTATATTGCGCCAAGCGGCGACCCCGGAGGCCCCAGAGACTTTGGTTTCTACCGGATGGGGCTGGATGCAGAAGTTGCATTGAATATGAATATTGACAAGTTACAGCTGGGGTGTGGCGGTTTTAATGAATCAGTGAGGACTGGTTGTGATATTGATATGGATTATGTGCGCTTCATGGGCCGTTATACCGGGGGAGGGTCTTACAATCCAAATCAGTTCTCTGGTGGCACCTATGATGGAAATAATCGACCGGACGATGGGCATCCACGTGCCGGGGACCCTGCAACATCAAGTTTTCTTCTGCATCGACCGTATATAGAGTTAGCGATTAAAGAAGGCAATACAACTACTCTCCGTGAGGTGGCAGGACTTAAGGTGAGTGCCGAGTGGGCAGATGGTTTTTTTGGTGTTGGGCGGTATGAATCCGCATCGGATACGCATTCAGGAATTAACTCGATGAGCGGTTTTTTGGATGTTTATCTGTCGGGTTACGCAAGGTTTACATCTACGTTCGGTAACGGACAAGCATGTATTGGTCGGCCAACGGGTTATTCAGACTGCGCTAGCAATGATGAGTTTTATGATGTGCCTGCAATTTATACGTTAGGCACAAGAATGACGGAACTTTTTATTCCTGGTGTCGAGTTGAAGAACCTTCATGGGGCTGGCGGTCTTCTTTCGCTTTTTAATGGTAGTGATCTGTACGCCCAGATGCGGGCACGCCTAATTGAATTACATGGTTTTGAAGTGGCCCAGGCAGAAGACTTTTTTGTGTCTTTCCAGCGTGAGGCTATTGAGTATCCTACCTATGCGCATGCCACCAATGGTGGCCAGCATTCTGTTACTGCGAATCTTGGCTGGTGGATGAATGTGCCGCGGGTCGAGCTGAAAGACTTGGAGCCGGCGACTATTCCTCTTGGTTGCCCCGGGTTCGCTTGTCTTGGTCTTCTTGAAGCATTTAGTTACCCTGGGATCGATGCCGGCTATCCGGATATGAGATCCCGCCCCCCAGTC
>JAKSAW010000826.1 GCA_022361455.1 Pseudomonadales bacterium | reverse complement strand
GGGCAATTCTTGATGATGACAGTTCCAGTGACGCAGAAATCGCAAACTCAAACCTCGCAAAATCACGTTTGTATTATGGCGCTATTGTGCACAGTCAGCCTACCGTTGTGAATTACTCATACAGAGAAGTTAACGATGTATATGAATACGATAATGTCGTATTCGTTAGTGGAAATGATGGCTTTCTGAGAGTTTTGGATGCGGAAACTGGTGAGGAGCAGTCCTCCTTCTTCCCCGAGGTGTTAATTCCCAATATTCCGGCGATGTTCGAGATGCGCCCGGGGTCTTTGCTTTACGGATTGGATTCCACTTGGACTCCGTGGCGTCAAGACCTGCCTGTAGATGGTGTTTTCGACGGAAAAATTGATGGTAAGTCGGGCGCTTTCTCTGCTGATAGTGGTGGTTTCGTGAGGTTATACGGAGGCATGCGCCGTGGTGGAAGAAGTTATTTCTTTTTCGATATGACTAATCGAAATCGTCCCCAGTTGTTAACGGAGATAAGGGGTGGAGATCCTCGTGACAGAACCGATCCCTTTGCTCGTTTGGGGCAAACCTGGTCTCAACCAACGTTAGCGAAAATTAAGATAGATGGAAGCCTTGCGGCTGTAGCGATTTTTGGCGGCGGTTATGATCCAGATTACGATTTGGATCCAGGTCAGAACCCAACGACCTGGGGGGCATGTACGGATCGCGATGCTACAGATGATACCGCTGCAAGACCTGTTATGTGTGGTAACCAAGTGTATGTGGTTAAGGCTGGTAATCATAAAACTAGCAATGCTGGTGATGACATCGGAGAGGTTGTTTGGTGGGCCTCGAATACTGGCGAATCAGGCGCCGGTTACACTCAAGTAGAAGAAATGAATCACAGCATCCCCATGCAAATCAAAACCATAGATTTAAACGGCGACGGCTTAACGGATCGTTTGTACTTTGCTGATATGGGTGGGCAGGTATTTAGAGTTCATCTGGATCATACGGGTGACACCAGTGAATTTACCGTTACGCGATTAGCAACCTTTGGTCGTGAAGATGTGCCTGGTGCAGCTGCTGCAGACAATCGTGTGTTCTTTGAAGCTCCAAGCGTTGCTTTGATGAACGACGGACGTAGTCGGTATGTTGGTGTGGCCTTGGTCTCAGGTTGGCGTGAAAAGCCAAAGGACCGAGGTGTTGAAGATGAGATGTATTTCATTAGAGATAACTTAAATCCTGCTGCTCCATGGGATTTGCTCCGCAGGCCATCCTCACTAGCAGAAGCGGGTGAGGCAGGCTTTATTGCACCTATGGAAACCATTGATATCCGCGATTTCAATTTTGCTAAAGGGCTGTCAGTGTCGTTAGAAATGGAAGGTGAGAAAGGTTTTGGGTCGCCACTAATTTTATTCGGAAATGTTTTCTGGCCCTCCTATATTCCTCCAAGTGATCAGGAAGTTTCTGAGTCGCTCAATAGTTGTGATCCACCACCGCAGAGAAGTCGCGTTTCTTTTGTACGCGTATTGGATGGCGGGAGAGAGTTGGTTTATAACAATGATGGAACCATTGTTTCTACCGATACTAGCGATGTGCCAACTATTAACCGAACTGATTCAGAGCTTTCTGTTCCTCTCAGTGGTTTAGGGGTTCATGTTGGTGGTGATTCGGTTTCTATTCTGTCAGGTTCCAAGGCGATAAGGTTGTCGGTTGGTAATCAAGCAGTTAGAAAGACGAAATGGGAGCAGCGTGCGAGGGGCGGAGATGCAATCCCAGAGAATCCTGTGACTCGATAAACGAGGCGCATGGTATCCTTTAAAAAGCATGAAATATAACGGGGCTATCTGGCCCCGTTTTTGTGTCTGGTGTTTAATTTATCTATAAGTTCAAGAATCTTCCCAACAAAAAGTTAAAATGGACTTAATATTTAGCTCATGAGCTATATTCTTAATTGCAGTAATAATTCGCTGGATATCGAGAGCGATACCATTAAGTCTATTACTTATTTGAAATGTCAGACTTGTTGGATATGAAGGTTTTTTTTCTATTAATAACATCAACTTTTCTAAGCCTAGCAATTAATTTAGAGGTCTTTGCTTCTGGTGGCTTTAGCGATACCCGCTTTAGTGGGTTCGCAACGGTGGGCTTTGCAAGAGGTGGAAATCAACAAGTCGGCTTACGTCAAAATGTAACCTATCATGGCGAATATGCAAATTGGTCTCATAAAACCGATTCATTAGTGGGTGTTCAGGCGAGTTCCCGTTGGAATGAGCAGTGGGGTTCGGCTATTCAATTAGTGTTTAGAGACAGAGTTGGTGAGAGCTTTGAAGATAATATCACTTGGGCTTATCTACGGTTTAATCCAACTTCCAGTGTTAGCTTGCGGGCAGGTCGAATGGGCGCCGACCTATTTATGTTGTCTGAGTATCGCAATACTGGATTTGCCTATCTTTGGGTGCGACCACCCATTGAGTTTTATGGTTTTATTGGTTTTGAGCATTATGAAGGCTTGGATGTAAGTTATAAGCTACCGCTAGGAGTAGGGATGCTCAGTGCCAAGCTTATGTTGGGTAAGTCATCTCAGCAGCTTGTGAATGATGATCTAGATATAAATTTCAAAGTAGATCCCGCTTACGGTTTTAACTTACGGTGGGAAACAGATTCAGTACGGCTGCACTTTTCACATTCAGAATTGAGTTTCGATTCAAGTGCTGCCGAAGAGTTTAGAATCGATGAGCTTTTAGATGCGCTTACGTTGGCACAAACGTTTGGTTGGTCAGAGTTAGGGCCAATCATTAATAGTCTCGACATTGATAATAAAAGCATTGCCTACACTTCGGTGGGGTTTGCTTATGATGTAACTCCATGGGTTATGCAGACCGAGATCGCCTACATTGCTTCTGATTTTGACGTCTTTAAACCCTATTTAAACTATTATTTCAGTGCGGGTTATAAGGTTGGAGATTTTACTTTTTACTCGATGGTTGCGAGGGCTGAGAATACTAAAGACCCTAATCAGGCTCCGGTCGCACCTAATATTCCAGTCATTCCTGGATTTCCATCCGAGCAAATCCAAGCAGTTGTTGATGAGTTCTCGTCCTCAATACAGTCTTTTTACGTAGCGGTGTCTATTGAGCAGACCACATATTCTGTTGGTACTCGTTGGAATTTGCGGCATAACACAGCTTTGAAGTTTCAGTGGGATTGCACCTTTATTGATGCTGTGGGTAAAAATCTCTGGGAAACAAAATCTCGATTACACGAAGATCAGAGAGTTAATACTTACTCTATTAACTTGGACTTTGTATTCTAGTCATGAAGCGCGTGATTAACATATGCGTCCTTTTGAGCTGCTTAATGCTTCCATTAGTCAGCCCTGCTGAGATTGTGGTGATTGTTAATAAAGATAATGAAGCGCTAAGTTTAACTAAGCGTCAGCTGGTGGATCTTTATATGGGGCGAGACGTCTATTTTCCCAATGGTAATCTCGCTATGAGGATCGATCATTCTCCAGACTCGGACACTAGAAGCCACTTTTATCAAAAACTAGTGGGTAAAACCGTGCCTGAGGTAAACGCTTATTGGGCTAGATTATTATTTACAGGCAGAGCCTCACCACCTCATGTTATTGATGATGTGAAACAGATTCTGCAAATGGTGAGCACGAATCCGAATGCAATTGCATACATCGATAAAGGTGAGTTAGATGATCGGGTAAGTGTGCTCGCTGATTTCGAATTTTAATTGCAGTTCATTTCGCTAAGATAAGTTATTTTTTGCAGCTGCGTCCTACTATAAACCCTTACTCGTCCACCTCTGCTCACAACGATTCGGCTCATCGCTTCTTCGGTGTTGCTCTTGGGGCAATATAATAAACTTCCGGATTGCCCTCTGAGTAAGCCGGAAGGTCTAAAGGTGAACTTCCTTATGTTACCTATCATATCAAAGCTATCTTTAGCTTTTTGTTGATAAATTATTTCGGTGTTTGGCTCGTTGGGTTCGGCCTTCGGGGCTGCATGGCTATAAGCGATCAACCCACTTTGCCAAGCGCCATCACACGTTTGTCCGTTACTACTTCCGCAAACGGAAACATGGCTGGAGGCATTTACGGCATAGTGTCGGGCCAGAGTAAAACTTTCCATTAAAGTTGTTATTTCAGAGGTGTTGCGGGTTCTCTCAAGCAAACTGGTCATCCCTGGAATGCCTACGGCGATTAGAATACTAAGGACAACTATACTCACCAATAACTCGAGCACAGAAAATCCCTGACATTTAACAGTCATCCTTGACTTGCTCCATACCAAAATAATCAGGATATGTAAGAATAGACAGCACTGAGATAAAGAACTGGGTAAGAAATAAACGAAATGAGCGACGTTATCATTGTTGGTGGTGGCATCATCGGGTTGTTATCAGCTCGAGAACTACTGCAAGCTGGAGCCAAAGTTACACTAATTGATAAGAGTGAAGTGGGTACCGAAGCCTCGTGGGCAGGAGGTGGTATAGTCTCACCCCTATATCCTTGGCAATACCAAGATCCCATAAGTGATCTTGTTCGCTGGGCTCAAGCTTACTATCCAAATTTGTCAGATCAGCTAAGGGAAGAAACAGGGGTTGATCCGCAGTTTAATCCTTGTGGATTATTTATGTTGGATTCCCAAGAGCATGAGATGGCCCTATGGTGGGCTCAACGTTTAAATGCTCATCTGCGCGAGGTGGATGTTGCTCATGCCTATGAAAAGGTTCCAGCGTTAAATCGACGTTTTAAAAGAGCGTTATCTTTACCGGCTGTTGGTAATATTCGTAATCCGCGCTTGCTTAAGGCGCTAAGATTGAGCTTGTTGAGTGACAAAAAATTTACTTTGATCGAAGGCCAGCAAGTTAACCATGTTGTGCTGCATGAAAAAAAGCTCATAGGTGTCGCGACGTCTAATGGTGAATTTCATTCTGATGCGGTTTTATTAGCGGCCGGCGCGTGGACTCCATTGCTATCGGACGAGTTAGAGTTATGTTTAAAGATTGAACCTGTTCGCGGTGAAATGTTGGTGTTCGAGCCTTGTCCCGGTTTGTTGCCCAGCATTGTTTTGCATGAAGGAAAATATTTAATTCCTCGGTTAGACGGTCGAATCGTTGTGGGAAGCACTATTGATAGAGTGGGATACGATAAGTCCACCACCCTCAATGGGCGCGAAGCCTTGATGAATGCCGCCCTTGATATATTGCCCGAGCTTGAGTCTCTCAAAGTAGAAAAGCATTGGGCGGGATTACGCCCGGGTTCACCCGCTGGACTTCCCTATATGGGAGAGTCCTCTAAACTAAACGGGTTATTTGTGTGTGCAGGTCACTATCGTAATGGCTTGGTGACGGCGCCGGCGTCTGCGCGATTAATGACTAACCTCATATTGAAACAAAAGCCGGAAATCGATCCGTTGCCGTTCAGCTTAGATCGTGAAACGAATCTTGAAGAAATGATTTAGTTAGTCTTCGTCTTTATCTAAGCCAAGCTTTTTCAAGCGATAACGTAATGATCGAAAGCTCATGCCTAATTTTTTTGCTGCGGCTGTTCGATTCCAGCGGGTATCATCGAGAGCTTTTAGAATTGCCTGCTTTTCAATATCTGTTAAGTAGTCTTCGAGAGATTCGCCGATATTGAATTCAGACGCTAAATCGCCGCTAGTGGCACCTTCTTGGGTGTAAACTTCGTCCCCATTCTGTCCAGTGGGTAAGTGTAGGTGCTCAGGTAGAATGATATCGTCATCGCAAAGCGTCACAGAGCGTTCTAATATGTTTTCTAGTTCTCGCACGTTGCCCGGGAAAGAATATCCTTGCAATCGTTCACAAGCGCTGTCACTTAGTCGTGGCATTTCCATTTGCCATTCTTCTGCTAACGCATGCAAAGTATGCTTCGCTAAAATAATGATATCTTCTGGGCGTTCCCTAAGTGGTGGTACAGAAAGTTGAATAACATTGATCCGATAGAATAAGTCTTGTCGAAAATCCCCTTTCTCTACCAAGTCCGCTAAGTCTTTGTGGGTCGCACTCAAAATTCGAATATCGGTGGATATTTCTTTTTGTGATCCCACTTGCCGCACAGCTTTTTCCTGAATCGCACGTAGCAGCTTAACTTGCATGTGTATCGGTAAGTCAGCTACTTCATCAAGAAACAGTGTGCCACCCTTTGCCGCGATAAATAGACCTTCTTTGTCTTCATAAGCGCCTGTGAAGCTGCCTTTCTTGTGGCCGAAGAACTCACTTTCCATTAGCTCATCTGGAATAGCGCCACAGTTTACTGGTACGAAGGGGCCATCGGCACGGGGGCCTAATTCATGAATTTGACGAGCGACTAATTCTTTACCGCTGCCGCTTTCACCAAAAATATAAACTGGCGCTTGGCTGCGGGCCAGCTTGCTGATTTGTTTGTGCAGGCGCTTAATGGCATCAGAAGCCCCCAATATTGGCGAATCTGAATCCACGGTGGCTGGAACTTCGGGGGCATCCTTTTTAAGTTTCAGAGCAGTATTTACTAGGTCCCGTAACCTCTGCAAATCAACTGGCTTGGAAACAAAATCAAAGGCACCGGCTTTTAACGCGGCAACGGCCGTATCCATGCTCCCGTATGCTGTAAGCACGGCCACAGGGGTTTGCGGATAGTTATCGCTGATGAATTTCACCATTTCGATACCGTTGCCATCAGGAAGATTCATATCCGTTATACAAAGATCAAAAGCTTGAGTGGTAATAAGCTTTGAAGCTTGTTTCAAACTTTCAGCTGCTTCAGTGTCAACGTCCATGCGCGATAGTGTTAACTGCAGTAGTTCACGGATATCGGGTTCGTCATCAATAATCAGTGCACGATAAGCTGTCATAGTCTTTGTGTTCTTCTCTATAAGGCAATGTTCTTATGGGGGTGAGCAAAAGTAACTCTGAAACAAGCACCTTGTGTTGATGGTATTAAGTCTAAGCGTGCTTGGTTCGATTCACAAAGTTCCTTCGCGATATATAGCCCCAGTCCTGTGCCGGTGTTATCTGTCGTATAAAAAGGTTCGAAAATCTTGTCCTGATCTTCTGCCGGAATGCCGTCGCCTTTGTCGATTATTTCTAAATAAGGTCGCTCTGTTTGTAGTGACATTCCAGCAATGATAGTAGCCTGCATTTTGCCGGTTTTCTTTTTACTGTATCGCAAACCGTTCAAAAGAAGATTGCTAACTACTTGATGAATTTGGCTGGGATCAACTTGGAACATGATGTCTTTATTTTCGTATTGAAAGCTTATGTCCACAGGTTCAGATAAGGTGGTATTAAAGTCTTCTAGAAACTCATTACACCAGTTGATCAAGTTAAGTCGTTCCGGCATTGCCGGTTTGCGTCGCGATAGTTGCAGTACATTTTCAATCACCTTGTTCATGCGCACACAATGTTGTTGCACGATTTCTGCAAGGCGCAGATCGGTTTTGACAAGATCTGGCGATTCAATCAACAGTTGCGCTGCATGGCTAATTGCCCCTAATGGATTTCTTATTTCATGGGCAATACTTGCAGTGAGTCCGCCTAGGGAAGCGAGCTTTAGTTGTTGCGCTTGTTGTGTCATGCGGGTGTTATCATCAACAAACACCAAGGTGTCGGATCGGTTATCTGTTTCTAACGAAGTGAAGTTCACCATTACCTGTGGGCCATTTGAGGCCGCTTTGAATGGGGTGCGAGGCCCCATATCAGTTTGACGCCACTGATTTAGCTGTTCACAAAGTTCGGGAGAGATTTGTTCCAAGCTTGCATTATCCATACTTGGCATTCCAAACATTCGCCAGCAAGCTTCGTTAATGAGTCTAATTCGGTCGCTACCATCAACTACGATAATGCCGGTACGCATACGTTGGATGATGTGATGATTGAGTTCTTCCAGTTCCGCAACTTCTTGAGTTTTTTGCTTGGCTAGCGCCTCACTTTCACGTAAGCGCGTGGAAAGATTCTGTGCAAACAATGATGTTATAAAAAACACCACACCCATTAAGCCTGCTTCAACAAAATCGTTATTTTCGAAATTGCTATTGGTAACTGCGACATAAATTGATTGATAAAGAACGGCGAACGTTGCGATGGCAGCAAACAAGGTTGCTACTCTACCTACAACCAGAATGCTGCCACCAGCAACAGCAATCACTAGGAGAATCGATAAGTTGCTAGAAGTTTCTCCATTGGCATATTCGAGTACTGTAATTGCTAAAATGTCGATGAGTATGATGACAAAAATATGGGTTCGGAGCCGTTGCTCCCGGTCCGTTTTTTTTATAGTAAAAAAATTAAAGGCAGAAATGACTAGATAAGCGATGGTGGTGACAAAATAGAGTTGTTCTTCGAGGGTTTGTAATTCTTGGATGGTCGATATAAAAATCAGAGATAGCAGAACCACCGCTAATAACGCGCGATAGGCCAAATAGATCCTTAACGGCCGCCATTCGGTGTTGGCTGTTAGAGCAGGAGGATCTATGGGTGCCTCAAGTAGACTCAATGGCAATGCCCTTTGTTGGTGTCTAGGATCTGTTTGCTACGAATTGGAGCTGTCATCACCGGCGCTGTGGTCTTCCAAGTACGCTTTTTTGTGATCTTCACAACAAAAGTGTAGCGTTTGATATTGAATGCATTCGTTAATAGGTAAGTGTACACCACACTTGGCACAGCGCTTCATTTCCGTGGTCGTCGGCTCTTTTGGAGATGAGTCTAGTTTTTCACTGCTTTGCTTTTGGATCTTCTTATAAAGGGCATAGGCTAAGCCACAAATCACAACAAAGAGAATCAGCCTAAAGAGCATGGGAATAACCGCCTTTTATCACTTTTACACAAAATTGATTAGCTTAATTGTAACTGATAGATAATGAACACGCAGGGTGAATCTTTGCTTCTTGGAGCTATTTGGCAGAGAATACGCTCCAATTTCTATCCCTGATTGAACCCTTGAGAGCATTAGATGAGCACCGATCAACCATTATCTGATCAATCGTTAAAAGTAACTCTTGCCCAGCTTAACTTTATGGTGGGGGATATTGTTGGTAATACCCAGATGGTGCTGGATGCGGTCATTGAAGCCCACCAGCAAGGTTCAGAGCTGGTGCTGTTCCCTGAGTTAACCCTTACAGGATACCCACCTGAGGATTTGCTTCTTAGACCCAGTATTGAGAATCGCATCACCCGTGCATTGGCTGAGCTAAAGCTAAAACTGCCAGGTGATTGTTATGTTCTTATAGGCTATCCCCGAATGAAGGGTGATCAGTTATTTAATGCTGCCGGATTGTTCCATGGTGGTGAGCTAGTGGCAGAGTACTTCAAGCAAGAGCTACCAAACTATCAAGTCTTTGATGAAAAACGCTATTTTGTTGCAGGGTCAGAGCCATGTGTAGTTAATATCAAGGGAATACCGATGGCTATCACCATTTGTGAAGATATTTGGCATGCTTCCCCAATGGAGCAAGCTTCACAACAGGGTGCAAAACTGATGCTTAACTTGAATGCCTCGCCTTACCACCTGGATAAGGGTGGCGTTCGAGAAGCATTGGTGAAACAGCGTTCCCAGCAAGGAAATATGGGTATTGTGTACGTAAACTTGTCTGGCGGTCAGGACGAGTTGGTGTTTGATGGCGGTTCAATGGTTGCTGACCAAGCGGGTGAATTGCTATTTCGTGCACCAGAATTTGCTACAGACCTATATCACATGGACCTGCTGCTAAAGCCTTCGGACGATTTTTTGGCCGTGGAACTGGAGCAGCGCTCAATTACTGAGCACGGCGATATAGAAGCCAGTGTTTATAATGCCTTGGTGATGGGCGTTCGAGACTATGTGAACAAAAACGGCTTTAAAGGTGCGGTGCTAGGTTTGTCTGGCGGAATCGATTCTGCTGTCACTTTAGCGGTTGCTGTGGACGCAATTGGGCCAGAGAGGGTGGAAGCGGTCATGATGCCGTTTCGCTATACCTCCCAAATGAGCTTAGATGATGCTGAAGCAGAGGCTAATCGTTTGGGTGTTCGTTATAGTGTGCTGCCCATTGAGCCTATGTATGAATCTTTTATGGGTATACTGGAAAGCGAGTTTACAGGTGCTAAAAAAGATACTACGGAAGAAAACCTTCAAGCCCGTTGCCGAGGTGTGTTGCTCATGGCTATTTCTAACAAGAAAGGCTATATCGTGCTTACCACAGGGAACAAGAGTGAAATGGCTGTCGGCTATTCAACGCTGTACGGAGACATGGCCGGTGGTTTTGATGTGTTGAAGGATGTGCCGAAAACCTTGGTTTATCGCCTGGCCAACTATCGCAATAAACTGACTCCAGAGAATCCTCCCATTCCTCAAAATGTTATCGACCGACCACCCTCAGCAGAGCTGGCTCCCGATCAAAAGGACCAAGATTCCCTGCCTGACTATGATTCCTTGGATAGAATTTTGGAAATGTATGTGGAGCAAGATAAGAGTGCTCAAGACATCATTCGCGAGGGATTCGATGAGCAAGTGGTGCACAAGGTTCTGCGCTTAGTGGATCTAAATGAATATAAGCGTCGCCAGGCTCCTGTAGGAGTGCGTATCACTCCCCGTGGCTTTGGTCGAGATCGGCGTTATCCTATTACATGTCGCTGGCCAGCGGGGGAATAATCCCGCTGCGCAGCGCAGTTTTAAGAAAAACACAGCAACAAATAGTCTAGAAATAAACTAGTTCGAGCAAATCAGTCCAAAAGCCCAAACGAGACTACATTCAATAAACTGGTTTGGCCTCGCTTACCAGGTTCGTAGTCAAGGTTGCCGTCTTTTAATTCCTTGTAGTCCGGAAAGTTGTAAGCCAGCATGGTTTCAGATTTTTCTGCCAGATCATCCAACCCCAACTCTAGATAAGCTTTAGTTTGCAGAGCTAGCGCTTCGGGGAGTGCGGGAGTTTTATCAAAATGCTGAATAACATAAGCGGCTCTCTTAGCAACTGATACATAAGCGCCGCGGCGCATATAATAGTTGGCTACTTTTAGTTGGTAGGCGGCCAGTAAATTGCGCAGGTAAATCATGCGTTGGCGTGCATCTTCAGCATATTGGCTGTTTGGGAAACGGTTGATCAGGCGGTTAAAGTCATCGAAGGACTCTCTTGCTGGCCCCATGTCCCTTTCAGAAAAGTCGGTAGGAATAAATCGCTCTACAAGACCGCGGTCAACGCTATAGGAAGCTAGTCCCTTCATGTAATAGGCGTAATCCAGTCTTGGGTGGTCAGGGTGAATGCGAATGAAGCGTTCAGCAGTTACTGCAGCAGATTCATAATCAAGAGTTCGGTAATAGCAGTAGATCAATTCCAGCTGCGCTTGTTCGGCGTAACGACCAAAGGGATAGCGAGATTCCAGTGATTGTAGGCGTTCCACCGCTTGCAGGAACTTGTTGGCGTCCATTGCGGCTTGCGCTTCTTCATAGTACTGACGCTCGGTGAGTTGCTCCAACTGGGAATGTCCACTGGAGGTACAGCCAGATAGAAAGGTAAGGCTACTTAAACTCAAGAAGGCGGCTAGCAACACTGAAAATTGGAAAGGCTTGATCATAATATTCATTTTCGCTTTGTATGGCCTCAAATTAGGCAGGCTATTATAGCGACATTCCTTGGGGATAACAGTTCCATAAAACCTGAATACATGATCAGGAATCACGCCTAATTGGGATTCAACGGTAAAATAGGTAAAATGCGTCGCTTGATTTCCACAAACTAAGAAAGCCGTTTATGACCGAAAGAATTTCACTGCAAGCTCAAGTTCCCGATAATCTCGCTGGGAAACGTTTGGATCATATCGCAGCAGAGCTTTTTTCGGACTTTTCTCGATCTCGAATCCAGCAATGGATTAAAGAAGGGCTGCTGACTGTTGATGGCGCAAATCGAAAACCAAAAGATAAGCTGGCTGGTGGCGAGAATCTGGTAATTGAAGCGGAGTTGGTTGAAGAAGAAAGCTGGGCTCCAGCAGACATTGATCTCGACTTGGTGTACGAGGATGACGCTCTATTAGTGGTCAACAAGCCTCAAGGTTTGGTGGTTCATCCGGCTGCTGGACATCGTGATAACACCTTGCTCAACGCCTTGCTGAACCATTGTCCCGGGCTAGCAGGTCTGCCAAGAGCGGGCATCGTGCACCGAATTGATAAGGAAACCACTGGGCTATTGGTGGTGGCGAAAACCCTCCAAGCGCATGCCTCTTTAGTAGATCAGCTCCAAGAAAAATCGGTGTTTCGTGAATACGAAGCAATCGCCTGCGGTGTCATGACCGGAGGTGGTAAGGTGGATGAGCCCATCGGGCGACACCCCACACAGCGCACTAAACAGGCAGTTCATCATGCAGGCAAAGAGGCGGTGACTCATTATCGTGTGATCGAACGATTTCGAGCCCACACTCATGTTCGCGTGCAGTTAGAAACTGGCCGTACCCATCAAATACGGGTCCACTTGTCACACATCGGTTATCCCCTGTTGGGAGATCCTGTCTATGGTGGACGTTTACGTTTACCCAAAGGCGCGTCCCAAGAATTGATTGATGGCTTACGAGGCTTTCGTCGCCAGGCGCTCCACGCAAGAACCTTAGGCATCGAGCACCCAGTGACAGGGGAAGTTATGGAATGGACTAGTGAGCTCCCTGGAGATATGAATGCAATGCTGAATCTGCTTCTGGAAGATGCGAAAGTATGCTGATACGCGATGGCTGCACTCAGTGGTTATCTCCAGATTGGCCAGCGCATAAGCGAGTAGTGGGAGTTGTTTCTACTCGCTCAGGTAACTTAAGTGCGGCGCCATACGATGGCTTCAATACGGCTTCACATGTCGGGGCGCAGGTATCTGATGTGGAA
The DNA here is from genome assembly GCA_022361455.1 of Pseudomonadales bacterium. Lineage (GTDB taxonomy): Bacteria > Pseudomonadota > Gammaproteobacteria > Pseudomonadales > Ketobacteraceae. The sequence continues at coordinate 4,760 of JAKSAW010000826.1, read as the reverse complement.
AGATGTCGGCATTATTTTCAACAACGATTCAAGATAGCCCAATCGCCTCAGTGGCTAGATCAGGTCCATGGTACTGAGGTGGTAGAGGCGCAGGCTGATGGATTGGTTCGTAAAGGTGATGGGTGTTTCACACAGCAATCAGGTGTTATTTGCACGCTTCACACAGCGGATTGCCTCCCGGTATTTTTTTCAGACATCAATGGAGAGCAAGTTGCCCTTGCCCATGCTGGTTGGCGCGGACTAGCAGCCGGGATCCTCGAAACGACCTTGGCAAGTTTTAGCGATGCTAGTGGTGTTATCTGTTGGTTGGGTCCTGCGATATCTCAACCACATTTCGAGGTAGGTGCAGAAGTTAAAGAGGCCTTTGAGTCCTCTCAATCCTGCCATTCCTCTGCATTTGTTTCTTCCGGTCGGGTTAGCGAGGGGGGCGAGCATTTCCTTTGCGATCTCTATAGTTTGGCCCGTTCGCGACTTAAAGATCATGGTGTCGAGCAGGTCTTCGGCGGTGATTATTGTACCTATAGTGATCCGCGCTTTTTCTCCTATCGACGCCAAGCTACAACAGGCAGAATCCTGTCTGCTCTCTGGGTTGACCCTTTATTTTGACCTAAATCAACTTGTCTCACCTTGAATTTGGCCGGAAAAGACCTATTAAAAGGTTAAGTTTGGAGCCGGATAGGCCCTTGAGGAGGAGATTTCATGCGAATAGATCGATTAACCAGCAAGTTACAGGTGGCGTTGTCGGATGCTCAATCAGTGGCGGTTGGCCGAGACCACAGTGTTGTGGAGCCTGCCCATCTGTTGCTAGCCATGTTGGATGATGCGCAAGGCGTCGCTAAACCCTTGCTAGCGCAATCGGGAGCTAATGTAGGTCAGCTAAAAGATGAGCTTACCGCGGCTTTGATTCGTATGCCCACGATTCAGAATCATGACGGCAATGTCACCATGTCCAACGAGATGATCCGAATCCTGAATTTGGCAGATAAAAAATCCCAGCAGCGCGATGACCAATTTATTTCCAGTGAAGTTGTCATTGCAGCCATGGCTGATGACAAAGGCGCAGTAGGGCAAATATTTAAAAAGCTGGGTGTATCCAAGAACGACATTGAGCTTGCCATTGAAAAGATTACAGGTGGTGAACAAGTGACAGATCAAAATGCCGAAGAGAATCGCCAAGCTCTCGATAAGTACACAGTGGATTTAACTGCTCGTGCGGAAGATGCCAAATTGGATCCTGTGATTGGTCGAGATGATGAAATTCGTCGTACCATTCAAGTGTTGCAGCGCCGTACCAAGAATAATCCAGTATTAATTGGTGAGCCTGGTGTGGGTAAAACTGCAATTGTTGAAGGTTTAGCGCAGCGCATTATTAATGGCGAGGTGCCGGAGGGTCTTAAAAATAAGCGAGTGCTTTCTTTAGATATGGGCGCCTTGTTGGCGGGCGCTAAATACCGCGGTGAGTTTGAGGAACGCTTAAAAGCGGTATTGAACGAACTAGCCAAGCAAGAAGGCAACATTATTCTGTTTATTGATGAGCTACACACCATGGTTGGTGCTGGCAAAAGTGATGGTGCCTTAGATGCGGGCAATATGTTGAAGCCAGCATTAGCAAGAGGTGAGTTGCATTGTGTGGGTGCAACGACCTTGGATGAGTACCGCCAATACATCGAAAAAGATGCTGCTCTTGAACGTCGTTTCCAAAAAGTATTGGTGGATGAGCCTACAGTAGAAGACACCATTGCCATATTGCGTGGTTTGAAAGAGCGTTATGAAGTTCACCATGGCGTGAATATCACAGACTCCGCTATCGTGGAGGCTGCAAAATTATCTCACCGCTACATTACTGATCGACAGCTTCCCGATAAAGCCATTGATTTAGTGGATGAGGCAGCCAGCCGCATCCGCATGGAGATGGATTCGAAGCCTGAAGAATTGGATCGTTTGGAGCGTCGTTTGATTCAGCTAAAAATGGAGCGCGAAGCACTCAAGAAAGAAGAAGATGAAGCGTCTCGAAAGCGCCTTGATAAGTTAAACGAAGATATTAATGGTGTTGAGCGCGAGTTTGCTGATCTCGAAGAGATTTGGAGCGCCGAAAAAGCCGCCCTGCAAGGAAGCCAGAAAATCAAAGCCGATTTAGAGCAGGCCCGAATTGAGATGGAAAATGCTCGTCGCGCCGGTGACCTAGCGAAAATGTCAGAAGTTCAATACGGCAAGATTCCTCAATTAGAGAAGCAGCTAGATATGGCGGCGCAAGCAGAAATGATGGAAATGAAGTTGCTGCGTAACAAGGTGACGGAAGAAGAAATCGCTGAAGTGGTTTCCAAATGGACCGGCATTCCAGTTTCAAAAATGCTCGAGGGAGAGCGTGATAAGTTGTTGCGCATGGAGGATGCTTTGCATGAGCGCGTGATTGGCCAGCAAGAGGCGGTAGTTGCAGTTTCAAATGCGGTAAGGCGGTCACGAGCAGGACTATCTGATCCTAATCGACCCAATGGTTCATTCTTGTTCCTTGGGCCTACCGGGGTTGGTAAGACTGAGCTTTGTAAAGCGTTAGCGGAGTTTCTTTTTGATACACAAGAAGCCATTGTTCGAATCGATATGTCTGAGTTTATGGAAAAGCACTCGGTTGCCAGACTAATTGGTGCGCCTCCAGGATACGTGGGTTATGAAGAAGGTGGATATTTAACTGAGCACGTGCGCCGCAAGCCTTACTCTGTTGTGTTGCTTGATGAGGTGGAAAAGGCGCATCCAGATGTTTTCAATATTCTTCTTCAAGTGCTTGAAGATGGGCGCTTGACTGATGGTCAGGGGCGGACAGTTGATTTTAGAAATACCGTTCTTGTTATGACCTCGAACTTGGGTTCTGATGTCATCCAGACACTGGCTTCTGAGGAGCAATATGATGTGATGAAGTCTGCGGTGATGGAAGTTGTCGGCGGGCATTTCCGGCCTGAATTTATTAACCGAATCGATGAGGTTGTTGTATTCCATCCATTGTGCAGCGATCAAATCAAAGGTATTGCAGAAATTCAGCTGGCCAATCTGAAGGCTCGCCTGAAGGAGAAGGATTTATCGCTGGAGTTAGATGAAGCGTCTTTGGCGAAGTTGGTAGAAGTAGGTTTCGATCCGGTTTATGGAGCGCGTCCTCTGAAGCGAGCTATCCAGCGATGGATAGAAAATCCATTAGCACAAGAAATCTTGTCGGGACGTTTTCTGCCCGGCGATACCATTCAAGGGGAAGTCAAAGAGGGTGATATAACCTTCAATAAGTGATGCCGGCAGCTAAATTGCTAAACAAAAAAGGCGCCGTTGGGCGCCTTTTTTATTCTTGTTGAAGTGTGCTTAGCTGCAGTTTTTCTGAATGTATTCTCTCGCTTCTTTCATTCTTGCCTGACGCTTTTCCTCTGGGAGCACTACTGATTCACCGTTCTCGTCTTGGACTCTAACTCTGCCACTTTCGGTCATCACCTTAAGATTCTGACGGTGAATTTCACAATTGCGTTTCACAATCTCGTTGTTTCGCGCTTCTATTTCTTTTTGCTCATCGGTTTTAGGGTTGTCACGATTTTCAATATCCTGCTGTAGTTTTGCTCGCTGCTCCTCGAGCTTCTTCATGGCGGTATCTTTATCGCTAGAAGCACCGCTGCGTACCTTGATGACTTCACCTTTTCCGGCGGCTGGAGGCTGAGCGCTGTAATGGGTAACACCATCTTCATCTACCCATTTATAGTACTTTGCTGCTAACGCAACGGAAGGTCCTGAGATCAGCATGGCAATAGCGATGACTCTGAATGCTGCGTATCGTCTTAGTTTTATCATTGGGCAATAAACCTGGCTACCGGTGGGTGCTTGTACAGCTTTTATAATGGATCCTTATCAATATAGTCGTTTGTGTATAGAAAACACAGTCGATGATTCTCCAAACTGTGAAAGTCTTGGCGCTTTCTGCCTGAGAAGTCAGTAATTTCGCAGCCTTTTAGGGGTAACGCTATTGACAAAAACCCGATTCAAAACAAAAATATCCGGCTCACCGAGGTGGGTGCAGAATCCCTACATAACCCCAGGGAACTGCGCTAGGGCGAGTAAAGATGAGTGTACACATTCCCCAGGCTCGCTACTTCCAAACATGTGCCCAAAGCGCGTGTGGCAAAAAAAGTAATCAAAAATGCTTTAGTAGCCAGCTAGCAATAACCCACAGAACGCAGCTAAGACGTTGATCTAGCAATATATTCACCGGTATTTAAACTAAACAATCATGGGTGCTGTTGTTCACCGATGCGAGTATAATTCGCGCCGGTTAAGTAGGCTCATGGTTAACTCGAGGTGTAAGAGTGGAATTATTATCAGGCGGAGAAATGCTCGTAAGAGCGTTAAAAGATGAAGGGGTTAAAACCGTATTTGGCTATCCCGGCGGTGCTGTTCTGCACATATATGATGCATTGTTCCAGCAGAACGACATTCGCCACATATTGGTGCGCCATGAACAAGCTGCTGCCCATATGGCAGATGGCTACGCGCGTGCCAAAGGGGAAATCGGGGTCTGTTTAGCAACTTCCGGTCCAGGTGCTACTAATACCGTTACTGGTATTGCAACAGCATACATGGATTCCATCCCCATGATCGTTATCACTGGTCAGGTTCAGTCTGACTGGATTGGTGATGATGCATTCCAGGAAACTGATATTGTTGGTGTAACTCGCCCAATCGTAAAGCACAGTTTCATGGTTAAACGCACCGAAGATATTCCAGAAATTATCAAG
>JAKSAW010000824.1 GCA_022361455.1 Pseudomonadales bacterium | reverse complement strand
CATAAGTTCCTAAATATTCCCCGCCCAAGAAAACCATACTCAAATCTATACCAGGCAAATCAATTTTACGCTGTAAATACATCATGGGATGATCATTCTTAAACAACTGAATTGCTTCGCGCATCGCATCGTCGGATTGATCGGCATCGATAATAGTCATGCCGCGGGCTTTGGTAGAAAACAATGGTTTAAACACCGCACTACCATAGGCCTTTACTGCAGCCATGGCAGCGTCGACATCTTCGGTAACGAGTGTATCAGGCATGGGAATCTCAGCATTGCGTAGAGTCACCGTGCAGCTCAAGCGATTAATTAAGCGCAGCATATTTTCAGCACCGCTAAAAACTCTTACACCAGAGGCTTCAGCGACTCTTAATAATTCCAAGCGATCTAACGTATTGGGGCTATATTCGGCACTTATTTTTTTTACGATTAACGCATCTAATTCGCAAAGATTAACATCTCTAAAACGCAAAGTCTGATGCGGTAAATCTAGTACCACATGATTCATATCAATCACTAAACGGAACCCAGTTTTCTCTGCAATGGCATCCGCAAGTACTTCTGTAGACCATTTCCCTGGAATCCCAACTACTCCGATTCTTAAATTAGTCAACAAAAATCTCCTTAACGGGTACTTTAAAGCGATGGTATTTGTCGGCAGGGGTTTCGATTAAACGCTCCAACAAATAACGGGATCGATAGAACATGCTCTTGGCGTGAGCCTTATCCAGAATAAAGCGGGTTGATGTAGCAAAGGAACGTGCCAACCCCAATGCTAACCGCGCATCAAAAGTGTGGTCGTCTACTTTATTAGCAAAGCGCTTAACTTCGCGATAAAAATCCATTGCTATTTTTAGAATCCTTTTACGTACCGGCGCATCCAAAATCTGTAATCGATAGTTGGAAACCATGAAGACTGATACATCTTGCACATAATCCATATATTTTGAGCGGTGTAGATCAATAAAGTTAATCCTATTTTCCTCTGGATCGTAGATAATATTATCTACGTTGAAATCGCCATGAATATACACAGAAAATGGCGCAGTTAACTGCTCCTCAATAGCCTCGGCTCGATCTAACAGTTCGCTAAGTGAAGCAAACTGATGCCCTCCGATATTGCTTTGGCCTTGTTCAAATTCTGGGTGAATCTTGTAAACGTCAGGCAGGCGCTTTTTCATTTGAGCGATATGCTGGGCAGGAACTTGCTGGTCCTTACGGGTTTCTTTCCAAACGGACTTTAAGGTTTTATGTAGCGCTTTAAGAGCATCAGCCAAACGCTGGTCAGATTCGTTAACCAGCACATCTTCGAAAGTTAATCCCGGCAAATGTTCTATTAATAGTGCTGCAGATTGGCCACTTTTTTTATAGGAAAGTATTTTTGGGGCAAGTCCTGGGTATATTTCATGCCAGCTTCGCACACCTTGCCTTTCTTCTTTTACCTTTTGCTTAACACCATCTTTAAAGATCGCCACATATTCATCATCTTTCGATTCTGGATGGGTGATACCAGAGATCGCACTGCCAGAACGAGTTTCGGCAATTGGTTCAATTTTCAGTAGGCTGTCTTCAGTTTCTAAGTCGCTGACTAAAGATTGTAAGGAAAAATAGCGCTCAAAATTCACCGGCTGCCCTAAGCTAGCGGAAATAATAGATTCACTAATATGTAACAAAACACTAGCCATTTGCCGAACACTCTGTGCAACAAACAACGAAAGCGTCAGATCCTTAGTGTGCTTTCCACTACCTAGAGCCTTCATATATTTTTGTAGAAGATCGTTATATTGATTAGCAATTTGTTCTTCTAGTTCACCAATTTCCAGGGCACGCTTGGAGTCATTTTCGATTAAAGCTGGTTCAACTAAGGACACACCCTTTCGCACCGCAGTGAACATGGAGCGGTAGGCCTTCGGCTGCAAGGAATCGGTATCGTCCATATCCGCCATTTGCTTTACACAGTCACGACTCAGTTCTGTTAACCGCTCAAGATCGGTGGCAACAAACTCAACACCGCGCAGCGTAAGGCGTTCAGCTCCTCGCTGCTTACTCTTTGCGAGCTTATTGACACAGCTGGTTTGAATGCGGGTGCGTAAGTTATAAGCATAACCCGCACGGTCGGATATTCTGCGAGCATTGGCCAGGGTTGGGTTTTCGAAAAACTTTTCTAAGCTTGCGAGTTGAGAATCCACCTCAACACACAGAAACCGTAAATTCTCTTTAATGGTCTGCGGTAGACTAATTGCCATTCAGTTTGCCATTTACTCTATCAACGATAGCTTTTGTTCAAACGATCGAATCGAAGAAACTTTGCTCATTTCTCAACTGTATATTGTAGGGCTCTTTGCGCTGAAATCACGAAAAAATGCTGATTTTTCAAAGACAAATTGATTCTCTATACTGTTGTAATACCCCTGCAGAAAATTTTATAGTTAGAAAGTCACTAAAAATGATTGAGCGAGCCGAGTCATATGGTCAAAGTGAAGGTAGCTAGAACCGCACAAATACCAGATCCGCTACGTATTAGCCGGTGCCAGAAAATACCCGAACTCGGACCTCGCATTTTGTTCTTTAGTGGCGGCTCTGCCATTAGTGGCTTATGCCGCGTGCTTAAAAACTATACCCATAATTCTATACACCTGGTGACACCTTTTGATTCTGGTGGCAGTTCCGCCAAGCTTCGTGAGGCCTTCGGCATGCCGGCGATTGGTGATCTTAGAAGTCGCTTAATGGCATTGGCTGATGAATCCATTTTGGGCCACCCCGACGTTTACGAATTATTTAATTATCGCCTGCCAAAGGATGAAAAAAACTCTTCCTTAATACTGTGTTTACAAGCCATAGCCCAAGGTGAATCTCCCTTAGTAGAAGCCATTCAAAATCCCATGCGGCAATTAATCTGTAATCAGCTGGGTTACTTTTTGGCGGAAATGCCGACTAATTTTGACCTAAGAGGCGCCAGCATTGGTAATCTGATCTTAGCAGGTGGCTATCTAAATAATCATGAAAATCTAGATCCAATCATTTTTTTGTTTTCGAAGTTGGTCAATGTTCAGGGAACCGTGCGGGCCATCATCAACAAGGATTTGCATTTAGGCGCCAATCTTATGGACGGCAGCCAAGTTTATGGGCAGCACCAACTGACAGGCAAAGAAGTTAAACCGCTGTCCTCACCCATTAAGGATCTATTTCTTTCGGAATCGCCCGATGGGGAACCTTGCCGTTTAGTGCAACTGCAAAAGAAAAATCGCAAACTCATCGAAGATGCTGAACTCATCTGTTATCCACCCGGCAGTTTCTATACCAGTCTTTTAGCGAACTTATTGCCCAGCGGGGTCGGCAAGGCCATATCTAGCAATCAGAATCCAAAGGTGTTTATTCCTAACTTAGGTTCAGACCCTGAGCAGGTAGGCATGACCCTTGAACAAATGGTGGAAACTCTAATTAACCAATTGCAAAAAGACACATCAGAACACTGCCCCAACGATCGCTTGCTTAACTTTATCCTGATAGATAGCAAAAATGGTAAGTACCCGTCCGATATATGTTCTAAGAAACTGGAGCAGCTAGGTATAGAGCTTATTGATACCGAATTAGTCAGCACTGAAAGTGCTCCCTATTACGATAATGATCTACTGGTTTCCGCTCTTTTATCGCTAGCGTAAACGACAGAGCTCTTTATCTTTTTACCCAAGACTACCCTTTTCAGGGGTAAACACAGTCAAGCGATTCGTTAATCCCTCATGTTAGTTTTAGCCTTTCTTCTATGATGGATAAAGGACTTTGCTATGCCTGATATGCTCTCGCAACCACTTCAATCTGTTGCTAACTGGGTAGCCAATATCACCCTAGATCAGGTTCCTGATAGAGTGAAAGATAAAGTTCATTATCAAATTTTAAATGTATTGGCTTCGCAGTATGCTGCAAAGTTTCATAAGGGCGCACAAAATGCTAAACACTGCGTAATCAATTGGGGCAAGCAAGGCAATTGCACCGTATTGCCCACTGGTGAAAAGCTGCCACTGCATGAGGCGGTGTTAGTAAACTGCATTAATTCCATGGCCCTAGATTATGATGACTATTTATATATGGGTCACACAGGACACTCAGCCATTGTCGCAAGCTGGGGATTAAGCGAAGCTTTAAATTTAGATACGGATCAACTATTGCTACTCGCCATTATCGGCAACGAAGTAGGCGGTCGTCTGGGTATTACAACCGCCTTAGGACCACAAAACGGTCAGGCGTGGAGCTATATCCATAGTTTTGCGGCTGCCGCAATTACCGCAAAAGCCTACCAACTCAATGAAGCGCAAATTACACATGCATTAGCAATCGCTTTATATCAGCCCGGTTTTACTTTATGGCCGGGTTTTATGGGGGCTGACAGCAAGTTACTAACAGCAGCCATGCCGACGGTGCAAGGGATTCAGGCTGCGCAATTCGCTCGCGAGGGTATGACTGGAGCAACTGATATTTTGCATCACGCGAGCAAAGGTTTTTGGTCTAACTTTACCTATGCCTCCGTTCCTCACATGTTAAGCGGATTAGGTAAAGCCTGGTTAAGCGATACTTTAACTTTTAAGAAATACCCGGGGTGCGCTTATATCGATACGACAATGGATGCCTTGTTCGAGATAATGGGTAAACATGAAAAGCAAGCGGATGGGGCATTTGATATTGATGACATTAAGGCTATCAATATCGAAACTAACTTACTCACACTAGAAATGGATAACTTATCCAAGGACTATTGGAACGAGAACACGATTCCCCAAACCACCGCTAACTTTTCACTCCCCATCAATGTCGCACTAGGTTTAATTAACGGGCGTTTAAGCGGCGCCGAACTCACTGAATCCCACTTAGATCTGCATGCAAACACTATTCGAAAGATCGCCAATAAAGTTCAGATTAAGCACGACTGGGGAATGACACTAAGCATTATTGATAATATCAACCAATGTCTTGGCAATGCCAGTTTGGCCAGCTCACTTTCCTTTAAGCAATGGTTAGCAGTAATTAAGGGTTACCGCTCGCAACTAAACTCTAAGCACTCCAGCCATAAAAAACGCCATTCTATTGAATTGAAAAAACTCATTCAATCCTGGCGCCAACTATGGCAAATAATTAGTCGTAAAGCTAAGCGAAGTGCGCAGCCAGACCTTAGCAAGGTGGACTTTAGTGAGTTCAAAATGTGTTTCCCGTCTAAAGTCACTCTTACACTCAATAATGGCCAACGATTGAGTGCCCAGCAGGATTTACCGTTTGGTACACAAATGCAACGCGAATATTTTCAAACAGTCATTGAGAAGTATTTTGTAGAGGCAGGCGATGATGAGCATCATATGAATGTCATTCGACACTTAACCAATCGGGATATTTGGTCAACTACATCTATAAAAACCCTTAATCAGTTGATTGTGTCTGCGCAAGTAAAGGAAGAAGCTGAATTAGCCTTTGCACAAGCAACTGAACATGCTGTTTAAATCAAAGGCTTTGCTCAACAACAAGTGTTAAGATAGCAATGATTTTATTGCCTTGAGTCAGCAACATTATGCAACAAACAGATTGGATATTTTGGTTAGTCGCATTTGGGTTTTATTTGCCATTACATGCCGGCGCGCCTCTGCTTTATTTGCTTATTCAAGGGGATATCGATCGCTTAAAGGCGCTGAAAAACAAAGTCATCGTACACTCTGTTGGCAGCGCTTTAGTGGCATTTGCTATTGCTATTGTTGCCTGGCCCCACAGCCAATTAGTGGCGGTTGCCAGCATCTTGCTAGCAACCGTTCTTCCTTGGTTAGCCTTAAGAAAATAGTACCCGCTTTATTTCCACCAGGGATAGAATTCAGGCATATCAGTACTGGCTTTTGATTTGAATTCTGGCGCTCGCTTTTCCAAGAAGGAAGCAACACCCTCTTTGCCATCCCCCATGCTTTGATAAAAGATCGATAATGAATCGATATTATGAGCATCTCGCGGATGGGGAGCAGCAGATAAACGCCACATCATTTGCCGCGCTAAAGCCACGGACACCGAAGATTTCTGTGCAATATTCTTTGCCAACGCGTAAGCATCTTCCAACAAGCTTTCAGGGCTATGAACTGATCTTACAAAGCCTTTTTCTTTGGCCTCTTCTGCATTGAAGATATCACCAGAATAAACCCATTCTAATGCCTGTGATATACCTACTATTCTAGGTAAAAACCAACTTGAACAAGCTTCTGGGGTGATACCAATTTTTTCAAACACAAAACCAATGCGCGCTTTTTCAGACGCCATGCGAATATCCATAGCCGCTAACATGGTCGCGCCAATGCCTACCGCTGCGCCATTAATCGCACCGATAATAGGTTTTTTACACTCGAACATGCTTAAGGTAACTCGACCACCAGTATCACTCACGCCCTTAATTTCTTCATTGCTTTCCATGTCATTCACGGTGGGCTTTTGGCTCTCATCTAAACCAAACACGTTCCCCTCGACACTTAAATCCATGCCAGCACAAAAGGCTTTACCGGCACCTGTCACCACAATGGCAGATACTTCATCATCATCACTGGCGCGATTAAAGGCATGAACTAGCTCTTCAGACATTTCAACGGTGAAGGAATTCATCGCTTCTGGACGGTTTAATACTAAAGTGAGAATTTGGTCCTCAACCCGATATTCAAGTGTATTGTATTCCATGGTTTCCCCTTGCAGTTGTCATTATTAAACGCCTAATCTAGGCGGATATGGCCACAAATGGAAGGGGAAAACTGCCTATTCAAATACCCATTTACGCTTTGGTTCAAAACCCGCGTGAAATTCAATAGAGTGAATATCAAACCAAATGGGCAAGATATAACGAACATAGAAAGTACGATTCAACGCCTGTGGCGTATCAAGATCATCGTACACTTTGATCTCTAAGCGAGCATCCTTTTGCTGCCATTCCTTGCAGCGGGCTAAAGTGTCATCCACCTCTCTACTATTTTCCAAGAGAAAACCTAAGTGATCATAACCGGGCGACTGTATACAGCGATCCGCATCTTGTTCCACGATAAACATAAATTGACTGGTTTCAGGGTCAGTACGCATTAACAACTTGGTTTCTTGAATTCGCTCATCCACCATAGGCACTTCGATGACCTCAAAACCAAACACTTCCCCATAGAATGAACTTAAGTTTTCTTTTTCCTTGATCAAGGTTCCCTTAGGTACCGTTAACTCCATATGATTAAAACGTAGTGTCATTACTTAGCCCTTACTTTTTTAATAGTATTTTCCATAAAAAAGGCGCTTCGTTAACACGAGGCGCCTTTTAGAGTCGACATCAATACTTTCTTAGAAAGGTTTTTGACGTGGGCCACTCACAGGATTATTCCAGAATTGTTCTGGAACTTTGCGAGGATCTTCTTTGCGTAGTTGCTCCGGACGAGTCACACCATCAGTCCAAGAGTGCTCACCACAACCTTTGTTATCTTCATCAAAAACAAATACGGTAGCAACACGTTGAGTTAACTGATAAACCTCACCTTCTTCACCGAACTCAAAACCGAAGGCGGCTGGAATAACTTCACCAGGATAAAGTTGGTGAAGCATCATTTCGACATAAATACCGTCGTCACCCACGATTAGCTTTTCAACTTCACCGTGAATAAGATAAACGTTTGAACCTACCAACATATGGTAGAACTCTTTCATGCTCTCTACGTCTTGTGGTTGGATGCTTTTTTGGAATTCAGAGCAACCATAAACCGCGTAGGTTTGATGCTTTGGTGAACAGCTTTCGATTAAACGATCATAGTTGCCGGTACATTCTGATTCTGCGTGCTCAATAAAGTTTTCTAAAATGGCACGACGATGTGGTTCCTTAATTTTCTCAAGCTCTGCACGAGCTACTTTAGTGATGGCTAATGGATCGAAGTTTTCCATTTCCATATGCTTTTCTTCAAGAATACGACCTGCGTACATGTTCTGCCCCCTCTGGATTGGCACTTTTATTTGGAATGCTGTTATTTGATTAGAATGCCTAAGATCTTGACTGAGCATTTAACGTACAGCATATATTTTACGTAATACAGTATATGGCGTATACTAAATAAAATGCAACCCCCAACAAACTAGTTTTTAACCTATGTCTGAAAGCAAAATGGGCCGAAAGCCCAAATATAGTCGCGACACGATAGTGATGGAGGCAGTGGCCCACGCAGATGAATTCGGCCTGGATCAGGTCACCATGGCCAAAGTGGCCAAACGCGTTGGCTGTACCCCTATGGCGCTCTACTCCCATGTGGAAAACCACGATGCCTTGCTTTGCGCCATGGCAGATCAAGCACTTAGCGAGTTAGATGGCGATTTTTCCCGGGTCAGCGACTGGCGTGAAGGCGTTAGACTCTGGTTGCAAACATTATGGCAAGCCAGCCTAAAACGCCCCTGGCTAGTAGAAGTGATCATGGTTAATGAAAGAGTCACTCTGCAGTGGCTCAAGTTTAATGAGGAACTACTGGCGCTGTTAGAAAGCGCTGGCATGAACGATCAGCAAATTGCAGAAAGCTTGGCCATGGTGGGCTGCATCGCTGTTGGTGCTATCTTTCAGGCCACTAAGTTCCCTTTCCCACGATCCGGAGTTGTCGAAAGCGGCTTATCGCAAAGTGACTTAGGCCAGCTAGATGCCAATAAATGGGCGGCTCTTGTTCCCTACTTACACCAACAAACTAATGACAGTTTTTTAACAAGTATTGAGGACTTATTGATACTTAGTTTTGAGGCCAAATTAAAACGATAGCAGCGCAAATCGTCCCTACTGCGTCAACACTCTAGCTACCATATAAGTAGCTAGATTCAATTTCTGTACATGTCTATACTTCAATCAATAACGCCAGCGGTTGTTTGATAATCCCATAAGACAAGAACGATAATAAAATGCTTCCAACATGGGTTAGACATGTACCCCTATTGCGCGGCCGTTTGGTAACTGCGCCTCCACTGGCGTGCTTTTTCAGTCTGTTTCTTTTATTACTACCTGTTACAACCTTGGCATCGCAAGTCATTGTGTTTGATGAGAGCAATGAGCATTTCGATTCGGCCGAGCAAGTCTTGTACTTCGAAGATCATCTAGGTGCTCTAAATATCGAGCAAGCTTTACATCTCAATGAAAATGATTGGTCTAACCTGCCAGGAAACATTGCCAACTTTGGCTTCTCAAAAAGTGTTTATTGGTTCAGGTTTGATATCAAAAATGCTAGCAATAGTGATTTAGAGCTGTATGTAAACATTGATTATCCACTACTGGACAAAATAGACTTTTACACTGCCAGCAACAAAGAAATTATCGACCAACAATCTACAGGCGACCTCCTCCCATTTAACGCACGACCTGTGGAATATCCCACGTTCCTTTTGCCCTTTTCACTCTTAAAGAATCAAAGCAAAACTGTGCTGTTGCGAGTTGAATCTAAGGGAAGCATTCAAGTGCCCGTTTCAGTTTGGAAGAAAGAGAGCTTCTTACTCAAGACTCAGTCTTATGTATTCCTATACGGCTGCTTTCTTGCCGTCATACTAATTATGAGTGCTTATAATTTCTGCCTGTATTTGTTTATCCGCGATAATAGTTATTTATATTATACATTTTTTACCCTATGCATGGCGGGCATTCATGGTTCGTTAGATGGATTTGCCTATCAATGGTTTTGGCCAAACTTTCCGGTTTGGCATCAAATATCAGCAGTCACGTTAATATCGCTCGGCTTAATAGCCACCGTACTCTTTACCAATACTTTATTGCCTATTCCCAAAGAGAGCTTCCTTAACAAAGCCATTAAAACCCTAATAGCTCTGACTATCTCCTCTGCAATTCTCTCTCTAATAATTCCGTACAGACAAGCCGCCATACTCAACGCAGGCATGACGTTAATCACTATGAGCAGCGTCTTTATTATCTGCGTGGCGATGCTGAAACATAGTCCAAGAATCGCCCGCTTTTATTGCCTGGCTTGGGGCGCCTATTTCTTGGGAATTTTGTTGAAGTCTTCCAGTAAGTCAGGTCTGATTCCATATTCATCAGTCACAGAATATGCCGGCAACATAGGCGGTATCGTGGGAATAATTATTTTATCGCTAGCGTTAGCGGATAGAATCAATTTTGAACGTCGAGCAAGAGAAAAGGCTCAGCAAGATGCCATCGGGAATCTAAAACGATTCCAATTACTTTATGAGAATGCCTTGGAAGGTATATTTAGTTTTGACCTTAAAGGCAATTTACTTAGCGCGAACCCCGCTTTTATGAAGCTTATCGGCGTAAAGGATGTATCGTCTTTCACCAGTGATATCAATAACAATGATGCATTTATGCTGGCACCCAATGAGTTCCAGGTACTGTTGGACAAAGTAAACAAAGAAGGCCAAGTGGTCGATTTTGAAACAACGCTACACAATGGTGGTGGCGATACCATCTGGGTCAACATTTCCGCTCGTCTTAATGAGTCCATCAATGGAGGAGAAGAACCATTACTAGAAGGCACCCTCATTAATATCAATGAGAGAAAAGCATTTGAAGACCAACTAAAATATTTAGCAGAACACGATCCCCTTACCGGCTTTTTCAACCGCCGCGCCTTTGAATCAGCAGCCAAAGATAAGCTGGAAAAGGTAAAGAATTTTTCT
>JAKSAW010000245.1 GCA_022361455.1 Pseudomonadales bacterium | reverse complement strand
AGGTGCGGCGCGATCATCTTGCAGGGTCCGCACCATTCCGCCCAGAAATCCACAATGACCGGCTCGTTGGATGCAAGCACATCCGTGGCGAAATTCTGGTCGGTGACGGCCTGAGTCATAATTGTCTCCTGGAATCGGGTCGGCGCGGAACGTAGGGAGCGGCAGGGGCCGGGTCAAGGAACCGGATTGCCGCGGATTTTGAGCTTCGCGAGCGCCTTTTCCATGAGCGCGGCGGGAACGGGCATGACATTCGGCGCGGCGGTCCAGACCAGGCTCGCGCGCACCGAGGCGCCCGGCTCCATGTCCATGAGCAGCCGCCGATAGAGCGCAAGCTGCTGGATGTAGGCCGGGTCGGCGGCGTCGGGCGCTGCCGGGACCTGGCGGTTGGTCTTGAAGTCCACGATGTGCCAGCCGGCGGCATCGCGAATAGCGCGGTCGATGCGCCCGCTGACGGCGAAGTCGCCGCGATCGGTCGCCAAATTGCCGGCGATCGCGAGCTCCGCGCGGCTTCCCGGCGCAAAAATATCTGCCAGGGCGGAGTCGGAAAGCACTGCCTGCACCTCCGCCAGAATTTTTGTGGCGAGGTCGGGATCGTGCGGCAGCTCGCGTGCAAGCAGCGGTTCCGCCACGGCGGCGCGATCATGAGGCGGCACGGCGGGCAGCCGCTCCAGGAGCAGATGCACCACGCGCCCGCGCAGCAAGGCGTCGGCGTCGGCGGCGTCGGCGGCGTCGAATGCGGGCGGCCGTTCGGGCGCGGGCAGCGGATCGGGCTCGGCAAGGCCGCGCGAGGGGCGGAGCGGACGCGGCGGCGCCGGCGGACGCGGCACGGGACGGAAAAGCCATTGCGGCGGCTCTGCGCCAGGCGTCTGCGATGCCGCGGATTGATCTTCAAGCCTGAGCGGCGCGCGCTGATCCTTCGGCCAGATGCAGGGCTCGGCGAGCTCACCCTCCTCGCTCAGCGCCGCATCGCCGGCAAGCGCCTCGCGAACAATCGTATACCAGGTCCGCTTCGGCACCTTTTGCTCCTCGGGCGACCTCAGGAGCTTCATGCCGGCGACATAGAGAACGTCGCGGGCACGGGTCATCGCCACATAGAGCAGGCGCAGATATTCCCGTTCCGTCTCCTCGTCCTCGCGCGCATCGGCCAGTTGCTGGGCGTCGGGCTGCTCCTCCT
>JAKSAW010000820.1 GCA_022361455.1 Pseudomonadales bacterium | reverse complement strand
CCAGTAGCTTTTTACGAATTTGTTCCAAGCGTTCGGGATCATCAATAGGATTGCCGTTTTCTTCCATTACCACGTAGGAATCTAAACTGAAGTTTGTTTTCGAGGTAATGATCTTTGCATCAGCGATGCTTAGATTAAGTTGACTCAGAGCGGCTGCGGTAGCGGCAAATAAGTTTTGCGCATCCTCGGTATAAACGAAAACTTGTGTAGCCCCCTCATAGCGGCGGGAATCCGTCTTGCCAATTAACACCAGTGGCCCGCTATCGGAAGAATGGTTGATGATCGCTTCGGTGTGACGAGCGATATCCCCTGTGGTCTCTCTTAAAAAATAATGATCACCGAGCTGTGTCCAAAGCTCATCTATCGCAACATTATCAACACCCTTTTGATTGAGAATGCGACGGGCAACGCTTTTGGTCTCGTCAATCCAATCTTGCTTGTCGATAGGGTTTTCTAAGCCGCGACGTAATGCTCTCCGAGTTTCGCTATATAGCTGTTGCAGTAATGTCGCTCGCCAACCATTCCAGAGGTTTGGGTTAGTGCCGCAAATATCAGCAATGGTTAACACATACAGATAATCCAGGCGTATCTGGTGACCCACCTTAGTCGCGAATTCTTGGATGACATCTGGATCCGATACGTCTTTCTTTTGCGCAGTTAGCGACATTAATAAATGATTTTCTACCAACCAGGATACTAGCTGAGAATCCCAACGGCTTAACCGATGATGCTCACAGAATTTATAGGCATCGACAGCACCCAGTTCGGAGTGGTCGCCCTGGCGGCCTTTACCCAGGTCGTGGAATAAACCTGCTAGATAAAGCAGTTCTAACTTGGGTAATCGGTGGTACAAAAAGGATGCCATGGGGAATTCTTGCTCAGAACCGGTGTAACGAAACTTTCGCATGTTCTTGAAGACAAGAAGCGTATGGGCGTCCACTGTGTATTGATGGAATAGATCATATTGCATTTGCCCGATCACATGGCCAAACACAGGAATATAGGCACCTAAAATTCCTAAGCGATTCATACGCGTAAACTGCGAAAACAGTTTGTTCGGCGAGCGCAATAATTCCATAAATAAAGAAATATTACAGAGATCATCACGAAATTTTTGATCGATTAAATGGCGGCTGTCGCGAATTAATCTTAAGGTGCTAGCTCGAATACCCTCAATATTTTCGTTCTGAGCCAAGATCACGAATATTTCTAATAGGGCTGATGGCGTATGGTCAAAAACTTTATCGTGAGTGACTTCGATGTGATCGTGTCTTAGTTGGAAGCGCTTGTTGATGGGGGTGGCATTATCGGATTCGTCGGGATCAAGAATGGCTTCTTCGAAATGCTGAAGGAGCATTTCATTGAGCTGAGAAATGGATAGTGCAGCGCGGTAGTAGCGCTTCATAAATTTCTCGACAGCTAGTTGGGCATTGCTATCGCGATAACCGAGCATTTCTGCTACCGCTCTTTGATGATCGAATAGCAATCTATCTTCGCTTCGATTAGTAATTAAATGCAGAGCGTAACGCACTTCCCATAGAAAGGTTTGACCAGCATTTAGGATGCCGTATTCGTCTTTAGTTAAAAAGTTATGATCAACCAATTCACTTAAGCGATTTGCACCGAAATAGCGCTTAGTTACCCAGCCGACCATTTGGATATCGCGTAATCCGCCGGGAGCAGATTTGATGTTCGGCTCAAGGTTGTATTCGGTATTGTTATGTTTGTGGTGTCTAGCTATTTGCTCTTTCCATTTTGCCTCAAAGAAAGCATCGTTGGGCCAAACATTGTTTGGGCCAGTCAGTTCCAGCATTTTTTCACCAAGTGCAGGATCTCCGGCAATGGTGCGAGCTTCCATGAGATTGGTGGCAATGGTGATGTCTTCTTTTGCTAGCTCGGCGCACTCCGACAGGGAGCGTACGCTGTGGCCAACTTCAAAACCAATGTCCCATAGCTGGGTAATAAAATCTTCCAGATCACTCTTGTAGGCGTCGATGCAGTCTGGATCTTTGAGCAATATCAGGAGATCGATATCTGAATGGGGGTGGAGTTCGGCTCTGCCGTAGCCACCGACGGCGAGAAGAGAGATATCGTCATGTTCAGCGAATGACAATTGCTCCCATAGACTCGCCAGCAGCTGATCCATTACCCAAGCGCGCCGACGTATAATTAGCTTAATATTGTCGAGTTTAAGAAAACGTTGTTTGAGCTGCTCATCAGCCTGCTGTAATGTCTGCCGAACGGCTTTGGTTGGGCTATTTAATTCAGCCACCAGCTCAGCAAAGCGATCTCTACAAAAGAGCTTGCTGTCAGGCTTTAGTTCGCTGATGAGAGGTGTTTTCATGGTCGCTGTCGGGCGGCTAGAAGCTTTCTTCGCTGCGTTTGGTGAAGATCTCGCAGCCATCGGGAGTTACCAGCAAAGTGTGCTCCCATTGCGCCGAGAGTTTTCGATCTTTGGTGATAACTGTCCATTCATCGGGTAGTAACTTGGTGTGTCTTTTGCCGGCGTTAATCATTGGCTCGATAGTGAAGGTCATGCCTTCTTTCAGTTCCACGCCAGTTCCTGGTTTGCCGTAATGAAGCACCTGAGGCTCCTCATGAAACTCAGAGCCAATACCGTGGCCACAATATTCGCGAACCACAGAAAAGTATTGTGCTTCAGCATGCTTTTGAATGGCTGCGCCAATATCACCCAGTCGTACTCCGGGTTTAACCATGTCGATGCCTAGATAAAGGCATTCTTGGGTTACTCTCACCAGTCGCTTAGCTAGCACCGAAGGCTCGCCCACAAAGAACATCTTGCTGGTGTCGCCGTGGTAACCGTCTTTTTTAACGGTAATATCAATGTTAATGATGTCGCCTTTCTTCAGAGCTTTAGAATCTGAGGGTATGCCATGGCAAACAACATGATTGACCGAAGTGCAGATAGACTTAGGAAATCCACGGTAGTTGAGAGGCGCGGGAATAGCCTGCTGCTCATTCACAATATAGTCGTGGCAGATCTTGTCGAGCTCGCCAGTGGTTACCCCGGGCTTGACATATTCTTCAATCATTTCAAGCACTTCGGCGGCAAGGCGCCCGGCAACACGCATTTTTTCAATTTCGTCAGGCGTTTTAATCACTATCGACATCTGGTTGGTTCGCTTTTCCTGGTCTATGTTGGTGGCTAGGCTCAGTTTTAGGACTGGGACATGAAAAGGTCGGCTATTCTACACTGGATAGCCGTTCTGCCATAGGGTTCCTGTATTCGTGTACCACCTGTGTACCAGGATTGTACCCCAAAATCAGGGATTTATAATCGCGTTATTGTTGTGGGAATCCAAATGTGGTATAAAGCTGCGCGCTCAAAAACGAGCGTAAATCATCAAGGTTGAACACCTAATCTAATTATGTGATTTCAACTTTATATAAACACACATGCACCGACACAGATTTCTGGGTGCCTTTTATATAGTAGTAACGTGTAAAGGGTTGAAATTTGGGGTGTATGGAGGCTTAACCCAATCTCAAGGAGATATCATGGCCGAAGTCACTATGCGTGATATGTTAAAAGCGGGCGTTCACTTTGGACACCAAACCCGTTACTGGAACCCAAAAATGGGCGAATACATTTTTGGTTCTCGCAACAAGATCCACATCATTAACCTAGAGTACACAGTGCCTCGTTTTAACGAAGCTCTAAACTTCTTAAATGGTCTTGCTGCTAAAAAATCTGAGATTCTTTTCGTTGGCACAAAGCGTGCTGCGAGCAAAATCATCAAAGAACAAGCTACCCGCGCTGGTCAGCCATACGTTAACCACCGTTGGTTAGGTGGTATGTTGACTAACTGGAAAACCATCCGTCAGACAATTCGTCGTTTAAAAGATCTTGAGACTCAATCAACCGATGGTACTTTCGATAAGCTAACTAAAAAAGAAGCTT
>JAKSAW010000669.1 GCA_022361455.1 Pseudomonadales bacterium | reverse complement strand
GTATCGACAACTTCGTCAATATCATCCTGTGTTATCTGTGGTGCTCCGAAGACAATGTATTTCATTTTTGCACCTCTCTAAGGATCTTTGCGGGCTTCAAGATGATATCGGTAGGGCGTAATACTATTTTGATCTCGTTCTCGTAGATTGAATCCAGATAGCGCAAAAGAAACAATGTTATTCAAAAGCGATACCAGCGGAATAAATAAGAACATCAATGCTCCCAGCGGCTTGAAACGCTTTAGCATATTCACGCAGGTTAAACCGTAGCTAATATTAGCGATTAAAGCTGCACTTTGTATGGGCGAACCTATCGCTTTGATAGTAGCTGGTTGGTTGGTGTTTTCTTGAATGAGATTATTTAAACCATGTTCCGTTAGACGGCTGAAGTCTCTGGGTGCGTCGTGAATTGGATAGATATAAGGGATTTCAAGAAGTAGGCAGCCGTTAGGTTTGAGTACCCTAAATATCTCAGCAATAACTTGGCGTGGGTTTTCCAGGTGCTCTAGGACATCAAATAAAAACACATAATCAAATGAATTACTTTCTAAAGGAAGCTGGTGAGCATCGCCATACACAGATGGTTGATTTCCATACCAGCCATCTGCGGTGGTTGTGTAATCTAAGCCAATGTAATCACAGGACGTGGGGATCTTCTTCTTGGGCCACTGATCGTTACATCCAATGTCTAGCACTCTAGCGTTTTCAGGAACGTTAGCCAGTTTTTCGTTGAGAGTTTTGTCGAGTGTACAATACCACTGAGGATGAATCGGTAACTTCGAAAGTATATGAAGCTTCTTTTTAAAATCTTTGAGGTTCACCAAATTCTACTCTGGGCTATTTGCGCGTGAGCTGCGCTAGATTCTCATCGACAAATCCAACGCTATAAAATCTTTAGTCAAAACACCTATAGAAATAAAGTCCACCCCGGTTTCAGCGATGTCCCTAAGTGTTTGATCTGTAACGCCACCTGATGCTTCAAGCTTAGCTCTTCCTTGATTGATTTCCACCGCTTTTCGCAGATCATCTAAGGAAAAGTTATCCAGCATGATGGTATCGGCACCAGCCTTTAGCGCTTGCTCAAGCTCTGAAAAATTCTCAACTTCAACTTCCACTGGCTTCCCTGGAGCCTGCTTCTTAGCTGTAGCGACAGCCTTATCAATGCCACCACAGGACGCAATATGATTCTCTTTGATCAAATACGCGTCGTATAAACCAATGCGATGATTAAAACAGCTACCACAGCTAACCGCATATTTTTGTGCTGTACGTAGTCCCGGAACGGTTTTACGAGTATCAAGAAGTTTTACATTAGTGCCTTCCACAATGTCGGCGTACTTGCGGCAGCGGGTTGCAGTGCCACTCAAGGTTTGCAGAAAGTTAAGTGCACAACGTTCACCGGTTAGTAGGCTGCGGGCCGAACCTGATAGGGTAAATAAGGTTTGCTCAGGTTCTATCTTGTCACCATCTTCAACATGCCACTCGATGATGACGTTGGAATCCACTTGCTTAAAGACCTCGTTTACCCAAGCTTGGCCACAAACGATCCCATATTCTCGGGTAATCACTGTGGCTGTTGTGGTTTGATCGCTAGGGATTAACGCTGCGGTAATATCGCCATCTCGAACATCTTCCTCTAATGCCCAAGCAACTGTCTTAGGGATATCTTCTTTTAAATACTCGATCATGCAGCAGCCTACTGGGTCTTGTTGAAATAGTCTTTAGTGAGTTTAAACACCACTGGGCTTAATACCAGTAGTGCTATTAAATTGGGGATTGCCATTAGTGCGTTCATCATATCCGCAATCAACCAAACATCACTCAGCGATAGGGTTGTGCCTGCTGGAATGGCTAAAATCCATAATGCCCTGAAGGGTAGAATCGACTTGGTGCCAAATAGAAATTCAGCACAACGTTCACCGTAGTAACTCCAACCTAATAAAGTGGTGAATGCAAATACCGCGAGGCCAAAGCTAACCACGTATTGACCAAAGCCAGGCAGCGCTTGGCTAAATGCTAGGGTGGAGAGCGGCGCGCCGTTTTCGCCGCTTGTCCAAGCTCCCGTTACGACGATCACTAATCCAGTGATGCTACAAATAATAATGGTGTCAATAAAGGTGCCCAGCATAGCGATGGAACCCTGACGAACAGGATTATTGGTTTTTGCTGCAGCGTGAGCAATAGGTGCACTACCTAAGCCTGCCTCATTAGAAAAAACACCTCTGGCTACACCGTAACGAATAGCCGCCCAAACTGTAGCTCCGGCAAAACCACCTACTGCACTAGTAGGTGTAAAGGCATCGGTAATAATAAAGCTGATAGCTGATGGTAGTTGATCGAAATTGATAGCCAACGTAATAAGGCCACAGGCTAAATAGAGAATAGCCATTACAGGTACTAATTTACCCACTACTTCGGCGATACGTTTGATGCCCCCTAGCAGAACCGCCGCGGCCAGAACGGCAAGTGCAATACCTGTATAAAGTTTATCAATGCCAACGACACTATTCAGTGCATCGGCTACTGAGTTGGATTGCACAGTATTACCAATACCAAATCCAGCAATCATTCCAAACACAGCAAAGGCAACGCCCAGCCAATGCCAATTCTTACCCATGCCATTCTTGATGTAATACATGGGGCCACCAACGTGTCGGCCCTGATCGTCCGTTTCGCGAAAATTAACCGCTAATACTGCCTCGGCATATTTAGTCGCCATGCCTACTAAGGCAATGCACCACATCCAAAACAAAGCACCAGGTCCACCGGTGGCAATTGCAGTGGCGACGCCTGCGATATTCCCCGTGCCGATCGTGGCGGATAGAGAAGTCATAAGCGCATTGAAAGGACTGATATCGCCTTCCTCTTGGCTGCGTCTCCCCAGCCATAATTGCTTAAAGGCATAACCCAATTTTCTAAGGGGCATTAATTTCAGGCCTATCATTAAATAGAGGCCCGTGACGGCTAGTGCTAGCAGCATTGGAGGTCCCCAAAGAATGTTGCCGTCAATATAGGAAAGAAGATCTCTGAGTTGATCCATATAGCTGCCTAGGCTGGTTTGGGTGGTTTGATTTGGCAAAGTTTACGTGATTACAGGAAAAATGCCTAATTTCAGGTACTTAGGTTGAGCGTGGGGGGGATAATTAGTCAGGTCAAAAAGTTGACTTAAAATGAGCAAAAAATAGTCGAAAAAATAGGTGAACTGGTTCACGTAACAAAAAATGTCCGCTTTCTTGATCACTAAGTAGGCATATACTCGAATTAACTAGAATTAATGGTGACAAATTGTTCAGTAGTGACTTTTCTTGTCACCGGCCATCGGGAAGGCCAACAGCAGCGATTCAGATAGAGGCGTAGTTATGAATCAGAAACCGGGTCTCAAGTGTGTTGGAGGAACGGCGTTGGCAGAAAAGCCAAAACAAGCAGGGTTTGATAACAAGCAAGTAACCCTTCCCGAGGTGCTTCAAAAAGTACGTAACCGTGCTTTTGAAGACTTGCATCAAATGCTGGAAGCCATGTTCTACCAAGCAGATGACATGTTCTTTGAATATGCTCGTAAGGCGGGTGATTCATCCTCTCAAGACGCTTGCTTAGAAGTAATGCGTGAATTTCGCTTAAAAAGAAAAGAGTTTGAGAAGTCACTTTTCACAGATATCGCCAAGCGATTTAAAAATCTAGCCTCTAATGTTAATGGTGGTAGGCCATCCCTCGAGTCTGTAGGTGGATTAGATGGCTTGAGCTTGATGGATACGGAAGAGGTAGAGCAGAGTGTTGCTATAGAGACTATGGTCAGCAAGGCTCGTGATGCTTTCGGTACTTCTTTATATCAACTTCATACCCGTTTAGACGCGTTGATGATTCAAGCAACCGTTGATAAATCGAATAATCCCTTAGATCCTCAGCAAATTTGCGAATCGTTTAAGCAAGCGACTCAAGTGGTTGAGTGTGAAATTAAGTATCGCTTAATCTTCTTTAAACTTTTTCAACGCTACGTGTTAGATAGCTACGATCGTTTAATTGATAATTGTAATTTCTTTCTTGCCAAATCAGGAGTGTTGCCTGATCTAAAAGGTACCCCAACTAAGCTACGCAAAGCCTCAATGCGCAAAGCCAAAGCTAAGGCTCCTGCGGAGCAGGTGGCTGCGGGTAGTGCGTCGGCTCAAGTGGCGGCTAGTAGTATGGAAGCAGCCAATGAATTCTTTGCTCAACTGCAAGGCTTGTTGGCTTCTGTTAGAGATATGACTAATGCCATTGGTGCTGCTGCAGGACCTATTGGATCATTGTCTGCTCAAGCGCGTGAAGTGGCATCCTCTGAATTGATGGGAATGTTGTCGAATATACAAAGCGCTCAGCCTCGCGGTGAAGATATATTGACGGGGGCTGTTCAGGCGCGACTTAATGTACGTAATACATTAACCAATTTATTGAAACAGCAGGAAGCATCCGTCGGTCCGCAAAAGGTTGGTCAGGCAGATACTGATGTTATCAATTTGGTATCGATGCTGTTCGAATTCATTCTTGATGATGAAAATCTTCCAGTACAAGTCAAAGCGTTAATTGGTCGATTGCAGATCCCTTATTTGAAAGTTGCGATAGCGGATAAGAGTTTCCTAAATGCGGGGGCACATCCTGCTCGTAAACTATTAAATGAGCTTGCTCGCGCTGGTATTGGTTTAAATGATCAAAGCGACCAAATCATTAATGATATGGTGTTTAAGAAGATCACAGATGTCGTGCAGAAAGTACTAAATGACTTCTCAGATGACATTTCTCTGTTCAATACAGTTTTAGCTGACTTCTCAGAGTTTATGCAAAGGGAAGTGCGTCGTTCAGAAATGATTGAGCATCGAACCAAAGCTGCAGAAGAAGGGCGAGTACTAAGCGAAACAGCTAAGAAAGAGGTGGCATTAGCACTTAAAGAAAAAGTTGAAGGTAGATTGCTGCCGACTGTGGTGGCGAAAATTATTGATGGCCCTTGGTCAAATTACCTTTATTTAATCTATTTGAAGCAAGGTAGTGAGTCCAAGGCTTGGGCAGTAGCGCTGAAGACAGTCGATCAGTTAATTTCTAGTGTATCGCCAGTTCAAAATGAGGTGGATAAAAAGACCCTCTTTAACATTGTGCCTGCGCTACTAAAAAGTTTACGGGCAGGTTTCTCAACCATATCTTTGAATCCTTTTGAAACCGGTGAGCTACTGAATGACCTGGAACAAATTCAAATGCAAGTGCTTCGGGGTGAAAAACCTGAATACATGCATGATATCGACAAGGGCGAAGAGCCTACCGATAAGTTGCTGGATGCAGTTGCTAAAGACATGGCACCTGAGGCAGATGAGCCAGAGGAAGAGAATCAAAGCCCAATTGTCCATCATACAGATAAAGTCGCACGCTTGGATATTACCAAAAAAATCCAAGAGGCTCCTAAGCCGGAATTGCCGACTTTATCAAATGATGATGAGCATTGGAAAAAGGTTCAGCAGCTGCAAGTAGGCGCATGGTTAGAGTTAACTCAAAACGAACAAAAAGTTCGTTGTAAACTTGCTGCGCATATTAAATCAGCGGATAAGATGATTTTTGTGAATCGTTCAGGTGTAAAGGTGCTAGAAAAGACCCAGTTAGAAATTGCCTACGATTTGAAATCAGAAAAGTTGCTAATGCTTGATGATTCGCTGCTTTTTGATCGCGCATTAGAGAATGTTATCGCCAATCTTCGTAATGTTAGATCTAAGGACTAGGTAGCTAATCACTGATTGAAAAATCAAGCACTAACTGAACCTGATTGGAGTGGCAAAGATTTGAAGAATCGAGTTGTATCTTTAGGTCCCCGCATGAAACAGACACTTCCAGTTGAACTGGTTGAGCTTAAAAAGAATGCACTAAGTAGCTTACAGGCATTGCTAGCTGGCATGTTTGATCAGGCTGATGATTGGTTGTTTGAGAAAGCCAATAAAAGTGTTGAGCCAACGGCACAACAGGAATACCTAGACGCGATGCGTTTGATTCGTTTGCAGCGAGCGAACGTTGAAAAAAAATACTTTAAATACCTTTCAGATCAGTTCTCAGCCTTAGCCAAAGGCGAATCTCCAGCAATTGATAGTGAGCAACCGCTTAGCGACTTGAGCTTGGCATTAGTGGGTCATGAGGAAATGGAGCAATCAGTTGCTTTAGATACGATGGCTGCGCGAGTTCGATCGGGTTGTGATATTTCATTACGCACTTTAGAAGCCAGGATTCAATCGGTACTGGGGTTGCCAGTTTCCGCCGTTAATAATCCTTTAGATCCCTCTCATCTTTGCCAAGCCTTGCGCAACGCGATTAAAGAAACCGATTGGGAAATTAAGTATCAGCTTATCTTCTTCAAATTGTTCCAAATGTATGTATTGAAGCCCTATGGGGAGATAGTGCACACGGCAAATCAGCAGCTGTGTAATGCTGGTGTATTGCGAGGATTAAGCGATATAGAAGTTCTCCAAGGAAACAATGGTAGCCGCTCCGAAAGTAATATCGATGGGGCCGCGGCTGACCCTCTATCAATGGGTGCGATTGCTGATCCGGAAGAGCAGGTTGCAGATTGGCAAGGTGCGTCCCAACAACCTTCTGTAGGGCCTACTAGTGGTATGGCAGGTTTTGCTTCAGGTCTGGGAATTGGAAGAGACGCTCTTAGAAGCCAGGACTTTTCTTCTGTGGTAGCTGGCGCTCTGAATTCAATATCGCAGCCAACGACTGCGGCGCCAATAGCTTCAGTGATTGGTTCTGCGCTCGGTAGCGCTAAACCTATAGAGCTGCCTGATTTACTAGCTTCGATTCATCAGTTACAACAAAACCATCGTCAACCAGGGCAAGCCATTAGCACAGCAGATTTATTAGCTCGACTCAGTGATCTAATTCAGCGTGATGAGCAGGAAAAAGGCCCGCAGCGGGTGAGTGATATCGATACCAATATTATAAACTTGGTGTCGATGTTATTTGATTTTGTGCTTAGTGATGAACAGCTACCTCATCGAGTAAAGGCCGAAATTGCTCGCTTACAAATCCCTTATCTTAAAGTTGCGGTGGTGGATGCTGGCTTTCTTAGTAGCAATAAACATGCTGCACGCAAATTGATTAATGAGCTGGCGCAAGCTGGTTTGGGATTAGCGGAAGATCGAGAAGGTGAAGGTGATTCGGTATTCGCAGAAATTCAACGTATTGTTCAGACTATTCTGGATGAATTTAGCGATGATGTAACGCTAATTGAGACTTTGCTTGCTGATTTTAGATCCTTTATGCAGCGGGAAAACAAGCGCTCAGAGGTGGTTAGCCAGCGAGTAGCTGCTTTAGAAGAAGGTAAGTATCGCAACGAGTTAGCTAAGCAAGAAGTTGCTGATGCGTTGCATGCTATGTTGCAGGGAAAACCTATGCCTTCAGCGATGGCCGCAGTGATTCAACAGCCTTGGCAAGCTTACCTGTGTTGGATTCATCATAAGAAAGGTAAAGATTCACCTGAGTGGGTGAAAGCGTTCTATGTTGTGCAGCAAATGTTATTTTGCTTAGAGCCGGTCGCTAATCATGAAGAAGCTGAAGATCGTGAAGCGGTTATTGATGAAGTGTTTGCTCATCTAAAAGCAGGTTGTGAGGCAATTGGCTTTAATCATCACCAGTTGATTCAATGGCTAAATGAGTTACAAGCTATTTATCGCGCCAATGCTGCTTTTGTCGATGAAGAAAGCATTGATGATGGCACAGCTGCAGTGGATGAAGAGAAGCGTAGTGAGTTTGAGCGCTTGAGTCAGGAATTAGACGCAGACTTGGCTGCCCTGGGTCTGCAAGAAGCTGATGTTGCCGCTGAGTCAGCCCCTCTAACAATCGATGAGCCAACAGAAAAACCCGTTTCAGAAGTGTCTGAGCGTCACCAAGCGGCTATCGATGAGCGAATGCGTCGCTTAAGGGCGCCGAGAATTCCCGTCACGGCTGACGTTAACAAAGTCACTCTCTTGGATGTTACCAAGCCTTTGGCTGAATCTAGAAAAGCCGAAAGCGCGGTAGCAAGCCAGTTGCCAGCGTTACCTGAAGATGATTCCGGAATGCAAAAAGCCATGGCATTACCGGTAGGCTCTTGGTTGCAATATGAAAGCCCCAGCGAACCCGGAAAGCTCCTTAAGTGTAAACTGGCTGCCCATATTAAGGCTGTGGATAAGCTGATATTCGTAAATCGATCTGGCGCCAAGTTGTTCGAGAAAATGCTGTTGGAGGTAGCCCACGATATTAATGACGGCCGCTTACAGTTGTTAGATGATTCTCAATTGTTCGATCGCGCCTTAGAAAGCGTGATTAGCAGTTTAAGGGATGTCAGAGAAAAAGCGGTCTGATATGATTCCCCTTGTACAATGTTTTCGAAAACAAGGGGTTATCATTGCTGGAAATCAAAGAGCATCGGTTTGTCGATGCCAAGCAGGTCAATTCCCCCAATTTTAATGATCGCCCCTCCGGTTGCGAACCCGAACTAGTGGTAATTCATTCTATTAGTTTGCCCCCCGGCCAATTTGGTGGCCCTCACATTGAAGAACTTTTCACCAATTGTCTCAATCCTAATCAGCATCCTTATTTTGCCGAAATCTGCGGTTTAGAGGTATCTAGTCATTTGTTGATTGATCGCAATGGAGCTTTGGTACAATTTGTGCCACTGGATAAGCGAGCCTGGCATGCGGGTCAATCTATTTATCACGGCCGTGAAAACTGCAATGACTTTTCGATTGGCATTGAGTTGGAAGGAACAGACAGTGGTGATTATACCCAGGCACAATATGAGTGCTTGGTGAGCGTTTTGCAGGGGTTGTTCAATACATATCCGCGCTTGTCTGCAGATGAACTAACAGGGCATGAAAATATTGCACCTGGAAGAAAAACCGATCCAGGGCCAGGTTTTAATTGGGGCCAACTAAAGAATATGCTCCAGCAAACCCAAGGAAGCAAAAGTTAACGATAACTTCGGCTATAGTTATATAAATGTGGCTAAGTTCTAAAAAATAAGGATTAACTTAACCAAGCATGACTTTGATTTCCATTTTAATAAGCTATTTTGCTATGCGGGAGTCTGTGATTCCCAGCGTCATTCGCGAGCGACGCTGGGCCACTACCTATTTGGCAGCCTATGAAGGAATTGGATTAGAGGGCAAAGCTCATCCTGCATTGGTGTATGGTGTTTATGTGCTGATCCCTATGTTTTTTGCTTGGTATCTAGCGGTAATTCTCGATGGCTGGCTTTTTGTTGTGCTGGATTTTGTCCTAGCACTTTTCCTGTTGTGTTCGGTGTTGACTGCTCGTCGGCTTAATAGTGATTTTCAACCATTTCTAAAACGTTGGCAGCAGCAAGAGTGGCAAGCTGCTTATCAGTATGGCGCCAAAATCTTTAATTTCTCCAAAACGATTAGTGTGGGTGATTTGTTGTCACAAACGATCACTCATTATTTAATCCGAATGAATCAGTACTTATTCGCGCCTGTGCTTTGGTATGTGGTTTTTGGCACTGCTGGATTAGTGCTCTATATCTTGACCTTTGTTATCGCGCAAATGAATGAAACCGATGAAGACTCTGCATCGCCTTGGAAGAAATTAGCGGGCGAATTTATGTACGCCCTTGAGGGTGTGTCAGCCAGAGTGATGGCAATGAGCATCGCGTTATTGTTTATGAATAACAAAGCATTAGCGGTTGCATTGAGAAGATTTCGGGTAACTGATCGCGAAGCAGAAATTGTTTTGAAATTGGCAATAAAAATGGCCTTGGACTTTAAAGAGTTACCGGAAGAAAACGAAGCCATTGCATCGGAAGGCATTCGTAGAATTCATGTGGTGCAGGATTTGTGCACCAATGTTTTTGTACTTTGGTTATTAGTCATCGCATTTTTCACTTTAGTTGGTTGGGTTTTTTAAAACCAAACAAGTAATTCAAACAATTGTTTGTTTTGGGTGATAGTTGAATACGTGCATTTATAGTGCAAGCTTTCCCTAATTCATATCATCTAGACAAAACACTCCTATACTTAATATGAGCGATTCATTGCTTGTTAGAATTTGTTTCAATAAAACTTCGCGAATACAAGTACTTGCGGAGTAGACTTATATCGCAATTTATTCGTTGCCTAACACATCAGTTTTTGGAGGGGCCATGGCGAAGGATTTATTTTACGGAGATGCAGATCCAGTAGAGACTGGTGAGTGGTTAGACGCATTCGAGTCGGTGATTGAAAACGAAGGTGCAGATCGAGCGCGCTATCTCCTAGAACGCCTCTCTGAAAAGGCCAATAGTAGTGGTGTACGTTTAACGAATTTGAACACCGCTTATCTAAATACGATATTGCCGGAAGATCAGCCTCAATATCCAGGTGACCCCTATATTGAGCGTCGCATTCGTTCGTTAATTCGTTGGAACGCCCTCGCGATGGTGATGCGTGCGAATTTATCCGACGACGAGTTAGGTGGTCATATCTCCAGCTTTGCATCGTCAGCGACTTTATACGACATCGGATTTAATCATTTCTTCAAGGCCCCGAACGATATGCACGATGGGGATTTAATTTTTTACCAAGGTCACTCAGCGCCGGGAATTTATGCCCGAGCATACTTAGAAGGGCGCTTGGAAGAAAAGGATATGGAAAACTTTAGACGAGAAGTCGATGGTGTCGGTCTGTCTTCCTATCCTCATCCTTGGTTAATGCCCAACTTTTGGCAGTTCCCCACAGTATCTATGGGTTTAGGCCCCATTCAAGCGATCTACCAAGCCCATTTTATGAAATACCTCATTAATCAAGAAAAGCTCAAAGAAGAAAACCGTAAGGTTTGGGCATTTCTAGGTGATGGTGAAATGGATGAGCCAGAATCGTTGGGAATGATTTCCTTAGCTGGCCGCGAAAAGTTAGATAACTTAATTTTTGTGGTGAACTGTAATTTGCAGCGCTTGGATGGACCTGTTCGTGGCAACGGCAAAATCATTCAAGAATTGGAAAGTGTTTTTCGTGGTGCGGGTTGGAATGTCATCAAAGTTATTTGGGGTCGTAAATGGGATACCTTGCTTGCAAAAGATAAATCTGGAGCCTTACGTAAGCGCATGGAAGAAGTGGTTGATGGTGAATATCAATCCTACAAAACCCATGGTGGTGCCTACACCCGTGAATACTTCTTCAATAAATACCCTGAGTTAGCCGAGTTGGTTAAAGATCTTAGCGATGAAGAAATCTATGAATTAAATCGTGGTGGTCATGACCCATTCAAAATGCATGCAGCTTATCACTCTGCAGTGAATCATACTGGCCAACCGACGGTGATACTTGCCAAAACCGTTAAAGGTTATGGTACAGGCGCAGCTGAAGCTAACAACAAAGCGCATCAAATGAAGACCTTGGATATGGAAAGCTTAAAGGGTTTTCGTGATCGCTTTGATATGCCATTTAGCGATGAAGAACTTAAGAAAATTCCATTCTATAAGCCCGCTGAGGATAGTGTTGAACTGCGTTATATGCGTGAGCGTAGAACTATGCTTGGTGGGCACTTACCGCAACGTCGCAATGACTTCGAGGCGCTAGAGATTCCTGAGATAGGTGTGTTTGGAACTTTCCTTGAAGGCTCAAATGATCGTGAGATGTCCACCACCATGGCCTTTGTGCGCATGATGAACTCACTGATTAAGCAAAAAAGTATTGGCGATCGAGTTGTGCCTATTGTGCCCGATGAAGCAAGAACATTTGGTATGGAAGGCATGTTCCGTCAGTTAGGGATTTATTCATCAGTGGGGCAACTTTACGAACCAGCAGATGCCGGACAGATGATGTATTACCGGGAGGACATTAAAGGGCGCATCTTGGAAGAAGGTATCAATGAAGCTGGAGCAATGTCCGCATGGATCGCTGCCGCGACATCCTATTCCGTGAATAATTGCCCAATGATTCCATTTTATATTTATTACTCCATGTTTGGTTTTCAGCGCATTGGTGATCTGGCATGGGCTGCTGGTGATTCTCAAGCACGAGGCTTTTTATTAGGTGCCACTGCAGGTAGAACGACATTGAATGGCGAAGGCCTGCAGCATCAAGATGGTCATAGCCACACCTTAGCCTCCACCATTCCAAACTGTGTTGCTTATGATCCAGCCTACGCCTACGAACTTGCTGTAATTTTGCAGAATGGTTTGCAGCGTATGTATGGCGATAAGGAAAATGTGTTCTATTACATCACTTTAATGAATGAAAATTATGTTCATCCTTCAATGCCTCAAGGTGCTGAAGAAGGCATTCTTAAGGGCATGTACATGCTTAAAGAAGGGGAAGATGTTGATGTTAAAGTTCAGCTTTTAGGGAGTGGAACGATTCTTCGTGAAGTAGAAGCTGCGGCGGAAATATTAATGGATGTCTATGGTGTGGGTGCCGATATCTGGAGTGTAACCAGCTTTACTGAATTGCGAAAAGAAGGTTTGGAAATGCAGCGTTGGAATATGCTACATCCTGAAGATGAAGCCAGAGTTCCTTACGTCACCAAAATGTTGCGAAGCAAGAAGCACCCGGTCGTTGCTGCTACTGATTACGTGAAATCCCATGCGGATCAAATCCGTCCGTTTATTCGCAATCACTACACTGCATTGGGTACCGATGGTTATGGTCGCAGTGATTCACGCCAAAAGCTTCGCGAGTTTTTCGAAGTTGATCGCTACTTTATTACCGTCGCTGCATTGAATGCGTTAGCGGATAAAGGGCATTTAGGTCGCACTAAAGTGGCGGACGCAATTAAACGATTCAATATTGATCCAGAGAAGGTTTACCCAGCGGTATCGTAGCTGTGGATGAAAAGGGAGCCTAAAGAATGAGTATTAAAGAAGTTACCGTTCCGGATATTGGTGGGGTCGATAGTGTCGATGTCATCGAGATCTGCGTTAATATAGGTGACTCCGTTGCGCAGGAAGATACCTGGGTGGTGGTTGAATCTGATAAGGCCACTGTTGAAGTGCCATCACCATTTTCGGGCACAATCGAGTCATTGGCAATTAAAGTTGGCGATAAGATAAAGGAAGGGGATTTAATTGGTACCCTGAAATCCCAAGAGACAGCTGAAGCTGAGACGCAGCCAGCAGCGGATACCAATCAACCTGAGCCAGAGCCAGAAGCTCCTCCGGCTCCACAATCAGCGCCATCAAGTCAGGCAGTCACTAGCGAAATTATTGTTAAAGTGCCAGATATTGGTGGTGCAGAAGAAATTGAAATTATTGAAGTGCCAGTTGAAGAAGGCACCGAGCTGAAAACCGAAGACACCATGATCGTGCTGGAATCTGATAAAGCTACGATGGAAGTGCCGTGCCCTCAGGATGGCATTGTTACCCACGTTCTTGTCAAAGTAGGCGACAAGGTCTCGGAAGGCTCTGACGTTCTAAAACTCAAAGTAACTGGTTCTGAGTCGACAGCTGCCGAGGCTCCGGTCGCGCCTGAACCCGCTCAGCAAATATCCACTGAGCC
Source organism: Pseudomonadales bacterium (assembly GCA_022361455.1). Lineage (GTDB taxonomy): Bacteria > Pseudomonadota > Gammaproteobacteria > Pseudomonadales > Ketobacteraceae. The sequence continues at coordinate 3,326 of JAKSAW010000669.1, read as the reverse complement.
AGCTAAAGCACCTACGCCAAAATCAACTGCTGCAGCATTATCAAATACTTCGCCGATTCAAACCAGTAAAAGGGTACATGCTGGGCCAGCGGTACGTCGTTTAGCGCGTGAGCTAGGCGTGGATTTGGCTGAAGTAAAAGCCACTGGTCCGCGGCAGCGTATTATTAAAGAAGATGTTCACGAATATGTGAAGCAGCGAATGACAGGGCAAGGTGAGGCAGTGACTGGATCCAGCGGCTTGCCAGAATTGCCAGAGATCGATTTCACTAAATGGGGTGATGTTGAGCGAGAAGCGCTGTCAAAATTAAAACGAGTAAGTGCTGCGAACCTGCATCGTAGTTGGGTGCATATTCCCCATGTCACCCAGTTTGATCAGGCAGACATTACAGACCTGGAAGCGTTTAGAAAATCAGAAGGCGCTAAGTTAAAAGAGCAAGGAATTAAATTAACCTTCTTACCTTTCTTGATTCAAGCGGTTGTTAAAACGCTACAAGCGTTTCCGCGATTTAATGCATCTTTATCGAAAGATGGCAACGAGTTGATCTTTAAAAAGTACTTTAATATCGGTATTGCGGTGGATACGCCAGAAGGCTTGGTGGTGCCGGTGGTTAAAAACGCTGATCAATTATCATTAGTTGAATTGGCCGAAGCACTGGTGACTCTTAGTGGTAAAGCACGCGATAGAAAATTGTCGCCGGCTGATATGCAAGGAGGCACCTTTACGATTTCTTCTTTGGGAGGTATTGGTGGCACTGCATTCACGCCCATTGTGAATTGGCCAGAGGTTTCCATTTTGGGAGTGTCCCGTTCTAGTCAGCAGCCAGTTTTTGATAATGGTCAGTTTGTGCCGCGTCTTATGCTGCCGCTTTCTTTATCATACGATCACCGAGTGATTGACGGGGCTGATGCCGCCCGGTTCACGCGTTATCTTGCGGACATGTTGCAGGATATAAGAAGGGTGTTGCTATAGCTCAATCGTAGCCATAATTTACGACTAAAACGAAAAAGCCGCGCTTAGTAGAAACTAGCGCGGCTTTTTCGTGGTTTGGATTTAGGAGCTGCTTTAGTCCCGAGTATCCATCCATGCCCTTAACAGGTCGGTGAAAGCTTCTGGTGTATTGGTTGGTACTGGTCGACCCAATTGGTCTTCCTTGTTGATACCGTGACAGCTTGCACAGACACGAATCTCACCTTTTGCAAAAGAAACCCAGTATCTTTCTTTAACGATTGATTGATCCTGGTTTTCAGGAATGTTCTTGTCAATCAAGTGCCAAGTTACCGCGCGCTCGGCGGGTACAAACGCGGCCATGGATCCATCTGCGCCTAGCTGAACTGATCCATTTTCAGTATTACCGGTTGGATCTATGCTATCTGACATGATTTGTGCTTGTGGTCTGCGGCCCGTTGAGCGGCCTGTGTAGCTACGTATTAGATTGGCCTGTAATAACTGTAAATGAGTTACGTCATAAACACTGCTGCCACCACTTGTGTCGCTGCTCACACCACCTGGAATGCGCAGGTTGAATGGTTGCTGTAAATCGCCACGGTCACGTGCGGTTACGTTACGGCTAACCACCATAGCTAGGTTATTGTCAGCAAGATATTGGCGTAACTCTTCTAAACCTTGTTCACAAGCTGCAGCAGAACTGAAGGCCTCTTCACAAGCGCGTTGTTCAGGCGCGGGTAGCTCAGCAGTGCGTGCTACGTGGAAAGGTTCAGGGCGTTCGCGAACAGTGACTTCTACAGGATCAAGTTCCCAAAGTTCGCCGCTGTACTGAACTAAACGATCAGGGTTCCAGTAAGAAACTGTTTTACTAATACCATCTGTTAATTCATCGCCTGGTGTGCCGTCTTCGTTAACAAAACGTAGTCTGAAAGAGCCAGCCATTGGTGTGTCACCAAACAGTTGTGGGGAGTAGGCCGCAACCATGTTGCCGTCTTTCATTGGTAATGGGTTACGGTAACAGTGAGAGTTTCTGTTGGTGGTCAATTCAGCACGCTCACGCATTACGATATCTTCTGGGTTGTCACCAGGTGCAGCTTTAAAGTAAAGGATACCGCCACAAAAGAAGAACTCACCAGTGTGCGTCATGTAGAAAGTACCAGGATTGTTGGGGTCTTCCTGAGGTTGGAAGGTACCGCCTGGTGCATTAATTCTTAGTTCGTTTTTCGCGAATAAACCAAGACTGTTTGTGATTTCACGGAGGTTGCTGTCGTAGGCGAAACTTGCAAGGCTGAAGCTCTGGTAAAGCTCTTGGCGCCCTAAGTGATTGATCACCTCTGATTCTGAACCATCCACTGGGCTAGCTTCCCAAAGGAAAAACTGGTTGAAGCGAATACCATTCTTACCGTTAATAACGGTGTTGTTGAAGGATAAGTGCTCTGGGAAAATATCTTGTGGACCAGCAGGGTCGATGGTCGCATCGGGCTGTTCGCTGGTGTAATCCACTGCTTCGCCAAATCGGTTAGCTGCACCGATAATATCTGGGTTTTGTTGGTCTTGTTGTAAGTGGTCCCAGCGAGGGAAGATCAAGCGACCGAAGCTATCGATGATAGGAGTGAAGTCTCCGCTTGGTGAATGAGTTAGGCGTTTGGTGTTACCTGTTTCACGATCAAGACGGAACAAACCCGTTACTGTAGGGGCGCCATCGTATTCTTCACGTTGTGGGTATAAGTGACGAGTTCCATAGAGTTCAAAACCATGGGTCATATCGGAAGAAAAGATAATGTCATCATTGTCTGAATCAGTGGTGCCGCTTTCAGCGTAGATCGCAGAAACGTTGTTGTAATCAACGGGTTGGTTGGCAACGCGTGTAATAGATACTTCTTCGTTTTTACCAAAGCCTGTTACTTCGTAAATCTGCCAGTAGTAAGTACCGTTTCGATATTGAGCTTCTGGTGCACCAGTTACCATGGAGAAGAGTGCTTTGCTGCCATCCCAATGAACTGCAGGGTTACGAACAGCAATTGATGAGGTGCCTTGGCGACCATTCTCACCAAAGCCAGCTTCTTCAGTTAAGTTGCGTAGAGTGCCGTCAGTATAGCGAATCCAAAGATCACCGCCGCGAGGTGCTGTATGTACGTATGGAAGATGGTTTGAGAAGTTGCTAACGATCGTGGTGAACACTGGGCCAGTAGAGGGTAGAGGTGTTTGAGTAACAAATAAAATCGCACCTTCAGCGCTACTTACTGGATTGCTGTCACCGGAATTATCGCCAGAGTTGTCACCGGAGTTATCGCCAGAGTTGTCACCGGAATTATCGCCAGAGTTGTCACCGGAGTTATCGCCAGAGTTGTCACCGGAATTATCGCCAGAGTTGTCACCG
>JAKSAW010000567.1 GCA_022361455.1 Pseudomonadales bacterium | reverse complement strand
GCAATTTAACCTTATTGTTTTCTTTCGAACAAGCAGTCGCCTGCGCCGAAGCAAACACCACTTTGATCTCGCCTTTTGTCGGTCGTATTTTGGATTGGTATAAAGCCAATACCGACACGCAAGACTACACTGCAGCAGAAGACCCTGGGGTGTTGTCGGTGACTAAGATTTACCAATACTTTAAGCAGTTCGGACACGACACCATTATTATGGGTGCCAGTTTTAGAAACACCGGCGAAATTGAAGAATTAGCAGGTTGTGATCGTTTAACCATTAGCCCCGCACTAATGGAAGAACTCAGCAACGACTCGGGTGAATTAATCCAAAAACTGACTGCTAACAATTCCTGGGAACCATTAGAAAAAATTTCGATCACAGAATCTAGTTTCCGCTGGCAAATGAACCAAAATGCCATGGCCACAGAGAAGCTTGCAGAAGGTATTCGTAACTTCGCCAAAGACCAAGTCAAACTAGAGATACAGCTCAGCCAATTAATGCAATGATAGATAAGTTAAAAGCTTTTTTTACAGAATGTTTAGCGCCAGAAGATGAACCTAAACACCCGTTAGAGAAGCGGTTGCAACTAGCGACCGCTGCCCTGCTGCTGGAAATGGTCAACGCTGATTATGAAGTGTTGGAAGTTGAGCAGGCTTCGATGATCGAGGCGTTAAAACAAGGCTATAAGCTTTCTGATGAAGACATCCAGGAGCTGATTCAATTAAGTCAATCTGAACAAGATCATAACAATTCCCTCTATCCTTTCACACGCCTGATCAATGAACATTACAGCGAGCAGCAAAAGCGAGAGGTAATACGGTTAATGTGGCGAGTAGCATTAGCCGATGGTCATATCGATAAGCATGAGATGCACTTAATGCGGAAGGTATCTGATTTACTCTATGTATCTCGACCTGTGGTCATGGAATTAAAGCAGCTGGAACAAAATGCAGCGAAAGGATAAGAGATAAAAGTATTTATTAGTGCTTAGCGGTTAACTTGGTGAGTGGGCTTGTTGATATCCTGACAGCCCGCTCCGCCCACACCTTGATCTTCCAGTGTTGCCACCACTTCTTTGAACGTCTCAGCATTTTTGGCATTCATGCTCATCAGAATTTTGTGTGCTTCGAGGACCTTCTCTGTAGCGCAAGCCTCGGTACAGCCTTTGTCAGGAAGATCCGCTAAGGCAGGGTCAATCACAGGTGCTTCGTGAACAATATTAAATACCGCCTCGAATCCCATAGAGTCTAGAATTCGATCCACGTCCGGATTGGTGGAGATAATCACTGGTTTAATATCAAAAGACTTACGGAAGAAAACAGCGATCTTAGCAACCAGACCCAAAGCAGTGCTATCGATAATAGTGGTTTCGCTCAGGTCGATGACCACAGCACTCATTTGAGGGTCTTTAAACATACCCTCGATAAAATCATCCAAAGTGGCACAGCAGGACACGCGAACGTCGCCCACCAACTTCAAGACATAGGTGCCTTGATGCACAGCATATAACACACGGCTTGCAGAGGATTGGTTCATCTTTCGACAAGATACCCTTTTATCGTAATCCTGGTTTAGTGCTAGTTGTCACCACACCTGAGTACTTAGACTCTGATGTGCAATTAGTTATCTAGGTAAAAAGTCATCAAGACGGGATATGCCTAACGATTAAGCTAGCAGCCTCTGGTCACGGTAAGCACTGCGATATCATCTGGCGCAGCTTTGATCCCCTCGATCCCCAGATACTCAGATATACTCCGTATATTATGAGTGCCTTTTTTGACCATTTCCATTAAAAATGCTTCTTTATCTGCAACAGAAGGTAAATCAATCAATTCCAGCACGCCATCGGAAAACATAATGAGCCGAAAAGTCTCTTCTAGAGGCATACTTACCTCCTCATATTCGATACCTTCAAACAGTCCCACCGGCAGGCCTTTGCCTTGCAACTGATGATAGTCGTTACCATTCACTAAAATCGGGGGTGGGAAATGCGCTGCAGAACAATAACAAATCTCATTATCGACAATGTCGATAATGGCGCAAAATACTGCCAAATGTTTGCCCAAACCCAACGGAATTAGCTCCTGATTCGCTAGACTGAGAATCTTAGCTGGTGTTAGCTCGGGCAAGTTTTCGGTTCGATAGCGTTGCCGTAATCGATTGGCCATTGTTTTCAACAATATGGTAATAAACGCAGAAGATGCACCGTGCCCAGAAACATCCGCCAAATAAAAGCCAAACTTGTTTTCCGATATTTTGAAATAGTCGATAAAGTCGCCACTTAAATAAAGCGAAGGAAGGATCGAAAACTCCAAAGTAAGATCTTTGAATTCGCCTTTAAAAGGAGGCAGTAATTTAAGCTGCACTGCTCTACCGGCTTCTTGGTCTTCACGCAACAAGCGCAGGCTTTCTTTTAACTCTCGGTTTCTAACCTCAAGTTCTTCACGATAATTACGATTGTCGACTTTGAGCTGATAGTCGGCGATTCCCCTAGAAACTGCGTGAGTCAGTACCGTAGAATCGATCGGCTTCATAATAAAGTCTGCCGCGCCCAAACGCAGTGCAGCCACAACGTCTTCCATTTCGCCAGCTTCAGAAATAATAATGACTTGAGTATCGGAATTACGCTCAGAGATATATTTAAGAATGTTAAGTCCAGAGGTAACTTGCGGCATGGCTTCGCAGATCACAACTTCATGCTGATGCTCCTGCCACAAAGCCATAGCCTCTCGGGGGCGAGCTTCGGCCACCACTTCAATGGTTGGGGAGCTGATCCAGGCAGAAATCTGGTCACATACATCGGCCTCATGGTCAATGAGTAACACCCGATAGTGGCGATCCTGAGACTCATTCATGCTGTTGATATACCAGTAATTATGCGCTTAACACTTAATCTATTGTTGACGTTGAAAAGTAGCGCTAAATATTGGATCTTTCAACCTAATGGATGGTAAATAATAGCCATATTCCCGATGTTTGTTATACTGAACTACGAACTGCTTAGTTTGGGCATATATCCCCCAGAACGAAAACAATAAGCACTCCGATAAAACTACAAGAAATACTGACTAATCAATTGGTTAGTGGAGTACTGCGAGAGAGGACCCATGAGTTTGACTGAGCGAAGCTACGAAGAGAAACGTAATTTTATCCGCATGAAAGTAGACACTATGGTGTCTTTTACTCGTGCGGATAGCAAAGAACGCTACGAAGGCCGATGCCGAAACCTAAGTGGTGCGGGCATGCTGCTAGAGACCGAGAAAAAACTTCAGTTGGGTGATCGTTTACGAGTCACTGTACCTTCTGAAGGGCCTGACTTCTCGCCACTCGATGCCATGGTAGAAGTAGTGCGCGTTGACGCAATCCCAAACCTGCATAAGTTTATGTGTGGTGTGGTTATTCGCAAACTCAGCGAACAATAGTCACTAGTCGACGACACAGAAGAAACCATAAAAAAAGCCGACAATTAATCGGCTTTTTTTTGCTTTGTAGAAAGCAATACTATGCGGGAAGCATGAGTTGACGGCTACTCTTCTTCATCCTCAAAAAGGCTCTCATCATCCACATCAAAGTCGTCTTCGAAAAACTCTTCGTCATCATTTATACCACCATCGGTGACTCTAAACTCTCTGTTTTGAAGAAACGCATCGCGAATAAACGAATACTTATCTCCGGCTAAGAGCTTTTCCGTTTCTAGTAAGCCGGCCCGAGTATCAATAACATCCAGCGCATAAACTTCAATTCTTGTACGAGTATGGTCTATCTCACGTTTAGGCGATAAATAGGAATCCGGTATGCGGGTAAAGGCATCTCTGACTGTGCTTGGACCAAAAATGGGCAACACCAAATAAGGTCCGCTGGGCACTCCCCACTTACCCAAGGCTTGACCAAAATCTTCATTGTGCTTTTCCAAACCAATCCTTGAACCAATATCAATAAACCCGAAGAGCCCAACGGTGGAATTTACTAGCAATCTCAAACTATCACTTCCAGCATCCGACACTTTGCCTTGGGCTAAGCCACTGACAATATTGAGGGGCTCAGCGAGGTTGTCAAAGAAATTGCCAATACCTTCCTCCATAAAATCAGGAGTCACCTTACGATAACCTTTGGCGACTGGCTTGAGAAAATACCGATCTAAAAAGTCGTTAAACTCGAAGGTGATTCGATTAATTGACTCGAGTGGATCCTTTTCGGACTCAGCGAAGCTGGGTAAGCTAAGTCCCAAAAGGCCCATTAATAAGATAGATGTGAAAAGTTGCTTCAAGAGTATTCCCCACACAATTTGGCGCCTGTGCGGGGATTATAGGAAAATTCAGGGCTTCATGACAGCACGATTTCAACCTGCAACAATGATTATTCCGCCGTTTGTCTAAATTTTCTTTGGATCCAATAATCCACACTGGCGTACTTACCAGCGCCAGTAAAGAACAATACCAGCAGCATGATAAAATAAGTGGTGGCAAACTCTATACCATTGTTTAGTACGACAATGCCGCCTCTACCTGTTAACCACTGGTAGTTTCCGTTTTCACGAAGGATTTCTTTGGCCCGGTTTAAACGCTTACCGACTTCCACACTATTTTCTAAACTTTCCTTGGCGCCAGGAAAGCCAACTTTATCTAGCACCTTTGCCACGCTGGTATCGGGATTGCTTGGCGCGATTGCAAACCAACCATTGTCCCAGTGAGCAGTACCTGCAGCAACTAACATAGTGAACATTAATGGGATAGCAAACCAACGTAGTGCCACACCAAATAGCAATGCAAAGCCGCCAACAATTTCCGTAGCCGTAGCCAAAAATGCCATTAACCAAGGTGCTGGTAAACCTAGCCCCCAATCAGGATTTCCAAACCAACTAACGATGCTTTCAAACTCGTGCATTTTATGAAATCCAGCCGCTAGCATGATGGGGGCTAAATAAAGGCGTAATGCTAAGGGTCCTAGAAAATCAATCTGTCGAGTTTTATCTAAAAGATCTTGCAGCGTGTTGGCAAGGTTAATTAAGGGAGCCACTATTCTTCTCCTAAAAAAGCATAAGCTAACAATTAAATGGGTTGCCGATTAGAATACAGCTGGAACCTTAAGTTCCCTAATCAAGTGCTTTTAATGAGGTACCAAGTATTATTTCTTGGTTACGTAAATGTTCCAGTGCTTGTTGTCCACCTGCCAACACAACCTCTGGGTTAGGATGATTTAATTCTTCAATAAGTTGCGAAACTGCCTCCTCCCCCTTACAGAATTCACGCTCTTGAAGAATACTTAATAAGCGCGCCGTCACTGCATTGATTTCCATAAACTTAACTTCATCATCTTTATTACGATAAACCAATAAGAATACGGGATGGGGATTGGGTGATTCAGGCAAAAAGTCAGGCCCTATTTGATGGACAGGATATTGATACTGTAAAACCCAAACCAATGGTGACACCACCGGATGCCCTACCATTAAATCACCGCTGGGATTAAAACCTGTTTGGGGAATTTCTTGTTGATCAATATCTAATGCAAGTTCCACCCATTCATAATGGGCTAACTCCAACATAAAGGGATAATCAGATTCCACTTCGCGGCGTTCTTCATCCAGATACTTAAGGAATTCCTGGGCGATTTCGACAAAATACGGCGATTGACTTTGGTGGCGATCAATAAAATCGCGAACCATAGCGTGCCATGCTTCGTCCCCAGTAATTTTTCTTAGTACTGGAAAACCATTAGCAATAAAGCTCTCAATATTCTTATAGAAAAGGTCACGATAAATACCCATGCGACGATCTTCT
>JAKSAW010000819.1 GCA_022361455.1 Pseudomonadales bacterium | reverse complement strand
GCTGGACCTGCGCGGAAAAACGTTTTAATCGCCTCATCATCCGTTTGCGTGATGTCCCATTTCTCGAGCGCTTCCTTTAAGCTCTTGCTATGCACGGTAGGTGTATCGCTATGAAGAATGCCTGCGCGATCTAGCTCACCCAAAATCGACATGATGCCACCAGCACGGTGCACATCTTCAATATGATATTGGGGTGTGTTCGGCGCTACTTTACAAAGTTGAGGCACTTTGCGTGACATGCGATCGATATCGGCCATGCCGAAATCCAACTCGGCTTCTTGAGCTGCAGCCATTAAATGCAGGATGGTGTTGGTGGAACCACCCATAGCGATATCCAAAGCAGTGGCGTTTTCGAAGGCTTTGAAATTAGCGATGTTACGAGGTAGCAGCGCTTCTTCGTCTTGCTCGTAGTAACGCTTGGTAATATCGACAATGCGGTGTCCTGCTTCTTCAAACAGGCGACGACGATCAGCGTGGGTCGCCAGTGTGGTGCCGTTGCCAGGAAGCGAGAGGCCTAATGCTTCGGTCAGGCAGTTCATGGAGTTAGCGGTGAACATGCCCGAACAGGATCCACAGGTAGGACAGGCGCTGCGCTCGTATTGCTCGGCCTGTTCATCGGAAATGTTGGGATCCGCTGCGGCGACCATTGCATCTACTAGATCTAATTTGATTAGTTTATCCGAGAGCTTGGTTTTTCCAGCCTCCATAGGGCCACCGGAAACAAAAATGGCCGGAATGTTCAGGCGCAACGCTGCCATCAGCATGCCGGGGGTGATTTTGTCGCAGTTAGAGATGCACACTAATGCATCGGCGCAATGGGCGTTGGCCATGTATTCCACTGAATCGGCGATGATTTCACGGGATGGCAAGCTATACAGCATGCCGTCATGACCCATAGCGATGCCATCGTCCACGGCGATGGTGTTGAATTCCTTTGCGACGCCACCGGCCTTTTCAATTTCCCTTGCGACCAACTGACCCATGTCCTTCAAGTGAACGTGGCCAGGTACAAACTGAGTAAATGAGTTTGCTACCGCGATAATGGGCTTTTTGAAATCGTCGTCCTTCATCCCTGTGGCTCGCCAAAGTGCTCGAGCCCCAGCCATATTGCGGCCATGGGTGGAAGTTTTCGATCGATAGGACGGCATGGTGGTTCTCCTCGGAATACTGTGTTTTCTAAGCTCCCAAACGGGGCCGTTAAGGATAACAGTTTCGCGAGCTAAACCAAATGCGTTATGGCCCTGATTATGTTGAGGATTTAGCGGTCGTACTGACGCCAATCTAGGAGGATGTAGGGCATATGATTCTGTCCGTCTTCACTAAGGTAGCCTGCGAAGATGGGTAGGTCTTTCCCGGAGGTTCCAGGCATGGAATCGTAGTGGGCGTAGTGTTTCTGATCAAATAGGATAATGTCGTCAATGGCATCCAATCGCAGCGCCACCAAACCATTGCGCTTATTGCACACGAACACAAACACCGGGCGCGTCATGGTTTTGATGCGGTCGCGGGCGACATCAAACAAATTGCGTAGTTTGATGAGAGTGGTATTGCGCTCTTTTTCTAATATATTCAATGCCTTAGCTTTTTCGTTCTGTGCAACTAGTCCTAGCAGCTTCTCAGCTAGGCTGTGAATGCGCTTATGTGGGGCGTCAAAGTCCTTCATGATGTCTGCGAGAATTTCATCATCGGGTGCAAAGTGGTCGTACCACTTGCCAAAAGCGCATTGGTGGGGATCCGTTGCTTTGGTAAAGGCTACGCCCGTTTTTACAGATTCTTCGAGTGCATCCAGCCAATCCACATGATCCTGTTCCCTTTGTTCTAGTTGAGTCACCAGGGCCGCATTGTCCTTGTGGGAGGAATGTCCGTGGGTAAGTTCTGCAAAGTCGATGACATGAACAGTTTTGCCTTGATAATCAGTGACTTCAAATGGGCCGTGTTGAGTGTCCACGCGTCGGGTCGACTTGGTGATTTGTTCAATATATCGCACTTGAGAAATAGGAATAGCGTAACGAGTATTGCATAGCTGAAAAGTAAGGGCGTCGACAACGCCATCTTTGGAGAATATACCATCAGGTAGCTGATTGACTTGCTTTGCTACATTTTGCATCACGGTGGTCCATTTTCTTCCACGAAAGAGGTTTCTAAATTGTAGGCTATGCCGCTGAAGTTAACAGTTTCCGGGGCTTTTCGGATTTTGGAACATATCTTGCTCTATCGGGCGTAGAAGAGAAAATTCGGAGCATAATAAACAGATGTCTGAGATAGTTGCCTTAGCATCCTATGAAGAGGGCGCTAATTCATTGTTTTTAAACAGTAACTTTAAGGAGGTCCTGCAGGGAGTGCGACAGGGCCAGAAATCCGCGCGAGAGACTATTCTATTGGTTCGGTCCATGCTGGGACTGATTGCCTGTATTCAGCGCCACCGTGGTGCAACCATGGCCCTATTAGGTGGCGATGATCGCTTCGCTGAACGTATGCCGCCTTTGCAAAAAGAAATCGCGCTGCGGATTGATCTATTGATGCTTGAGCCTGATGAGGTGATTGAGGCGGTTGATAAGCAAAACGTTATCGGTGCTTGGAAAACAATTAGCCATAACTGGCAAGACGATGCGGTGCTTGAGAATTTTGAATATCACTCACACCTCATTGAGTATTTATTAAGAATGCTGCGCGGTAAGGGTGACATTATTGTTCAGCACTTTAATTTGTTTGCCGAACTTTTAAATGATCCTTTGGCAATCAAAGTTATCTCGCAATTAAATGCGTTGGCTTGTACTAGTATCCCGGATTGCTTTGAATTGCTGGCAAAGCTGCGTGGTTTAGCAACTCACGCTGCAGCAAGTCATAAATGCGACAGCTTTACTAAAGGCCGGATGGATTTTTCTCTGAAGGAATTAAATCGTTTAACAGCGAAAATGGATCTCCTTATTCATGATTTGGATGAGCCTTTGCAGAAGTATCTTATTCCTGGGAATGAGTTGGCCCAAGCCAAGGTTAAGCGGGATTATCTAACGCATCTATTAAGTAATGACATTATTGAGGGCGTTAGTATTACTGTTGATAGTGAAATGATTTATAGAGTGACCACAGAAATTATAGATACCTATTATGCGTTTTCGGAAAAACTCCTAACTCATATCGAAAACCAACTTCCTACCTTAGTTAATCGCTGCCTGGGTGTAATGGGTTAGCGAATTTTTCATAGGCCCCCTAACGGGGCCTTATGCACCAAACAAAATCACACCTTAGAAGAGATCCTGAAGTGGCTACATTCACTTTGGATTTTGTTCACCCTACGAAAATTCCATCACAAAGTCACTAAATAAGTAAATGCATTTGCATGGTGCAATCTATCTGCTCTTTTTAAGTTATGCGCACTAACCGGAGGATATGCTTCTCGCGAAAGATTGGTGTGGAGCCCCTGATTAATGCATTGGTGTCTTGAAGTAGTGATTTTTTGGTGCGAACTGAAAATATCAAGAACTCTGGCAAGGATATTGCTGTGCACAATAGTGAGACGGGGCTGCTGCTAAAGTGATAATTTGAAAAACTTAGCTCAACGCTAGTTAGTGAGCGGCATCATTTGTTTTTATAGGATTTAAATAATCTACTAAGGGGTTCACATGCTAAGCGAAGCACAAGTTCAAATGGTTCAGGATAGTTTTACCAAGGTAGCGCCTATTGCAGATACAGCAGCGTCAATCTTTTATGACCGCTTGTTTACGATTGCTCCTGAAGTAAAACCAATGTTTGCTAATGCCGATATGGCGGAGCAAGGCAAAAAATTAATGACCACTATTGGTATTGCAGTGAAAGGCTTAACTAATTTAGAAAAGATTGTACCCACAGTACAAAACCTTGGTGTTAAGCATCTTGATTATGGTGTTAAGAAAGAACATTTCAGTATTGTTGGTGAAGCGTTGCTATTTACTCTAGAAAAAGGTTTGGGCGATGACTGGAATGACGAGTTAAAGGAAGCATGGGCCACCACGTATCAAATTTTGGCGGACACCATGATTGACGCTATGGAAAAAGCAACTGCTGAGAAAGCAGCAGGCAAAGGGTTTATGGAAAAGATTAAAGACTTTTTAGGTCTTGGCGAAAAAGCTTAATTTTATTAATTGTTTGTTCGAATTAGGAGTTAACTATGAACGCCGTTGTGGAAGTTTATGATCCTTCCATTGAAGCTAGTCAACAATCTGATACCACTAACGAGCATCTTGTTGTTGTAGGCAATGGACCGGCCGGCGTTCATCTCGTTCGAGAATTAACGAAGAATAATTATGCGGGGCGAATTACCATTTTTGGTGAGGAAGCCTGGGAGCCATATGATCGCGTTAAGCTTTCTTCGCTATTAAATGGTGATGTTAAGTTAAGCGATATTGAAAATAGTTTAGAAGGCTCGTTATCAGAAAAAATACTGCAGCACTTTAATTGTAAAGTTACTCATATCGACACAGAAAATAAAAGTGTTAAGGATGAATTTGGTCGCACCTTTGAGTTTGATAAATTAATTTTAGCGACTGGTTCAAAACCCCATGTGCCGAATATAAAAGGTGCTGATCTAAAGGGCGTTTATTGCTTCCGCAGCCTCACTGACGTTCAGCACCTTATTGCTCGAGCTTTGAAAAGCCGTCGCACCGTGGTTATCGGTGGCGGCTTGCTCGGCCTAGAAGCAGCTAGAGCGATGCAGCGGGGCAACACCGAAGTTGTATTGGTGCAACATAGCAATCGAGTGCTTAACCGGCAGCTAGATAATAAGTCAGCTTCATTGCTGCATGAGCATCTGAGTTCTTTGGGTATCGACTTGCGTTTAGAGACTCATGTGGTCTCCATTGAATCAAGTGATTCTCCTGCTGTTGAAAGCTATAGCGAACAATCCACAGATGGGGGAAATGCATTTCGTCTAACCGTGGATAGAGTGATTTTGTCTAATGGTGAAGAACTTGAGTGCGATACGGTAATTTTTGCGACGGGAATCAAGCCTAATACAGAGTTAGCTCAAGATGGCCATGTAAGCATTGGTCGGGGCTTTCGAGTTAATGAGCAATTGGAAACCAGTCGCCCAGGTGTTTTTGCAATTGGTGAATGTGCCGAATATCAAAATCAAGTATGGGGGTTAGTGGCTCCAGGCCTACAGCAGGCAAGCAGTTTGGCTAAGGTGCTGTGTGGCAAGCCTTCTGAATATCATGGCTCTATTTCTACCTCTAGATTAAAGGTGCTAGGGGTTGATGTTTTTAGTATGGGGTTGGTGGGTGACGAGCATGAAAAGCAAATTGATAAGACTTATTGCTACGAAGCTGATGGTATCTATCGAAAGCTGTTCTTAAGGCGTAGTAAGTTAGTCGGTGCGATTCTAGTTGGGGAATGTGAGCAGAGTATTGAAATTCAGCGTGCCGTTGAACAGGGCGTTACCATCTTGCCATGGCAGTTATGGCGGTTTCGTCGTACTGGAGATATATGGAAGCAAGGTTCTTCTCAATCCATAGAGCATTGGCCAGAAGCAGCTGTGGTTTGTCAGTGCAATGGCGTAACTGTTGGTGATGTTAAGCTTGCAGCTAGTACTGGAGCCGATACAGTTGCGGCTCTTCAGGAAAACACCAAAGCAGGTACGACTTGCGGTACCTGTGTTCCTTTGTTGCAGTCTTATATGGGGCAAGCAGTCAATCAAGAAAAACAAAAAGTCGGTGGGTTCACTTTAGTTACACTGTTTGTGCTCGGTGTTGCTCTGGCTTTGCTATTAGTTAATCCACTTCCTTATGCAAGTTCCGTACTTGATGCCCATTGGTGGGAAATGTTCTTGCGAGATTCTTTTACGCGCCAGGTGACTGGTTTTACCTTAATTGGTATTGCATTTATTTCCATGATTGTTTCCGCAAGAAAGCGTGTTAAGAAGTTTAGCTTCGGTAGTTTTAATAAATGGCGCGTGGTCCATGGTTTATTAGGTGGCACTGCCTTAGCAATGTTGTTCCTGCATACAGGATTTGATTTGGGTAGCAATATTAATGGCATGCTAATGATTAATTTTCTTGCCTTGGCGTTGCTGGGAGCATCAACAACACTCGTTCTTTCTCTCGTCAACAGGTTGCCAATTGCAACTAACAATCAATTAAGAAAGTACACCACTTGGGGCCACATCATTCTATTTTGGCCATTGCCGGCGCTACTTGCTTTGCATGTGCTTTCTGTCTACTTCTTCTAACAGTAAAAGGTAGTAAAGGCGACTCGCCTTCGTGTTATGAAAAAAATCAGTTGGATTATTTGGCTGTTAGTAACGGTCGCTATTCTGGGTTTCTTTGGATATGAGCTGTTATTCAAGGAACAGAAGCCCAACTTTTTGCCAGGTGCAGTCACTCATGGTCATTTTCAAATCGAAATGGCTTGTGATACTTGCCATATAGATCCATTTGGTGGCGAAGAAGTTTTGCAGGATGCATGTATAAACTGTCATGGCGAAGAGTTGGAGAAGTCTCTTGATTCTCATCCTAGAAAAAAGTTTACCGATCCAAGAAATGCAGACCTGCTAGAGATCTTGGATGCCCGTTATTGTGCAAGCTGTCATTTAGAGCACCAAGATGCAATGATTTCTGATATGGGGGTTAGCTTGCCTTCAGATTATTGTTACCACTGCCATGAAGAAATTGGTGACGAAAGAGAGTCGCACAAAGACTTGCCTTATGATAGTTGCCAATCTGCAGGTTGCCATAACTATCATGATAATCGCGCACTATATGAAGACTTTTTAGCTAAGCACCTGCATGAGCCAAATATATTACCTGCGATGAAAACGCATGATGATTTTTACGAGTCTAACTTGGAAAAACTAGCCAAGGTCACTGGTTTTGATGCGCAACCGCTTTCATTGAGTGACGCCGATAACTCTGATGAAAGTAAAGAGCTAATGGATGGCTGGCTACATTCATCCCATGCTGAGTCGGGTGTTAACTGTAGTCAGTGTCATGGTAGTGGTGAAGATTATGTCGAGATACCAAGCCATGAAAATTGTCAGTCTTGCCATGGGTTTGAGGTAGAAACTTTCTTAAAAGGAAAACATGGTATGAGACTTGCTGCAGGTTTATCAGCCATGTCTCCTGATGATTCTAAGCTCGCAATGCACAAGAGTGGATCATTAGAGGAACATAAAGAACTAAGTTGTAACAGTTGCCATATGGCACATGAGTTTGAAACTGAGTTTGCGGCGGTTGATGCATGTGTTTCATGCCACAATGATGAGCACAGTAATAATTTTGAAAACAGTAAACACTTTTCATTAAAAGATGAAAGTGGTGCAAACAAAGTGACATGCGCAACCTGTCATATGCCAAAAGTTGAGGTGAACGATAAAGGCATAAAAGGTTTTAAAGTAAATCATAATCAAAACGACACTTTAAGGCCCAATGAAAAAATGATTAGACCTGTTTGCCTAGATTGTCATGGTTTGCAATTTTCGTTGAACGCATTAGCGGACGAAAGATTAGTAGAGAGTAACTTTGTGGGAATGCCTGATAAACACATTGAGTCTTTGGACTGGGTAGAGAAAAGAAATTCAACCAAGAGAGATAGCGTGTATTAACTTACTAATCAAGTGTTTGAAAACACCAAGGAGTACCACCATGAAAAAACCTTCACCAATGAAAAAGCTCGCAACTGTTGCGACTTTGGGGTTAGCTGCATCCTTAGTGGGCTGCGGATCTGAAACCTCTGAGCCTGCTGGTATTGATCCTCAGGTTTACACAGATTCTTTGTTCGCTGTGATGAAGGCTGATAGAACCAACTACACCAAATTAATTATCAAGCGCTTAGGGCCAGCCGGTGCCGACGTGATTAAGCCAAATGAACATTGGGAAGATTTGGATAGTGGTGCACCATTACCTGCGCAAATGTTCCGTTTTGGCTCAGAGTTAGTCAGCGACATGACAAGTGAGTTTACCTACTCTTTGCAATCAATCTGGCCTGTTAACAAGCAAAATGCACCTAAAACGCCTTTAGAAAAAGAAGGACTTCAATATATTGTTGATAATCCTGGTAAGAATTTCTATGGCACTGAATCTTTAGGTGGGGTTGACTACTATACAGCGGTATATCCAGATGTTGCTGTAGCTGGTCCTTGTGTTGACTGCCACAACAATCACAAAGATACGCCTAAGTCAGACTTCAAATTGGGTGATGTAATGGGTGGTGTTGTCATCCGTGTACCTCTAACTAAGTCATAATTGATTAGTAAGAATTAAAACCAAGATTTATCCTCTGTTCTCTCCTACCTTCTAAGACTAGGTAACCCACCAACGACTGGTGGGTTTTTTTTGCCTAGGGTTTGACTCAGCTATTTTGCCCAAAAAATAATTGTTAAGTGTGAAAATGGTGTGTTTTGGTGCGTTAAATCTTAAAGGAAGCTTGAGCACATTCGGTGCGAGTGATTTTCTGGGTTCCAAAAGAGTGCGAGCTTAAAGAATTTGTGCACTCACATGGTAATAAGCACTTAAAAACCCGGCTTATTCTGTCCACTTTGGTGCGGTGAGCCAAATTATGCGGTAAATGATCTTCAATAAAGATTCTTGGCACAACTCTTGGATTAACTAGCTATATCAATGAAATATTTAGTTGACCAATAATGGGAGTTGTTAGTATGCAGTTTAAAACAGTCACTTGGAAAAAGTGCATTACCAAAGTGAAGGGAGCCTTAGTTGCTTCTCTCTCAGTGGGTGCCTTAATGGTAAGTGCACCAGCTAGTGCGGAGAAGTTGGGTTGGCCAGAAAAGGAAGAGCTTAAGTTCGGTTTTATTAAATTAACGGATATGGCACCAATCGCCATTGCTTACGAAAATGGCTACTTCGAAGAAGAGGGTTTGTATGTCACTATCGAAGCGCAAGCTAACTGGAAAGTATTATTAGACGGTGTTATTGATGGCCGTTTAGATGGTGCCCATATGTTAGCGGGTCAACCATTAGCAGCGACTATCGGTTACGGTACTAAAGCGCATATCATCACCCCATTTTCTATGGACCTAAACGGTAATGGTATCACCCTATCAAACGATATCTGGAAGCAAATGAAGCCTAGCCTGCCAAAAATGGCTGATGGCAAACCCGTTCATCCGATCAAGGCAGATTACTTAAAACCAATCGTTGAAAAATATAAAGATCAAGGCAAGCCATTTAATATGGGTATGGTTTTCCCTGTATCCACTCATAACTATGAGCTGCGCTACTGGTTAGCGGCTGGTGGTATCCACCCTGGTTACTACGCGCCTCATAAAGGTGATGTGTCTGGCCAAATTGATGCCGATGCATTGTTGTCAGTAACTCCACCACCACAAATGCCTGCAACCTTAGAAGCAGGAACTATTTATGGTTACTGTGTGGGTGAACCTTGGAACCAACAAGCGGTATTCAAAGGTATTGGCGTACCGGTTATTACTGACTATGAAATCTGGAAAAACAACCCAGAAAAAGTATTTGGTATTACAGCAGAGTTCGCTAAGAAGTATCCAAACACTACTGTTCGTCTAACTCGTGCATTGATTCGCGCTGCAATGTGGTTGGATGAGAATAATAACGCTAATCGCCCTGCGGCAGTGAAAATTCTTTCCCAATCTAACTATGTAGGTGCGGATTACGATGTTATTGCGAACAGCATGACTGGAACATTCGAGTATGAAAAAGGTGATAAGCGAGAAGTACCAGACTTTAACGTGTTCTTCCGCTATAACGCTACCTATCCTTTCTACTCAGATGCGATTTGGTACTTAACTCAAATGCGTCGTTGGGGTCAGATTTCAGAAGATAAGAGCGATGATTGGTACAAAGACGTTGCCAAGAAAGTTTACCGTTCTGATATCTACACCAAAGCAGCTAAATCGCTAATTGCTGAAGGTAAAGCAAAAGCAGCTGATTTCCCTGACTTTGCTACTGAAACTGGCTTCAAGCCACCTCAGTCTGAGTTCATCGACAACGTAACGTTTGATGGCTCAAAACCAAACGAATATATCGACAAGTTCAAGATCGGTCTTAAGTCTGGGGTGAAGCTTTAAGCTTGCCCTAGGCTCCGAGCCCCTGATCTCTATTTAACAATATTTGTCTAGCCAAAAGAGGAATGAATTATGGCCGAGGCAGCTTCAATTCGAAGAAGTAATGTGAGTGTAAGAAGTATGTCACCAAAAACTCAAGCCGTTGTGAACCGGTTGACACAGCAAGTGGCGATCCCTTTGGTGGGCGTATTGGTGTTCTTAGTAATGTGGTCTTTTGCTGCGAGCAACATAGATACGTCGTTAGGAAAGTTTCCTGGGCCAGCTGCGGTATGGGAGCAATTTGGTAACTTGTACAGCGAGCATGTATCGGAACGAGAAAAAGAAGCTGCCTTCTATGAGCGCCAAGAAAAGCGTAATGCGGATCGAGTCGCTCAAGACCCTGACTATGTACCACGGATTCGTAAATATACCGGTAAGGAAACCTTTATTGATCAGATTGGTACAAGCTTGGTGACTGTAATGAGCGGGTTCTTTGTTGCGGCATTTATTGCTGTTCCACTGGGTATAGCGATCGGCTTAAG
>JAKSAW010000281.1 GCA_022361455.1 Pseudomonadales bacterium | reverse complement strand
TCGGGGATCTTCAGGGTCATGGACAAACCGGGTGAAGACTTCTTCCTCGGGGTCGAATATATTCAAGCCCCCGCCCATGCAACCCAGCCAGAGGGTGCCGTTATCTCCGGGAATAATTCGGGTGACACCATTAGAGCCCAAAGAATTCGGATTGTCGGGGTCGTTTTTATATCTCTTAAACGCTTGCGTTGTCGGGTCAAAGCGGTTGAGCCCGCCCACGTAACTCCCGATCCAGATCAGGCCGTTTTCCTCCACAAGGAGTGACGCGATTCGGTTGTCCCCCAAGCTTTTCGGGTTGTTGGGATCGTGCTTGTAATTGACAAATTCATTCCGGCGCCGATCCCAATGGGTCAGGCCGTTGTAGGTTCCGATCCAGACGGAATCGTCCAGATCTTCGTGAAACGCCGTTACCAGATGATGTACCAGACCGTTGCTTTCCGGATGGGGTTTGATGTGCTGGAAAAAGGTTGTGTTGGTATCCCATTTGTTCAATCCGGAAGAGGTGCCGACCCAAAGAACTTCCCCATCATCCTGAAAGAGTGAAGTCACCCGATCCAACGAGAGGCTGTACATGTCCTGTGGATCATGCCGGTGTTGGATGAAACGTTTTTCTGATTCCACCCATTGTGACAAACCGGCGTCCGTTCCCACCCAGATGTGTTCTTTCGAATCCTGGAGCAGGGTATGGATACGATCCGCGCCCAGACCGGGGGTTTTTCCGGCACGGAAGTGATCATTCGCCGGCCCTCCGGGCTTGAATTGAATCAATCCACTGGAATAGGTTCCAACCCAGATGCGTCCGGTTTTGTCTTCCATAAGGCTCGTCACATGCAAGCCGGCGGTGGGTGTTTCCTCTTCCACTCGATGAGCTGTTAACTTTCCACCGGGCCCCAGTAAGAAAAGTCCGGACTTGGTTCCAACCCAGATTTTCTTATCCGCTGCTTCCACCAGGCAGGTAATAAATAAATCACCTGACGATTCCAATTCCGATGTCGATATTTTCTCGAAGTCGGCACGCGTATCATCAAGTCGGCACAAGCCCTTATTCGTGCCGACCCATAGATTTCCATGTCTATCTTCCAGGACGGCCTGCACTCGATCACTTATGATCGAACCAGGATTCGAGGGGTCATGCCGGTGATGTTTAAAGCTCTCGGTTGCAGGATCATATCGGTCAAGTCCCGAATTTCGGGTTCCAATCCATAAATAACCGTCCCGGTCTTCATACAGAGCTTTGATCCAATTATCGGAAATCCCGTCAGGCTCGGCCGCCATGGTGACAAAGACTTTTCCGTGATACCCGTCATACCGAATCAG
>JAKSAW010000818.1 GCA_022361455.1 Pseudomonadales bacterium | reverse complement strand
GTCAATATCCAACGACTCCCCCGTCCAAATAGCGTTTGCCGATTTCAGTCTGCTAGTGCCACTCCCCGCCCGGGTGGAATAACGAATGCGCACAATATCTTCAATAACATCGGCAACATGGACAACCTGCCCTGGCTGCAGGTCAGCAGGAACAAGGTACAGAGCTAATGGGGAAAAGTGCTTATCGCTGTTGTACGTGAAATTGATACTCACAGCACTTTTATCATCCCTCCAGTATCGATACGAGGCGAGATAATCCATGCCCACCCAAACCTTTTCGTGCAATGGAGAGTAAGCCAATCTGAATGATCTGCCGATATCGGGGGAGGATTCCATTATCGGTCGAACCAGTCGATAGCCTCGTTTAACACCATCTTCAATGGCAGCAAGCGAGCGGGCGGTCTGGACTATGGGCAGCCCTTTCAGGGTGGCGCCGTTGTAGCCACACTCTCGATTATCTTCAGGAATAGCCCCACCGTTGATGGTGAGCTCGGGGTGGTCACTAGTCAGATGCAGGCAAACTTCCGGGTTGACCTGCACCACAGCCTGGATCTGGGCTTCTGTAAAGGAATTGGCGTCGAGGACACATTTCTGGCATGAACCACAGTATTTCTTCAGCGGCGGAGTCTGCAAGGTTTCTGTTTCGCTGCCATACTCTCCGCCTTCACCGGCCTCATACTCTGCAAGCCTCTGAGACCAGTCGGCGGTCCACGGCATAAGTTGCTCCCATTTTTTGGCCAGAGGGCAATAAATCTTCTTGATTAGTTTACCGTCATCGGTTTCAAGGCGGCGGGTCTTAGGATCGTATTGCATAGTGAACTCCCATTATTAGCATGACACTCCATACGTCTCCCGTCTTTTACCTCTCAAGCAATGAACCCAGCAGGGCCCTTGCCGTGCGGGATGAATCGCTATTCTCGCGGGGGCGTAATTGTGCTTTATCTTAAATTGTATTCCGTGTGGCATATCCCAAGCCTGCCCCATTCCACAATCAGGCAGCCATCGCCCAAACGGGCCAAACCTGGAGCGATCGCACAGTTCATCCCTATTATCAAACTGTCAGCACCATTAACATTCATACCCGTAGCGCATAACATCAATTTTCAATACCTGCACCATATAACAATCACAATGACAGTCACCGGGGGATAAATGACAATAAGGTTACTAAGTAAGCTTTATTCTACTTCAAAGCGAGCCTCCCTATTTACAACGCTACTCGTGGCATCTAC
>JAKSAW010000816.1 GCA_022361455.1 Pseudomonadales bacterium | reverse complement strand
GGCTGCCGACGCGAGGCGATCGCCAAGGGATTGTCAATCACTTCCGAGAGACGGCAACTGGCCTGAATTTCCGCATTGCGCCTGGCGAGCTCTTTTTCCCTGAACGCTCCGTGCTGCTGGTATATGGCTCAGTCGGACAAATGAAGCGCTCGATGATGGCTTTAAACAGCATCGCAGAATTGCGCCGCGCCAAAGAAACGGCTGAATTCTTTGATGCATTAACTCCAGAAGAGCAGCCACAGTGGATTGATGAGCTAAACGACCGCTTAACCTTTCCCGCTGACGGTACAGATGCGCCCTATGTTTGCCTGCTTGATACTGGAGTAAACAATGGTCACCCGTTGTTGCAGCAAGCCATTGTTCATGCAGACAAACACAGTGTTGAACCTGCATGGGGGGTGGATGATGACGAGGGGCATGGTACAGAAATGGCAGGGCTTGCCCTGCTTGGCAACCTGACCGAAGCTCTCTCAACTCAGATGCCAGTAACGGTTTCGCATCGTTTGGAATCCGTTAAGTTGCTGCCAGAAGATGGGACCAATGGCGGTGACGCCATTCTGCATGGCTACCTGACCTCTGAGGCTGTTGATCGACCAGCAGTTACTGCGCCGCACCGCAAACGGGTTTTCAGTATGGCGATTACCGCCAGAGACAATCGTGACCGAGGGCGACCTTCAGCTTGGTCTGCAACGATTGACCGGCTTGCCTATGATGCAGACGCACAAGGTGAGGTGCAAAAACTATTTGTGATCTCGGCCGGTAACATTAAAGACCCTAACGCTTGGATGGAATACCCGCACAGCAATGGCTCCGACGGCATTCATGATCCGGCGCAGGCATGGAATGCTTTGACTGTGGGTGCCATGACCAACCTCGCAAGAATCACTGAGGCGGATGCAGGGCACTACACTCCGATTGCGGAGATTGGTGGTTTAAGCCCTTTCAGTACCAGCTCACAAACATGGCAAGCACATTGGCCATTAAAGCCCGATGTGGTGTTCGAAGGTGGCAATGTGGCAAAGGACGGTTTAGGTGCCGCCTGGATGCCAAGCCTAAGTCTGCTGACAACCCATGCAAATTCAGCTGAACGCCTGCTGACCACGAGCAATGCCACCAGTGCCGCTTCAGCACTTTGCGCACGAATGGCGGCCCAGTTAATGGCCAGATACTCTAACCTGTGGCCAGAAAGCATTCGCGGACTGATTGTGCATTCCGCGCAGTGGACTGACGCGATGAAGCGTATGTTTCTACCCGCAAGAGGGGCTCCAACCAAGGCTCAAACAATCGAATTGGTGAGACACTGTGGATTCGGGGAGCCAAACCTCGATAGAGCCCTATGGAGCGCCGACAACTCGTTGACCATGATTTGCGAGGAATTTCTACATCCATTCAAACGCGAACGGGGCAAAGAACCGCAGCTACGAGATATGAACCTGCACCAATTACCATGGCCATTGGCAGAGCTTGAGGCGTTAGGTGACGTGGCGCGCTGGTCTGACACCCGCCCTGCCACAGGTGGAGGACAGGCTATGCAGCGGAGTAGAGGTCGAGGACCTCGTCG
>JAKSAW010000137.1 GCA_022361455.1 Pseudomonadales bacterium | reverse complement strand
GCTGGTTAATTCGTTGGTTTACACCTCAGGTAGAGGTTGATCTATGTGGTCATGCTACTTTGGCAGCCGCTTATGTGTTGTTTAAAGATGGTTATGAAGAGAGTAGCCGTATTAACTTTAAGAGTAATAGCGAAACTCTATCTGTAATGCGAGAAAATGAATTGCTGCAATTGGATTTTCCGTCACGACCTGGTGTTGAAATTGAAAAGCTCGATCAGTTTGAACAGGCTTTGGGAGTAGAAATTGAAGCAGGGTTCCAAGACCGAGATTCTCTATTGATTATAAAGGATCAAACAGTGCTGCGAGCATTAAAGCCGGATTTTCAAGCCATCGAAAAGCTGGAGACCTTTGCGATTATTGCTTCCGCGCCCGGCGATGATTGTGATTTCGTGTCGCGCTTTTTTGCGCCGGGTGCAGGGATCCCAGAAGATCCTGTAACTGGTTCAGCTCATTGCACACTGATACCTTATTGGTCCAATAGACTCGATAAACAGGAATTACATGCCCGCCAATTATCTAGCCGTGGTGGAGAACTCTTCTGTGAAAACAAAGGTGAACGGGTCATTATCGGTGGCTATTGCTACGAATATCTACGCGGTAAAATATTTATTTCGGATTGATTTGTTCATGGAAATAATACGAGCTGAAGCAGCTAAAAGTTAGTAACGAGTAAGTCATCTCTAAGTAACTTTTCTACCAGACGATGGCGCTCTAAAAAAGTAACATGTTTACTTTTAGCCAACACATGTAGTCTTGCATTAGGCATGATATCCCTCATTTTTTCCGCAAACGGTGGTGGACAAACAGGATCATCTTCACCACTAATGAGTAGCGTCGGGCAATTAATTCGTTGGATTTTCGCTAGCAATTGAATTTGGTTCGACTGCATATCATTTACCATTTCTTGAACAAATGGCTTGAACTCTATTGCCTGTCTTAACATCTTGCGCTTAATAATGCGATGTAGATTGGGTGGGTTGTAAAAGCATAATCCCATCAGCTTATCGACATCAGCTTCTGTGCGCATAGTGCACATGGTTTCATCGATAATCGTTCTAACGTTATTGCCATGTTTGTCGAAAGTTTCCGGAAACGATAGCAAGCATAATTTGGCAACGTCCTCAGGTCGATGATATGCATGATAGCTGGCGATGCTCGCACCGAGCGAATTACCGATCAGTGTGTAGCGTTTTATTCCTAGCTTGTCTGTAAATTCCTTCAGCCAGTCACTTAGGTGCCTAAAGTGGTGTTTGTTCGCGTTTAACTTTAATTTTGGATAAAGCCCAGGAACATCTGGTGCAAATACTTCATAGTGGCTTGTGAGCCCTTTCATTAAGGAGCGAAAGTAGGCTTTGGTTGAGCCAATGCCATGAAGAAAAATGACCGGCTCACCTTTGCCGCCATGAATGTAGCGGGTAATGCCGTTAGCACTCTTAAGATCGACTTCTGACACCCTAAGAGCACCAATAAATGAAGAAACATAAGTCGATAGGATTTCTAGCTCTTGGCCTTGGAGAAAAGAGGAGGAATTGAGTGAAAGGCTATCTTGTGCCATGGGAGCGGTCCAGCGATTAAACTTGCACCACTTTAATGGAAAAAAGCTCCAAAAGAAATTAGCCCAAAGAAAATGGGCTTCATTAGAAGCCCATTTCTTGTTTCGATATGCATTATCGAATAACGCTTATGACAGCAGAGAACGCTTAGCCAAGGTTGGCGTTAGCGAATTCCCAGTTCACAAGAGCCCAGAAACCTTCTAGATATTTAGGGCGTACGTTGCGGTAGTCGATGTAGTAAGCATGCTCCCAAAGATCAACAGTAATCAGAGGTGTTACACCTTCTTCTGTAATTGGGGTAGCAGCGTTGCTAGTGTTCACAATATCGAGTGAACCGTCAGCTTTTTTCACTAACCAAGTCCAGCTAGAACCAAAGTTGTTTACTGCTTTATCGTTGAATTGCGCTTTGAAGTCTTCGAAAGAACCGAAAGCAGCGTTGATTGCTTCGGCAATCGCACCAGTAGGCTCACCACCACCATTTGGGCTTAGGCTGTTCCAGTAGAAAGTGTGGTTCCAGATTTGAGCTGCGTTGTTGAAAACACCACCAGAAGAGGACTTAACGATCTCTTCAAGGCTCTTACCAGCCATGTCAGTGCCTTCTACTAGGCCATTTAATTTGGTTACGTATGTCGCGTGATGCTTGCCGTGGTGAAAGTCTAATGTTTCAGAAGAAATGTGTGGCTCTAGGGCATCTTTCGCATAAGGAAGTTCAGGTAATTCAAAGGCCATGTTGCTGGTCCCCTCTCTATTGTGTGCTTAGTGTGGCAAATATCACGAGCCGATACCCTCAAGCAGAGTTCACATAGTCCGCATAGGGAGCCTGCTTAGGCTGGTTTCGACTCGATTGGAATAAACCTGAGTAATTTACTCGGAATCTCTCAACGGTCTAACTTTAACAGATATAACCGACTGATGTGAAACGCTGTTTCGCAAAATACTGCGATGCTAAGAATTGTCTAAAAGTTAGCCGTAAAAGGCGGTCGCAAGGCCTAAAAAGGCGAAAAAACCCACAACATCCGTAATAGTTGTAAGGACAACGCCACCCGAAAGCGCAGGGTCGATACCGAGCTTTTCAAGGAGCATGGGTAGTGAGGCACCTGCCATAGCAGCGATGAGTAAGTTGATCACCATGGCCGCCGCAATGATGATGCCTAGGGAGTAATCGTTAAACCAAAATGAGGCCACTGCGCCGATCACGCAAGACCATAGAACCCCGTTTAAGGCTCCCACAGCTATCTCTCTGGAAAACAGCCAGCGAGAGTTGCTGGAACCCACATGTCCCAGAGCCATACCACGAATCACGATGGTTAGGGTTTGGTTGCCGGCAATGCCCCCCATGCTGGCGACAATTGGCATGAGAACAGCCAGAGCTACCACCTTGTCCAGAGTATCTTGAAATAACCCGATTACACCGGATGCTAACAAAGCTGTTAATAGATTAATGCCGAGCCACACTGAACGGCGCTTAGTGGTTTTAAAAACGGGTGCAAAGGTATCTTCATCTTCATCGAGACCAGCCATACTCATCAGTGAGTGATCCGCCTCTTCACGAATAACATCAACCACGTCATCAATGGTGATACGTCCAAGGAGTCGACCATCACTATCAACCACGGGGGCGCTTACCAGGTCTTGCTGTTCGAACAGTTTGGCCACATCTTTCGCGGATGTTTCTGCAGGAATTGCGGTCACGTCGGTGAGCATCGCATCGCGAACACTCATGGATGGGTCGCTAATAATTAGCTTTGTTAGTGGTATTACCCCGATAAACTTATCCCGGCGACTAACTACCAAAATAGAGTCGGTCATATCAGGCAA
Source organism: Pseudomonadales bacterium (assembly GCA_022361455.1). Lineage (GTDB taxonomy): Bacteria > Pseudomonadota > Gammaproteobacteria > Pseudomonadales > Ketobacteraceae. The sequence goes on along the minus strand of JAKSAW010000137.1, from coordinate 5,881 downwards.
TTCATCATGTAATCGGATATAACGAAGCACTACATCCAGGGTAATGTCCGGACGAACAGTGATACTATCCGGGTTCATTAAGCCGCCTGCGGTATCCTCATCATAAGATAGAACAGCTTCTATACGCTGGCGGTTTTGGTCATCCATGGCTTCCAAGACTCGTTTAGTAACGGTCCTTGGTAGCTCTTGGAGTAAGTCAGCCACGTCATCGATATCGAAATCCTCAACGGTATCGAGAATGTCTTGGGTATCTCGATGGCGCAGAAAGTCGACGGCGATTTCATCGTTGAGGTACTGGAGAATATCTCCTTCCTCATCTTTATTGATGAGTTTCCAGAGAATATTTCTGGCGCGAGGAGGTGATGACTCTATAAGGTGAGCGACTTCCGCAGGCCGCATGGCGCGGAGCATACGACGAACTTCGACAAAGGTTCCCGAGTTAAGCGCTTTGTTAAACGCTTCAAGCGTTTGCTGGGCGATTTTTGCGTTAGGGTTCTTTGCCATTCCGTTCGACTCTTTACATACAGCAAATACAGCACCAGCCGACAAACTACTCGATTTACGCTGGTTGCAGACAACTATGGGAACTTATGGGAACACTCGACAGAAACCGAAGGGTTCGCCGCTAAGTTTAGCTTTAAAAATGGAAGGTGTGGTGTAAAACCCGGTTAAATAACGGAAATTTTCCTTTCATCGGTTTGCGGCGCTATTCTACCGGCGGGATTGGCGCTGCACAATCAGATTATTCTTGGTAGTTTATGACTGGCTTATTCTGGTTCGTCGAAGCGGTTGTTGATGAGTAGGCAGATAGCATCAAGAGCTTCTTTTTCATCATTGCCGTTGGCTTCGATATCTAGGTGGGCACCCTTACTGGCGGCTAGCATCAGCACTGACATGATGCTCTTGGCATCTGCTACTTGGCCATCTTTGTTGATGTCTATTTTGGATTCGAAACGACTAGCGGTTGCCACTAACTTGGAGGCTGCTCTTGCGTGTAGGCCCAATTTATTAATTATTTCGATATTGGCTTTTTCTGGCATTTGGTTTTTATATTTTTAATGGTTTATCTGTGAGCAAGTAATAAGCACAGATCCGGAGTATGAAGACTATAGTTCTCGGTGTCTAGCCTGGACATTTTGATATAGGTTTTGGAAGTGTTCCGTTAATCGTTCGGTGATATAAACGGAACGATGTTGGCCTCCAGTGCAGCCGATAGCAATCGTGGTATAGCTACGATTGTTTTCCTCAAAGGTTGGTAACCACTTCGTTAGATAAGCTTCTATGTCTTCGATCATATCGTTCACTGAATCGTGGGATGCTAAAAAGCTCATGACTGGTTCATCTAAACCTGTTTGTTGGCGTAGGCCAGTGATCCAATGGGGGTTGGGCAAGCTTCTAACATCAAAAACAAAGTCAGTATCCGTTGGGATGCCATGTTTAAAGCCGAACGATTGAAACAGGATCGCCATGCCTTCGGAACTGTCACCAACTCTTTCTTTGATAAGATCTCTGAGGCCATGCAGGTTTAATTTACTGGTCTCAATTTGCAGTGATGATGCCCTGGCTATCGGATCTAACAGCTCTTTTTCCCGTTGGATAGCTTCCTTTAAAGAGATGTGGTCATCACTGATAGGGTGTTTGCGGCGTGTTTCAGAGAAGCGTTTTAGTAGCGTGGATTCATCTGCATCTAGGTAGATGACCTGAACCTTGCTGGTCTTTTCTTTTAATTGTTCGAGAACCTGGGGAAATTGACTTAACTGGCTGGGATGATTTCTGGCGTCAACACCTACAGCTACTTTAGGCAGCTCATTAACCATGGGTTGCACCAGTTCGTTGACTAGAGCAGGTAGCAAGGTGACAGGAAGGTTATCGACGCAATAATAACCGATATCTTCTAATACATTCAGTGCAGTGGTTTTGCCGGAACCAGACCGGCCACTGATGATCACGATTTCCATGAGGCACCTTTGGCTTTTTTACCTTGATGATAAACGTATTCAGGTGTCAACTTGATTACTTCTAAGTGCGCTAGCCCACAAAATTCTGAAAAAAATGTTCCTTATCAGTGGCGCGTCTTAGTGCATCTCGTATGTTTTCATCTGAAAATCGTTGCGCGACTTGGCTGAGCAGTTGCAGGTGCTCTTCGGTAGCTTCTTCGGGTACCAAGAGTACGAACATTAGGTCGACAGGTTCATGGTCCATTGCATCAAAATCTACTGGTTCTTGAAGCTTCAATAATGCACCCACAGTATTGGTGCAATGCTTAGCGCGGCAATGGGGGATCGCGACACCTTTGCCGATCGCGGTGCTGCCAAGTTTTTCTCTGGAGATTAAGCTATCGAAGAGTTCGTTAGCTGTGAATTCGGGGGCTTGCTGGGCTATAAGCCCAGCAGCATTTTCTAAAACTCGCTTTTTACTGGTGCCCTCTACATCGTAGAAGGTGCGGTCAAGCGAGATGATTTCGTTTACATCCATTGGATTAAAACTCTTTAATTAACGAGCATGTCCTTGGCGACGGCTGTGATTCTTTTCTTTGTGCTTAATCACTTGCCTGTCGAGTTTGTCGGACAGGGCGTCGATAGCTGCGTACATGTCATCTGATTCTGCGTGTGCGAATAAGTCTGCGCCTTTTACGTGGATGGTGGCTTCGGCTTTTTGGCGGGTTTTCTCAATGCTGAGTATTGTCTTGATGCTAACGATGTCGGCCGCGTGGCGCTCCAATTTCGATAACTTCTCAGTGGTATAGTCCTTTAGGGAGTCAGTTACTTCTACGTGGTGTCCACTGATACTTACTTGCATAAGCCACTCCTTACGTGGTGGTGGTAAAAACACCGGCTAGCTTTGCCGATGTATATAGAACCTTGCTTTATTTATACCAGCCTCTTGCGCTCGTTGGAAGGCGGTATATTCATCGCCTCTCGATATTTGGCAATCGTGCGTCGCGCCACCTTAATATCCTGCTCTTCGAGCATCTTAGCGATTTTGCTGTCGCTTAAAGGCTTCTTAGGCTCTTCGGCAGCAATCAATTTTTTAATCATAGCTCGGATTGCTGTAGAGCTACATTCTCCGCCGGATCCAGTGCTCACATGGCTAGAGAAAAAGTACTTGAGTTCATAGATACCCCTAGGGGTATGCATGTACTTTTGTGTTGTCACCCTTGAGATAGTGGATTCATGCATTTCCACCGCTTCAGCAATATCATGGAGTACCAAGGGTTTCATGGATTCTTCGCCTTCTTCGAAGAAATCGATTTGGTACTCGACAATTCGAGTAGCCACTTTTAGTAGAGTTTCATTGCGACTCATTAAGCTCTTGATAAACCAGCGGGCTTCTTGAAGGTTATTCTTCAGAAAGGTGTTGTCGCTACTCGAGTCGGCCCGTTGTATTAGCGATGCATACCCTTGGTTCACTTTTAATCGCGGAGTCGCTTCCGGGTTTAGCTCTACTTTCCAGCGGTTTTTGTCTTTATAGACAATTACATCAGGGATGACGTATTCCGTGCGATTCGAGTCTACGTTCGAACCGGGGTGAGGATTTAAGGTTTGAATAAGCTTGATGGCTTCTTTGAGCTGTTGTTCGCTTAACTTGCCTTTACGCATGATTGCGCTGAAATCACGGGACCCCAGTTGCTCTATAAATATATCAACCACTTTTACCGCTTCTTCAAGATACGGGGTATCTTTGGGTTGCTGGTTGAGCTGAATCAACAAACATTCACGTAGATCTCGGGCGCCAACACCTGGCGGATCAAACTGTTGCACTCTATGCAGTACGGCAGCAACTTCCTCTTCGCTGATATCGTGCCAATCTGGCGTGTCACTGTCCGATTGTTGATCTGCTGGTGATTCGCTTGCTTCAGAATCCTCATCGCCGAGGGCTTCCTTGGGATCAATCCCTAGGGCAATTAGCTCTTCGTCCTGCAGTCTAAATAAGTCGGTGACAATCTCGGTTTGGGCAAGAATGCTTTCGCGAATCTCGCTGACACTGCTTGTGAGATAGCCGCGCTCATCAATAGCCTCGATAATGGCAATCGCAATGGCATTATCCATTTGCGACATGGGGGTAAGGTTGAGTTGCCAGATTAGCTGATCGTAAAGTGTTTCTTCTTCACTATTTCGGCTTTCAAAGTCGTAATCTTCGTCGTCACCGCCGCCAGAGCCAACGGGGGCAGAGTAACTGGTCTCCTGGTAAACATCATCCCAGTTGCTGTCCACCGGTAGGTCTTCAGGCAAATCGCTCTGATTGGTTAAATCAACGGATGCGTCTTCACTAGATTGGGTGTGTAAATCGCTTTCTGTCGAGGAGTCCTTGCTGGACTCAGAGAAATCGACAACCGGCTCGTTATTGGCGTCGGCTGCTTCGTTAGCCCCAGGGGTTTCTGCAGACTCTTTTTCGGCGTTATTGGTATCAGTTTCTGGAGTCTCATCCACATCAAGTAAAGGATTCGCGTCCAGTGCTTCTTGCACCTCAGATTGCAAGTCTAGCGATGATAGCTGGAGCAGGCGAATGGCTTGCTGCAGCTGGGGTGTCATCGTGAGATGCTGACCGATTTTTAGCTGTAACGTTGGTTTCATGAATTCCTTGAATTGCTCTCGGAAGGTTGTCTAACCATTGGTCCTGTCTTTGTTAGCACGACCGTCCGTACTGGCTCTGCGCTTACCCCATGGCCCAGTGGGCCATGCCTAACCTGACGAATATTCGCCAACCATATCAAAAGGTTATAAGGCTAATTGTGGGCGTACAAGATGCTCATTCTATGCTTGGAAACGCTCTAAAGCAATTTACATGCCTTAATTTTATTATAGGTAACTTTTGCGAAGGTCAAAGCTTAAATTGATGCCCAAGATAAACATCTTTCACTTTGTCATTTTGCAGGATTTGGTCAGAGCTGCCCTCGGCGATGATATGGCCCTCGCTGACAATATAAGCCTTTTCGCAGATGTCTAAGGTGTCGCGAACATTGTGATCTGTAATCAGAACGCCGAGGCCACGATTTTTGAGGTGGGTGATGATCTGCTTAATGTCATTAACTGAAATTGGGTCAACTCCAGCAAAAGGTTCGTCCAGCAAAATAAACGCTGGGTCGGTGGCAAGTGCTCGGGCTATTTCCACTCTGCGCCGCTCACCACCTGATAGCGCCATGCCGAGAGAGTCAGCGATATGGTTGATATGAAACTCGTCCAGAAGCTGATCTAGTTTCTCTTTTCGGGCTTTGCGATTTAGCTCTTTACGCGTTTCCAATATCGACATGATATTTTCTTTAACTTTAAGCTTTCGGAAAATGGATGCCTCTTGCGGAAGATAACCAATACCCTTGGATGCACGACCATGCATGGGAAGATGGGTTATGTTGAGATCATCAATGGATACGGTGCCCTTGTCCTGAGGAATAATACCCACGATCATATAAAAGCAGGTTGTTTTACCGGCGCCATTGGGTCCCAGCAAGCCAACGATTTGTCCACTATCAATCGACAATGACACGTCTTCCACGACACGCCTGCTTTTATAGCTCTTAGCCAAATGGGTGGCGGATAATCTGCTCATTCTGCGCTGATTGGTTCCTTTGTGTTTTTAGTGCTGTGTTCAACAGGCTGTTCAGAAGTTTCTTGGTCATTTGAAGTATTGGTTTCTAAAATTTTGCTATCTGAATCGCTGTCAGATTCGTTGTCTGTATTTGTGTCGATGTCCTTTGATTCTTCTTCCTGGTCAGTGTCGGCATCTACAGTTTGTGGCTGCAACACCATTTTAACTCGCCCGTCATTAGCCCCATCGGTGTCTTCTGGGCTAGAGAGAGTTTTGCCATGGGCTTGCAGCTTCTGTAGCTTCATATCGTATTCAATGATGTTGCCTTCAAATAAGTTTTCGTTTTGAACCACTT
>JAKSAW010000463.1 GCA_022361455.1 Pseudomonadales bacterium | reverse complement strand
GATCGGCTCGCCTACGGTGCCTAGCAGTTTCAGTGTCTTACGCGAGCTGTTGGTCACGTGTTCGTCGCCCTGACCCATTAGGGCGCGGATGGCGGTAGGCGCAGTGTAGAAGGTATTGACCTGGTGTTTGTCCACTACCTCCCAGAATCGCGCGTGGCTGGGATAGTTGGGAACACCCTCGAACATCAGCGTGGTGGCGCCATTGGCGAGCGGTCCGTACACAATGTAACTGTGCCCCGTCACCCAGCCCACATCGGCGGTGCACCAATAGACCTCGCCTTCTTTGTAGTCGAAGACATATTCATGGGTCATGGACGCATAGACGATGTAGCCGCCGCTGGTGTGCAACACGCCCTTGGGTTTGCCGGTCGATCCTGACGTATACAGAATAAATAGCGGGTCTTCCGCATTCATCTCTTCGGGCGGGCAGTCGGCGGACGCGGTACCGGCGGTCTCGTGATACCAAACATCGCGGCCATCCTTCATTTGAATGTTGCCGCCCGTGTGCTTCACTACAAAAACGGTGTTCACATCGGGGCATTGGGCAAGTGCTTCGTCGGTATTGTTCTTGAGCGGGATGTGCTTGTTACCGCGAATGCCTTCATCCGCCGTAATCACGCAGGTGGATTCGCAATCGAGAATGCGATCGGCGAGTGAGTCCGGCGAGAAGCCGCCGAACACCACCGAATGGATGGCGCCAATACGGGCGCAGGCCAGCATGGCATAGGCCGCTTCCGGGATCATGGGCATGTAGATCGTGACCCGGTCGCCTTTCTTAACCCCCCGGTCTTTCATGGCATTGGCAAGCTTGCAGACTTCCGCATGAAGCTCTTTGTAGGTGATGTGTTTGTGGTCCTTGGGGTCGTCGCCTTCCCAGATGATAGCGGTTTGGTCGCCGCGGGTGGCCAAATGGCGGTCGATGCAATTGGCGGAAACGTTCAGTGTGCCGTCGTAATACCAGCGGATGTGAAGATCGGTGGCATCATACGACACGTCTTTGATCTGGCTGTAGGGTTTGATCCAATCGATACGTTTGCCCTGTTCACCCCAGAACGCCTCAGGGTCCGCAATGCTTTGCTTATAGAGATCTTGGTATTTGGCATCATCCACATGGGCGGTTTTGGCGATGTCGGCCGGCACCGGAATAAGTTGATCGTTGTGGCTTTGCTCAGCCATAAATTCCTCCCGCAAAGGCAATGAGTGGACTATTTTTGGCGCCGCCGCCGGATGCGAACCCGTGTTGCGTGCATGGCGCTCCTATGACTTTGCTATTATGGTCTTGATCGGCGGTGTCTCGCAAGCAAGGCGTTTTTCTCCGCTACTTCTCTGCGGAAGGAACATCTGAATGCGATTGCACTTGAGCGCTTGGCCGGAAATCGAGGACTATCTGACGCGGTCG
>JAKSAW010000536.1 GCA_022361455.1 Pseudomonadales bacterium | reverse complement strand
TCTGCAATCCATTAATTCACCGCTTTACGGCCTAAAATCCAGAGTGGAAACCATACAACGCGCCGTCTTATTGCTCGGGGCTCGTAATATCGCCGCTATGGCCCTGCAAACCGGCCTCAGCACCGTTTTCAAAATGAACATGGAAGGTTACGACTCAGCGGATGAAGACTTGTGGTCTAACGGGTTACGGACCGCCATCGCCGCGCGCAGAGTTATGAAACAGTTACTGGATCGCCCCGATCAGGCCGATATTGCCTATGCCACCGGTCTCATGCACGACCTGGGTAAGATCGTTACGTCAGAATTCCTACGTGAAAAATCTCGCCAATACATCGAGAATGTTTACCGAGAACACGAGGGCAATTTCCTCGCCGCCGAAAATGCCCTGTTCGGGACCAATCACGTACTCATCGGGGAATCCATAGCCAAAAATTGGCATCTTCCCGAGTCATTTGCTATCGTGATGCGCTACCACCATACACCGAGTGAAGCCCCTGAAGAGTACCGTGAACTGGCTATCGCCACCCACCTGGGCGATCATTTTTCCATGATGGCCGGGGCCGGAACGATCCTCGACAGCATGGACTACCCAATCGATCCCATTGTCGATCGGTATGTCAAGCGCGATGCCAAGTGGGAAACCTATACATTCCCGAAATTATTGCTGGATATCGATAAAGAATATCAAAAGGCAGTTGGGTTTAGCAGTGAGTCCGGAGGTAATGATGTTTAATAGGATTCTGCTCGTCGATGACTCCTTATCGGCCCGCATGATCATTCGGCAATACCTGGAGATTGTCGGCTGCCAGGGGGCTGAATTTACAGAAGCCTCCAATGGTAAAAAGGCTTTAGAAATTCTTAAGGAACAGAAATTCGATCTTATCGTCACCGATATGAACATGCCCGTCATGGACGGCAACGAATTTCTCCACCGCCTTAAAGCGTCTCCCAAGCTCCAGGCTATTCCCGTCATCATTGTCTCCAGCGCCGCAAATAAGGACAACGAAGAACGTTTTATGAAATTCG
>JAKSAW010000811.1 GCA_022361455.1 Pseudomonadales bacterium | reverse complement strand
CGAGTATCACAAGATTGGCGACCATAGATATAGCTCACGCCTTCTGCTTGTAAAGGCACCGCGCCAATGATGGCAAACTCTTTATCGTCTTCCGACAAACGCATGGTGGGAAGTACCATAATCCAATGGGAGTTCAAGCCACCGGTCATATGGGCTTTAGCCCCAGTGATAAAAACACCTTTTTCATTGCGGCCAGAAACTCTCAAGAATAAATCTTGATCTTCCTGTTCATGAGGCGCCTTACTGCGATCACCTTTCGGATCCGTCATACCTGCAGCGATAATTAAATTATGCTTCTGGAGTTTTTTCAGAAATGTCAGGAAGCGATCATGATAAGGCGTTTGATATTTCTGATCGATATCATAGGTAATTGAGTGCATCACACTGATGCAATCTAAACCGGCACACCGTTGAAAACAGGTACCCGTGATCTGCCCCATTTTACGCTGCATGCGATTCTTCATCACCAAGTCGTTAGGACTAGTTGGGATGTGTAAAAAGCGGTTAACACGCTGCTCGGCAATCGGAGAGTTCTCTGTCGCTAATTCAGGATCTTCGATCGCCAAATCATAAGTCGCCTTCAACGCATTCATCGATGGACGTATCATTGGATGATCAACTGGCTCAGCTACCTTCTCACCAAACAAATACACATCCAAATTACGCCCACGCAGGCTATTAATATAATCATCGCCAGTTACGATTGGCTCTTTGAAAAGCGACCATAACTCATCGCTAGTGGGTTGATGACGAAGTTCTGCAGTATTTAAATTGTTCATGGTTACCCTCTCTCAACCATTTTTAATGTCTATTATTCTTTTGAGTTAATGTGGTTGCTTATGCCTGTGTGATGACTTTACTAGCAATAAGCTCATCAATTTGTGCGTCGCTAAATCCAAAAGCGCGACAAACTTCTGAGGAATCAGCGCCCGAAATAACCCCTGCTCGGTGTTGCTCTGGGGCTGTGCGACTAAAACGAGGCGAAGGTGCAGGTTGTTCAACACCATCAATGTTAATAAAGGTATTACGCGCGCTCATGTGAGGATGTTGCGGCGCTTCTTTTAAGGACAATACCGGCGCAAAACACACATCGGTGCCTTCCATAATATCGCACCACTCTTGTTGTGTTTTCTGCAATATGACTTGTTGCAATTTCTCTTTTAAGGCTGGCCATTGGGAGCGATCCATTTGTGGTGCAAACAATGACGGATCTAGTTCTGCTTTCTCAACCAGTAACTGATAGAACTGTGGCTCAATGGAGCCAATAGAAACATACTTTCCATCAGCTGTTTCATAAGTATCATAAAAATGCGCGCCACCATCTAGCATGTGTGTGCCTCGCACATCACTGAAGTGCCCCATACTTTGTAAGGTACTAAACATTGCCATTAATGTAGCGGCACCATCCACCATGGCTGCATCCACCACTTGGCCTTTGCCAGATTTGCTGGTTTCTAACAAACCACATACCAAGCCAAATGCTAGCAGCATTCCACCACCACCGAAGTCGCCAACTAAGTTTAAAGGCGGCACTGGTTTTTCCCCGGCACGGCCAATGGCATGTAAGGCACCGGTAAGAGAAATGTAATTGATATCGTGACCAGCAGCTTTTGCTAGGGGGCCATCTTGACCCCAGCCGGTCATACGGCCATAAACTAAGCGAGGATTCTTAGCTAAACACTCGT
>JAKSAW010000527.1 GCA_022361455.1 Pseudomonadales bacterium | reverse complement strand
TGGTTTAACGTCTAGGCAGGTGATGTCCTTGGCTTTCATGTCTTCAAGGGCGTTAAGCGCGAGGTCTTTAATGTCTTCAGGTGTAAGTGCCATGAGGTGTCTGTTATTTCTCCTGATTGGGGGATCTAGATTTACCTACATTGTAGAGATTATTCTCGCCAATGTAGCGCCAAACGCTGTCTGGTAATAAAAATCTTGGGTCTTGACCGCGTTCGATATCGTCTCTCAGTTGTGTGGATGAAATATCCAAAGCGGTTGTATTGTAAACATGCAGCAGGCCGGCCGGCTCATCCATTAGTAAGTTAGGTGATTCAACATGCAAGGCTTGCAGCAATTCGAACTCATCGGAATCTTTGCTGGGTGTGTTGCTGCCAGGGCGATGTGCCACCCAAAGGTGCGCCAAATTCAGAATGTTTTCCCATTCATGCCAATGGCTAAATTGGCAGAAGGCATCCATTCCCATCAAAAACACAATGGGTAACTTCTCGCCCACTTGTTTTCGCAAATGGCTGAGCGTGTCCACAGTGTAGGAGGGGGCTGCACGATTAATTTCCCAGTCATCAACAACAAACCCTGGAACAGGCTCACAAGCCAAACGAGTCATGGCCAAGCGATGTCCGCTTTCACCGTGAGGCGTGTCACGATGGGGAGGAATATGGCAAGGAATAAATCGAATCTGATCCAGATTTAGCTGAAGCTTTGCTTCCCAGCCCAGGCGTAAATGGCCGTTATGGATGGGGTCAAAGGTGCCGCCGAGAACACCGACACCTCTTTTTATCGCTTCGTTAGCCACGGATGTGACCATCTCCAAGAACCACAAATTTCTGAGTTGTTAGGCCTTCTAGGCCAACTGGGCCGCGAGCATGAAGCTTATCGGTGGAAATGCCGATTTCTGCCCCGAGGCCGTATTCAAAGCCATCTGCAAATCGTGTAGAGGCATTAACCATGACTGAGCTAGAATCTACCTCACGTAGAAAACGTCGCGCCAAAGTGTAGTTTTCAGTAATGATCGATTCCGTATGTTGCGAGCTGTATTGAGTAATGTGTTGAATCGCTTCATCAATATCAGCGACGATTTTTACAGAAAGAATCGGCGCTAGATACTCAGTCGCCCAGTCTTCTTCTGTTGCCGCATTGGCTCCGGTTATCAATGCTTGAACTTTTTCGCAGCCTCGAAGTTCAACGCCTTCATTAATGTATTTTTCCGCTAATGTCGGTAGCACCTCTGCAGCAATGCTGTCTGCTACCAACAGGGTTTCCATGGTATTGCAGGTGCCATAGCGTTGGGTTTTGGCATTGAAAGCAACGCTGATAGCCTTTTCCAAGTCAGCATCGCCATCAATGTAGACGTGGCAAATGCCATCAAGGTGTTTGATCACCGGTACTTTGGCATCGTTGCTGATTCTTTCGATCAGGCCTTTGCCGCCACGAGGTACGATCACATCGACATATTCAGGCATGGTAATTAATTCGCCGACAGCTGCGCGATCGGTAGTTTCAATCACTTGTACTGCGGCTTCGGGCAATCCGGCTTTTTTCAAACCTTCATCAATGCACTTGGCGACTGCCTGATTAGAGTGAATAGCTTCTGATCCACCGCGTAACACGGTCGCGTTGCCAGATTTTAGACATAGGCTTGCCGCCTCAACAGTAACATTAGGGCGAGATTCATAGATGATGCCTATGACGCCTAATGGCACGCGCATCTTTCCAACCTGGATGCCTGTGGGGCGGTAATTAAGGTCAGTGATTTCGCCTACGGGATCAGGCAATGCAGCTACTTGATGTAGCCCTTCAATCATGGTGTCGATGCGGCTCGGGGTTAATTCCAATCGATCAAGCAGCGCGGCTTCTAGGCCATTGGCCTTGCCGTTTTCTAAATCTTTTTGGTTTTCTGCCATTAAGCTGTCGCGATTAGCTTCAATCGCTGCTGCCATGGCAAGAAGAGCCTCGTTTTTCGCGCCCGCGCTGGCTTTGCCCATGTCATGGGAGGCGGTACGTGCTTTCTGACCAACTTCGGCCATATAAGCTTTTACATCCATTGATTGGTTTGACCTTATTTGAGTGTTACTGATGGGCGAATTATAACGTGATCCAGGATAGAGGGTCTATTCGAGGGGGTGGCAATTCCATGAAATTTGCCTGATTTAAGTGGCAGATTCCGGTTACTGGCTGGATTCTTACATTAGTGCTCACAGCTAGGGCAAGATGTGATCTACAATCGGACGCTGGCAGGGTGAGCTAGATGACAAGGAATATTGGGGGCGGTTGGCGATTATGAGTGGCTGGAAGAATAGGATAGAGCGTCGATTTGAACGATTGGCAGTTTCAATCTATCGGCACCCTGTGTTGTATTTAATAGCGGTGTTTGCCTGCGTTGCTGGTATGGCAACGCAGCTATCTAAAGTCTATGTGGACACATCCACTGAAGGTTTCTTAAGCCCAAATCATCCTGATATTGTTACCTACAATGAATTTCGCGACATATTTGGTCGCGATGAATTGTTGGTGGTCGGTGTAGAAATCCCAGTTTTTGAAACCGCCTTTTTCGAAAAGTACCGGGCTCTGTATGAGCAATTGGAGCTAGAAGTACCTCATACGGATTCAGTCGATTCCATTATTTCTGCTCGGCATGTGTATGGCGTTGAAGATGAATTAATTGTTGAAGATCTTTTTGAGCATTGGCCGGAAACACCTGAAGATCTGTTAGCGATTAAAGAAATCATAAACACGCATTCGCTTTATAAAGGTTTTTTTGTGTCGTCGGATATGGGGCTTGCGACCATTGTTATCCGACTGCGCTATTTGCATAGTGAAGACGTTGCAGATGAAGGTGAGCGGCGTAGTGTTGTCGACAAGCAAATCACGGAAGTGCTCGATAGTGTTTATGATATTCTCGATGAGCATCGCGACAAAGGTTTAACGATTCACGTTGCTGGATCGCCCACCATTGTCGATCTGTTAAAACAATCCATGCTTAGTGATATGCGCTTGTTCGTTAAGTTAGTCATGTTAATTATCGCTAGCGTGCTTTTTCTATTGTTTCGCCGAATTAGTGCAGTGTTCTTTCCCTTATTAACGGTTCTACTATCAGTAATAACCACCATTAGTTTAATGACGGCGCTTGGCCAGCCGATACAAATGCCCACTGCTATCGTTCCCTCATTCTTGCTGGCCGTAGGTGTTGGTGACTCCATACACTTTTTAACACTCTTTTATCGACACTTCGATGAGCACGGTGATAAACAAGAAGCTATTGCCTATGGCTTGGGGCATTCTGGGTTGGCGATGTTTCTAACTAGTTTAACTACTGCGTTTGGATTGGGTTCTTTTGCATCAGCAGATATTTTGCCGGTAGCCAATATGGGTATTTTTACATCTGTGGGTGTGATGCTAGCATTTCTATTCACGGTTTTAGTGTTGCCAGCCTGTGTGGCGTTGGCGCCAATTAAACGAAAGCCCATTAATAATGAAAAACTAGCAGAGACCAAAAACTCTTCGCGCCCTGCGGCTGGCCATCAAAGCGCTTTAGCTAGCAGAGCGATTACTCACAAAGCTCATCGGCAAACTTTTATCGATCGCCTTATTGAAGGCTCCATATATTTTTCTTGTCATTATCCTAAAACGGTCGTTTTTGTTTGCGTGGCTCTGTTGGTTTCGTCTTTATGGAGTGCGTCGATGTTGCGCTTTTCGCACAATCCTTTGGTTTGGCTGCCAGATAATTTACCCGTTAAGCAGTCTACCCAAGTGATTGATGAGAAGCTTGGTGGCACGATCTCTGTCGAAATAGTCGTAGATACAGGTGAAGAAACGGGTATCTATGAACCAGAGTTATTGGCAAAGATCGAGGCGCTATGCAAAGAGCTTAGCGTTTACAAAAATGAGCACTTCACTGTCGCTAAAGTTTTGTCGATTACGGATTTGATTAAAGAAACTAATAGAGCGTTGAATTCAAATGATCAGGAATTTTATCGCATACCAGACAATAGACAATTAATCGCTCAAGAACTCTTTTTGTTGGAGCTTAGTGGCGCAGATGATCTTTATCGTTTGGTAGACCGCCAGTTTCAATTAGCGCGAGTTACCATAACCATACCTTGGATAGATTCAATGTTGTATGGGCCATTTATGGAGCATCTAGAGGATCGATTTCAAACCGAACTGGGTGATCAAGCGGACATTACTATTACCGGTTTAGTGCCTTTGTTGGGAAGTACTGTACGCGAGGTGATTGTATCGACAGCGAGAAGTTACGCCATCGCATTTGCCATTATTACCCTTACTATGATGGTGCTTCTAGAAAGCTTTAAATATGGTGTGATTAGCATGTTCCCTAATTTACT
>JAKSAW010000808.1 GCA_022361455.1 Pseudomonadales bacterium | reverse complement strand
TTCATGGCGGGCTTCAACTGGTACGTCCCGTAGGCGTCGAATCACTACGGCTTGTCGCAGCGAGCTCCGCGCGTACGGTGCGCTGCTCCGCGCAGTCTAGCGCGCCGGGGACGACCTCGGATCGATGAGCACCGGCAGCCTCGTCGTCGGCCCTCTTCACCACGCGTCGTTTCCCGTATCCGACCTGAGTCGGTCCAAGCAGTTTTACGGCGATCTCCTCGGTCTCGAGGAGATCGAGCGTCCGAGCTTTCCCTTCGAGGGAGCTTGGTACCGAGCCGGATCCTGCGAAGTCCATCTGATCGTGCCGATGGAAGGGATGGACATCGGGCGCCCACCGACGGACTTGAACCCCATGGCCGTGCACACGGCCTTCGCGATTGTCAGCTACCAGAGCGCGCTCGCTCACTTCAAGGAATCGGGTGTCGAAGTGCTCGAGACCAACGAGGACATGGGCCAGATGTGGGTCCGTGACCCGGACGGCAACGTCCTGGAGCTGATCGAGAGCCGCTGACGTCCCCCGGCCGACGCGCGACACCCCCGACGGCGCCCTGAAGCCGAAAAACAGGCGAGACAAACCTCGCCTCATGCAGTACAACTGGGAATCGATGTGGGTTGCGGACCGGCCTTCCCCGACGGCCGCGCAGGCGACTAGATGATGAGGTCCACCATGTTGCTCCGACTGCTTGCTGCGCTGTTGACGTTCGCTCTGGCTAGCACGGCCGTGCCCGAGGCCGCGCTAGCCGGCCCCGAGGAGAACTGCGCTGCAAGCAAGCTCAAGGCCGCCGGTCGCGAGGCCCAGGGGCTGCTCGGCTGCCACTCGAAGGGGGCCAAGCGCGACACCGCGCCCGACCCGGCTTGTCTCGACAAGGCCGCCGACAAGTTCGATCGCTCCGTCGACAAGGCTGAGGCCAAGGGCGGCTGCGCCATGCCCGGCAACGGTTCGGATATCGAGGCCGAGGTCCAAGCGTTCGCCGACGCCGCCGATACCGCGCTGCCGCATACCGGCGAGAAGAGCTCGCGCAAGTGTGCCGCGGCGAAGCTGAAAGCGACGGGCAAGGAGGCCAAGGCGTTCCACTTCTGTCACGCCAAGGCGATCAAGCGCGAGGAAGCAGTCGACGTCGACTGTCTCGACAAGGCTGGGCAGAAGCACTTCGACGCTTTCGACAAGGCCGAGAACAAGGGCGGCTGCACGACGACCGGCGACGCGGCGGCCTTGGACGGCTTGGTCGACGGAGCGACCGGCGCGGCCCTGGCGATCGTCGATCCGGTTTGCGGCGACGGTGTCACCGCCGGCGACGAGCTATGCGACGGCGCCGAC
>JAKSAW010000806.1 GCA_022361455.1 Pseudomonadales bacterium | reverse complement strand
CTTTAATTTCTTGCCAGCAGCTTAGCTGCTAATAGCACTAATATTGCTAGTATTAAATGGCAAGCAACTTGAGTAGGCCCATAAGGCTGGTCTGCTAGTATTGCCAATGTAAAGCCAATAATAAATGCCGCTAAATTAAATGATAGCGCGATCCAGTGAGCCTTTTTCCAGCTAGCAGAAATCTTAAAAGCCACCCAAGCAGGAATAAACACCATCGCAAAAGCCGTCATTAAGCCAACACTTGCAGTGGCAATCCCCATGGCTATAGCCACTAACAAATCGAACCCTAAATGCCAGCGGTAGGTGTTTTCCTTGTTCAGTTTCTCATAGTGCGGAAATAATTCTGCCCGTAGCAAATGCGGAGCAAGCTGACGCAAAAGCAGTAGACTAAAAAACATTAGCGTGGCTGTTGCGACAGCCTGGGTGGATTGTACGAAATAAATCTGTCCATCGATCAAGGCCTGGCTGATGCTCTCACCAAGAGATGTGTTGGCAGCGAGTAAAAATGTAATGGCCCAACCGGCTAAAATCATTAGCGCGTAGCCAGTGTTATCTGAAGCGCTAAAGTGTTTTATAAATGCCATAGTAATGCCGCCCACGGGCCCCATTACAAACAAGGGTATCCCTAGTCCATAACCAATTAAACCGGCGGCAGCCGACATCTGGGCTAAACCAAGGGCGGCAAGCCACTCATTCCGTAACCTCAGATAGATTCCTAGCAATGGCAAGGTAATGCTAAGGAATAGACCTGTGCACCAGGGAGAGTAGAACAATGGATCAAATAACATGTCCATGGCGGATCCTAGAAAATATCGAGTGTTCTGGTGGCAACCTTATCTATAAAAGACTTTTCATGGCTGACCACAATAAGACCATGTTCTTGTGGCATCGCTAGAATGGTATGCACCAGCAGGTCGATTGCTTCAGGGTCTAGATTGTTGGTGGGTTCATCTAACAATACTAATTTGCCCTGCGAAGCGAGGTTAGCCCAAGTAGATAGTATTTGAAACTGGCCGCCACTAAGTTTGTCCACACGTTGGCCTAGGAATGTTTTTAAACGCTCAGGCACCTGAGCACGATCTGCGCCCATTAAGGCTAAATACTCGTAACCGGTTAATGGTATTTCCTGTGGAGTGATAGGTTGTTGCGGTTGGTAAGCAATTTGAATGTCAGGATCTATCTCAATAGAGCCTTCAAACAAGGTTGCATCATGACAGAAGTATTTTAATAAGGTTGACTTACCGCAGCCGTTTGGCCCCCAAATTCCAAGGCGTTCACCTAAATCAACGCTGAAACTTAAGGGGCCAATAACGGGATTTTTGTAGCCAAGCTGTGCATCTTTTATAACGACCAGTGGCACATTAAAACCCTTTCATAGTTATTATTGTTTATTTCGTTGCTGCAGCTACCCAGCGAGTTAGAAGTGCCTCATAATCTTCAAACTTGGCATTTTTCTTTGGCTCGATAGGTATTACAACTCGTTCCCAACCAAGGGTTTCGGCTAAACGCTTGGGTCCAGAAGCGGAATGGAAAGGAGCATGAAAAATTATGCCCTCTTTACCTGCCAAGGTATCTGCCAATTTCTTGATATGACTTGCAGTGGGAGGAATGCCGGGCAGTGGTTCAATATAACCTAGTATTGGCACATTAAGCCGCAACCAGAGGTAGTTGGCATCCTTATGCATCATCAGCGGGCTTTTGGCCCCAACCGCTTTTTTAACTAACTCTTGGTTAAGATTCGATAAGCGAGATGCGAGCTGCTCTGCTTTTTTACGGTACTGGCCAGCGTTGTCTTTATCAAGCGACGCTAATCGTTCTCCCAATGCCTTAGCCACTTCAGCCATCCTGATCGGATCTAGATTGAAGTGTGGATTGCCCTCTGGGTGAACGTCTCCCTGTGATCGATCCGCCACGCCCTTATCAATCAGCTCAAGAAAGGTTGCACTTTCGAAGTGTCCAGGCTTGCCGTCTAGAATGTTTGGATTGGCGCTACTATTTATGGCAGCTGGTAACCAGCCAATTTCCAATGAAGCACCCACAGACACCACAAGATCGGCTTTGCGTAAAGCAATGATCATGCTGGGCTTAGCCTGAAGGTAATGAGTATCACGATCAGGGGCGACGAGTGTTTTAACTGTCACATGATCTCCACCGACCTCGCTAGCCAGCATTCCCATGCTGGTAGTTGTTGCGACGACATTTAATTCAGCCATGGCTGATGGTGACGATAAGAGTATCGCCACCATCAGCCATTGCTTAATAAAAATATCGCGCAAATCCGTTAATAGTTTGCGCATACTTTTATCCTTAGAATTTATGTGCGCCGTGCGCGCCTAAGCTGTAGTTAAACTGCAGAAATACTTGGTCGATGTTTTCATCGCTTTCAGCAATATCGGCGGTTGCATATTGTAAACGAATAAATGAAAACTCCGTTGGGTAAAAGGTTACTGCGGCAGAGATACGATCTGACTCGTCGAAGCTTTCAGTTTCTTCTGGTAGCTCAAGATCATTGGTCAAACCGGTAACATCATAGCGTAAGCCTGCTTTCCAGCGGGGTGCGATACCGTAAACTGTTTGCAAGTAGAAACCATCTTGTTCACCGGACACATCTTCACCGGCTTCATCGCCATTCATGATTTCCCAGTCTTTGTTTTGCATCAAGTATTCCGCTTGAACAGTCAGGTCGCCTGCCCCATAAGCTTCAGTGGAATCGAGCTTATAAACTAGTTCCAGACCCCACATGGATGCATCACCTTCTAGGCCAAGCTCTTCCTCATCACCGTCGTGCTCATGATGAAGTTCTTGTTGGTCTTGCTTGGCTTGTGCATACCATGCGCCTACTTGTAGAGCGTGATCATCGCCTAAATCAGGTGATACTTTTACGAATGCAGTAACAATTTTTGGTCCGGTTTCTTCTTCATCGAGGCCGAGATCTTCTTCTGGCTCTTCCATAACAGTACCGAAGCGCTCTTGCTCGCTACCTTGTAGCCATTCCACACCGAATAATGCGTAGGTTGAGGTAGAAGGTAACCACGTTAGCTGTAAGCCCTTATCTACTAGGCCGTGATCACCTAACAACGCGCCATAGGCAAGGTTTTGATCTACGAAGTCCCAAGAATGTACGTGCTTGCTATTGTGGTAACCAATGCCAGAGAAAAACTTACCGCCTTTAACGGTAAAGCCGTTTGGTAAGCTGCGAGTGACGAAATAGGCCTCTTCGACTTCGACTTCCTCTTCACTTACTGCGATTACAACGAAGCCATCAAAGTAGTTATCGACGCTGGCCGATAGGGTTAATTCCTGCTCACGCAGATTAAAGCCTTCTTCTAAACCATGGGAATGGCCGTGATCATGATCTTCTTCGCCTTCCTCTTCTTCATGTCCATGGCCATTAATGCCTGGAACCTCTAACAGGGATTCAACGCCTTCGCCATCAACGTTATCTTGATAAAAGACACCGTCAAAGATCAGTGAAATTTGTGGATTAAATTCATTGCCGGCGGCTTGCGCCATTGGGGTTAATAGCGCCCCCGCTGCTAATAGTGCTATTGGATATCTCATACTGGTAAACCTATATAATTGTAAGCAAGGCACAATTACTGTGCTTGCATTGTTAGTTATGTGATTATGGGTAGGAGTTATGCTAGATGAGGAGGTGCGCGAGCTAAAAACGCCTCTTTTTTAGCGTTGGAAAAATAAAATCTAGGTAAAGATATATTGGCATTGTTGCCATGAGGTAATGATATTGAACAGCCATTGAGTTTGTTGCTGGCTGCTTCAATTGAGGCTGCCGCAAAGCATATCGAGCAGGTTTCTTGAGAATGGTGTTCTTCATGTTCATGTTCTTCGTGAGCATGAACACTGGTAATAAATTGTGCCGACAATAGCAATACCGCTAATAAGGCCATTAAAGGCCTAGAGCGCTTGGCTGTTGCTATGGTCGATTTGGAATCCATTAATTTGCCGATGCTAAGACTAGAAATCCACTGGGATGCTAGATTTTACAAGGCAAACTGTCAATAAGGTTTATGCGAACTAAAACTTACAGTGTTCAAGCTACGGCAGTTGGCTGCGAATATCCTCGATATCTTCCCGCATGGAATCATAGGATTCTTGCCAGGCTAAATGGCATTGTGTAATCAAGCTATGCAAATCATCAGTATCAAGGTGATTGTCTAGCTCCATTAACAATCCTTTTTCCTCACGTTCTTCATGGTGCTCCATCACGTTTTTGAAGGTACGCTCATAATCGATAAACTCGATCACCCAACGGCGCATATCATGAGGTTCTGGCGGTTTGCTCATCATCTCTCGCATGTTGCTTAGTAGCGAGAGTAATTTCTTGTGCTCTTCTTGATAGATCAAGGTTCGCCAACTTTTTTCTGCAGTGATTGTTTCGTGAGCAGGTAATAGTAGTTGATCCTCCAGCTCTAAGTGGGATTTTAAAAACTTGGAGAAAATGCGAAGGGCACGCTCTGCTAAGCTTAGTTCTTGAACGATCACAGCCTCTTGATGAAGCATGAGTAGCTCATCGATCTGACGGTGATAATAAGAAACGCATTGAGATAACGAATTGAATTGAGTGGTCATGAGCTCATTGATTGACTGCAGGGCATATAGTTAAGCATAGCAGTGGTGACACTACTCAACGTAAAAAAGCGTTAAATCATCCAAAATTCAAAAACAACTGCCCTAACTAGCTTTGTTTAGTTTGGTATACATAGGGTTCACTTTAAAATATTGAAATGGTACGATGGTGCCATTAATGAGTTGTGCTCATGTGTTACTCGCAAGGAATCCATTGATGGCTACATTTTACGATTTCATTATTATTGGCTCCGGCGCTTCTGGCGGCGTTATGGCCAATTATCTTACTAAGGCCGGTGCTCGTTGTTTGATGTTGGAGGCGGGTAAAGCCTATAACGCAAAGACCTTTCCTAGAAATGAACTCTATTCCAATTCCCATTTGTTTTGGGGTGGAGGTATGGATAGTACAGCCAACGCCAATCTATTGTTCCTTCGTGGTAAGGTGCTCGGTGGCGGTACCATTGTTAATCAGGCGTTATTGGATCGTTTCGATGACATCGCATTAGATGATTGGCGTGATAAAACGGGCATCGAAACCTTTAGCCAGTCAGGCATGGATCGGCACTACAATGAGATAGAAAATAATCTAGCCCTTCACAAGATTGAGCGTGATGAGTGGAATAAAAATGCCGAGCTCTACGCCCAAGGTTTTGATAATTTAGGTTATCGTTGGGCACCTTTACGCCGCGGTCAATCAAGTTGCGATGTAAAGAATAATGATTGTATGGCGTGCTTAGGTGGTTGCCGACGGGACTCAAAGCAAAGCATGCTGATCACCTATTTAAAGAAAGCCCAAGCCCAGGGATTAGAAGTAAAAACCCAAACCGAAGTGTCTGAGATCGTTCATGGTAAGCATCAGGTAGTGGTGAACGCCGTTGAGAATGGTAGGCCTATTTCGGTCTATGGGCGCAAGTGTATTGTCGCTGCAGGAACACTAGGCACTAACCGAATCATGTTGCGCTCAGGGTTTAAAAAGCGCTTACCCGCTTTGGGAGAAAACTTTTTTGGTCATCCCCAATGGATGAACCTGGCGATGTTTAATGAGCCGATCGATGCGCATAAAGGTGCTTTGCAAGCAGTTAAATCGGATGACATGCGTTTTCGAGAGGCTGGTTTTAAACTAGAAAATGTCTTCGTTGGCCCCATTGGTGTAACCATGTTGATTCCTTCACACGGTCTGCAGCATCAAAACTATATGGAAAAATATCGCTATATGGCCAGTATGGAGGTCTGTATTCGCGATGTGGAGGCGGGCACTATTCGCGTTAACAATAAAGGCCGTTTGGTAATTAAAAAGCCCATTAAAGGTGAAGATCTAAAGCGTGGTATGGCGGGAGTGAAAGTAGTTCGCGAGATTTATGAAAATCTCAATGCAAAAGAATTTATTACTTCTAACTTTAATTTCAGTCTTCATCAAATGGGTGGTTGTGCCATTGGCCAATCTGCTAGTAAATCAGTAGTCAATGAAGGCTTTCAAGTTCATGGATTTGAAAACCTTATGATTGCAGACGGTTCTATCTTCCCATCAGCGCCAGGAATTAATCCTTCACTAACCATTATGGCCAACAGTCACCGCGCTAGTGAAATGGCGTTAAAAGAATTTGGTGAGCGATCAACAACTCAAGAAGCTAAGGTGGTTGCCCATGGCTGAGTATCATTCTAATTATTTTAATTCGATCCAGTTAACTAGCTTGCAGAGAATTGGCAACCTCTATATGCCGGGTAATGGCAATATGCCTTCTTTTAGCGAAACCGCATGTTTGGAGCATGTGGATGTAGTTCTAGATGAAATAGACCCAGGTGATCGTAGCCTGTTAGGTCTGCTGTTATTGGCGCTGCGTTGGGTTCCGTTGTTTTTAATCGAGATATTGCTTAAGCAAATGGATCAGCATCACAGGTATCCCGAGTTGCTTGCAGGTCCTCTACGATTAATGAGTTTGGCGCTTAAGGGTATTTCTATGAGTTTGTACTATTCCGGAATGCAGGGCGCGCAATCTCAAGGGGCTAGTGTTTTTTCCGTTATGGATTATTCACTCCATTGCGAGCCGGACTCAGCTGATTCAAAGTCCTCGAGTAAAGTCGAATAAATTATGTCTGTTGTTATTGATCAAAAAGCCGAGAGAAAAGAAGAGTCCCTCTTGGCCACTAGCAGTAATGTAGAAGCTAAGCGACCTTTGTTTTCTGCTTATCCTGCATTGGAAAGTGTGGTTGAAGTGCAAAGAAGTGCGCTATTGCCAACTCCAGTCCAGCGTTTGAAAATTAACGATAATGCCTGGATAAAACGAGACGATCTAACCCATACCGAATACGGCGGCAATAAAATTCGCAAATTAGAATTTATTCTTGCAGATGCAAAACGCCAAGGCGCTAAGCGAATTGTTACCTTTGGTGCTATAGGAACTAATCATGGTGTGGCTACCGCCATGATGTGTCAGCAGTTTGGTTTGTCCTGTGTGATTTATTTGTTTGATCAGCCGGTTACAGATACCGTTAAACAAAACTTAAGATTAATGCAGGCCTATGGTGCCCAGTTGATCTATAAAGGCTCTTTGTTTAATACGGTGTTGAGTTATTATTTAAGCCCATTGCGAGCAAAGTCGGATAGTTATTTCTTGTTTGCTGGTGGCTCCAATCTTTATGGCACATTATCCTTCGTAAATGCAGCCTTTGAACTGCGCAATCAAATTGATCGCGGTGAATGCCCGCAGCCAAGCACGATTGTGTGCCCTGTTGGATCCAGTGCGACCCTGGCCGGTTTAACCTTCGGCTGCCAATTAGCAGGCCTGGATGTTCAGGTGAAAGGCATTCGCGTTGCACCTGAAAAACTTGGTCCTTTTGCAGCTTGTACTACCGAAACTGTCTATGCCTTAATGAAAGAAGCTTATGTGTTTTTAAAGAAACACGCAGGAATACCGGTACCTAAACCACAGCAACCCATATTAATTGGTGATTACTATGGTGATGGTTATGGTGTTGCTACCGAGAAAGGCACCGCAGCCATAGAAACCTTTCGGGCAGAAAATATTAAATTAGAACAAACTTATACAGCAAAAGCCGCAGCTGCCTTTTTGGATGAGTTGGTCGCGAACAATCAGCCAGTGCTATACTGGGATACTTATAACTCTCGAGATATGTCACAAAAAGCGGGCACTGTCAGCGAGCAAGACTTAGCTAAGAATCTTCAGCGCTTTCTAAAAAGCTAAAAAAAGCGCTGCTAAAATTTGTAACTTTAGCAGCGCTAACACGTTATAAAACGTAATAGGGCTTAATTTATAGTAAGGGTATTGTTACTCACTACAGTGGCCAACAGATGGGTCCTATTCCGTTGTAACCTTCATCACACTGTGCGTAACACAAGCCTGCATCTTGCTCCATGCCATCGTGACAAGTATGTATAGGAACACCAACGCCTCGACCATAAGATAGGGCGTCGTTAGTCCAG
>JAKSAW010000805.1 GCA_022361455.1 Pseudomonadales bacterium | reverse complement strand
GTGGTATTACCATCCTCTCAAAAAACACCGCCAGTAAATGGAATGACTACCGTATTAATATAGTAGACACCCCCGGCCACGCCGATTTTGGTGGCGAAGTGGAGCGCGTGTTATCCATGGTGGACTCGGTGCTATTGTTGGTGGATGCCGTTGATGGGCCTATGCCTCAGACTCGCTTCGTGACACAGAAAGCATTTGCACAAGGCCTGAATCCAATTGTGGTTATCAACAAAATAGATCGCCCCGGCTCTCGTCCAGACTGGGTAGTGGATCAGGTCTTCGATTTATTTGATCGCTTGGGTGCTACCGATGAGCAGTTAGATTTTCCAATCATTTATGCGTCCGCACTAAATGGTATTGCCGGTTTAGAGCCTGACGAACTTCAAGAAGACATGACGCCTTTATTTGAAGCCATCGTTGATAAGGTAAGTCCACCGGACGTTGAGCTAGATAAGCCATTCCAAATGCAAATCAGCTCCTTGGATTACTCCAGCTATTTAGGCGTTATTGGAGTTGGCCGAATCACTCGAGGAAAAGCTACTACCAATATGCCAGTAAAGGTCGTTGGATCTGATGAGAAACAACGCAATGGTCGAATTCTAAAAATCATGGGTTACCACGGTTTAGAGCGAGTTGATGTTGAAGACGCTATGGCTGGTGATATTGTTTGTATCACTGGAATCGAAGAGCTAAATATTTCCGATACCCTTTGTGATCCTGAATGCGTTGAGCCTTTGCCTCAACTCACCGTTGATGAACCAACGGTGAGCATGATGTTTTACGTAAACACTTCACCATTTGCAGGTAAAGAAGGTAAGTACGTTACTTCAAGAAATATTCGTGAGCGCTTGGACAAAGAGTTGCTTCATAACGTGGCGCTGCGAGTTGAAGATACTGACAGCCCGGACAAATTCCGTGTGTCTGGTCGTGGTGAATTACACCTATCAGTATTGATTGAAAACATGCGTCGCGAAGGTTATGAGCTTGCTGTCGGTTGCCCAGAAGTCATCGTGAAAGAAGTGGATGGTCAAAAACAAGAGCCCTATGAAAATGTCATGATCGACATCGAGGAAGAGCACCAAGGCCCTATTATGGAGCAACTTGGTTTGCGCAAGGGTGAAATGACCGACATGGTGCCTGATGGTAAAGGCCGTATTCGTATGGAATTTATAGTTCCTTCGCGAGGTTTGATCGGCTTCCGTTCTGAATTCTTAACAATGACCTCTGGCACCGGAATTTTGAACTCAACTTTTTCACATTATGGAGAAGTGAAAGAAGGTGAAGTGGTTAAGCGCCAAAATGGTGTGTTGGTATCCATGATTACAGGTAAGGTTCTGGGTTATGCTCTCTTTAATTTACAAGAGCGCGGCCGCTTATTCCTCGATCCTAATGTGGAGGTCTACGAAGGTCAGATCATTGGTATACATAGCCGTGGTAATGATCTAGTCGTTAATCCTACCAAAGCTAAGCAGCTAACTAACGTTCGTGCATCTGGTACAGACGATAATATAATGCTGACTCCGCCAATTAGATTTTCTCTAGAGCAGGCATTAGATTTTATCGAAGAAGATGAGTTGGTGGAGGTAACACCGGAGTCGATTCGAATTCGTAAGAAACTCTTAAAAGAGCATGAGCGTAAGCGTTCAGGTCGAGCATAAGCTGCTTTAAAGAGATCCAATTTATAGTTTTGTTTAGAAAAGGCGTCTGGTGATAACCAGGCGCCTTTTGCTTTTTAGGGATTTATAGTCCTATTTTATGCGCTTTTTAGCGTTTTATGTTGTTGTTTCAGTGCATTATTGGTATGTCTATTCTAATTTAATCAAGTAGCATCACAAAAATGCACGTAGTGCATGTTTTTTGCGTTT
>JAKSAW010000736.1 GCA_022361455.1 Pseudomonadales bacterium | reverse complement strand
TCCTCATGGAATACCGTTACCCAAAGCTTTTCTTTAGGCAGTTTTAAGACCTCTGTGAGGAACTCCCAACCAAACTTAATGGCTTCACGCTTAAAGTAATCACCAAAGCTAAAGTTACCTAACATTTCGAAGAAGGTATGATGGCGGGCCGTGTAACCCACATTTTCCAAATCATTGTGCTTACCACCAGCACGCACACAACGCTGGCTGCTAGTAGCTCGGGTATAACCTCTTTGCTCACGACCTAAGAAGGTATCTTTAAACTGCACCATACCGGCATTGGTAAAGAGAAGCGTGGGATCGTTGGCAGGAATCAAAGAGCTACTATCCACAATGGTATGCTCTTGAGACTGGAAGTAGTCGAGAAACGCCTTACGAATTTCAGAGGTTTTCATATTTTTCCTGGATCTTTAAATCTGTGGGACTGAATGGCTGAGGAGTTTACCACTATTTAGTTAGAAATTTGTACATTCCTCGTGGCCATGGGCCAGTGCATGGCTTATCTGGTCTGAGGTGTAGCCACGATAGAGCATAAAACGCTGTCGCTTTGCCCGCTCTTTGGGGTCGGTAATCGCCGTTGCGCTGAACTTTTTGCGATAGGTGTTTACCGCTTGTTCAAACCAGTCCCCCTCATAATTCTCGAAAGCAAGGTTAATAGCATCACCATTGAGCCTCTTCTGCTGCATTTCCTGACGAATGCGTTGCGGGCCCTGCCCACGCGCCGATTTGGAACGTAGAAGCATTTCAGCATAACGCTGATCCGACTGTAACTTTTGCTCTTGCAACCAGTGCAAAACTTGCTCCGCGTCATCACCCTCAGCTTTGGATTGCAACTTAGTCAAAAGCTCATGGGCACCATATTCACGGCGAGTTAATAGCGCCATACCGTAGCTTTTGAGTTCACTCAGCGTCAGCGGTTTGTTCCGTTTGTTTTCTGTCATGCTTGAAAGTATCTGGATCTAAGTGGTGGCGTTTAACGATCTTATAAAAGTCAGAGCGATTACGTTGTGCCAGTTTGGCTGCCAACGAAATATTGCCATTAGTGGTTCGCAATAGCTGCTCTACGTAGTCTTTTTCGAATCGTCGCTTTGCTTCTGTTAAAGGTAGAATGCTGTCGCCTTGATGTCGAACTGCTTCCTCTACCAATTGCGCCGACACCACCGGTGAAGTACTCAACGCAACCACCTGCTCTACCACATTGGTAAGCTGACGCACGTTACCAGGCCAAGCGTATTGCAACATCACGGAAAGTGCATCTTTTGACAAACGCTTTTCCGGCTGACGCGTACGCTCAGCTATGGCTTTTAAATAGTGATTAATTAATAGCGGAATATCTTCCTGACGTTCTGAAAGGCTAGGTAAGTTTAGATTGACCACATTTAAGCGATAATAGAGATCCTCACGAAAGCGCCCTTCCTGTACTTCATGCAATAAATCTTTGTGAGTCGCCGCCAAAACCCTCACATCCACCGACACTAATTGAGTACTTCCCACTGGGCGGATCTGCCGCTCTTGAAGAACCCGTAATAACTTTACTTGCAGGGGCATGGGCATATCACCCACTTCATCCAAAAATAATGTTCCACCCTCAGCAGCCATAAACAATCCGGGATGATCAGAAGTTGCGCCCGTAAAAGCACCTTTCTTATGTCCGAACAACTCAGATTCCAACAGTTCCCCAGGCATTGCACCACAATTAATGGGCACAAAGGCTTGATCGGAACGATCACTCACTTGATGAATGGTTTGCGCCAAGAGTTCCTTACCGGTACCACTTTCACCACTAATTAAAACGCTTACATCACTTTTCGCCACTAAACGCGCTTGATCAATGACACGGTACATTTTAGGACTTCGGGTTATGATGCGCTGATCAATCACATGATCATCGTCACTGCTAAGAGGGCGATTTAAAGATACCGCTTGCTGCAGGGTAGTGGCTAATTCTTCTTTATCGACAGGCTTGGTGAGAAAAGAAAAAACGCCTTTTTGAGTCGCATAAACGGCCTCTTGAATGGAACCATGGGCAGTTAAAATGATAACGGGAATAGCAGGCCATCTTTCTTGAATGATTTCGAATAGACCCAATCCACTCATGCCTTCCATGCGCAGATCGGTTACCACCACTGCTGGCGTATTTTTATCTAAACTCAGCAAAGCCTCCTCACCACTCGCAACGCTCTCCACTTGATAATTCAGTGCAGTCATTCTCATGGCGAGTAATTGCAACAAGCCGGGATCATCATCCACTAATAAAATTTTTGGGTTTTCCATCTTTTTTTCTTGCTGGGTAGTGCTCAGCTATGGCTGAGTTTGAACTTCTATTTCAGTTAACTTATCGATCGTGTTATCCATCTTCTGCTTTAAGTTGCCATATAAGTTTTCTAGCCTCATCAGGGCAGCCCAATGCCTCTCCTGGACATCAAAGTAAGCAGAGTAAGATTCTGGCCAGTCTCGGCTAGCTCTTACCTGCTTTAACGAACGCGCTAAAACCGATGGCGTAAAATCTGGCTCGCAACTTGCCAGCAACAAAGTTTCAAATTGATTTGCAAAAGAACGCCGCGCTTGAAGTTTTTCAAGCCTTTTGTTGCGATGCTTTTTATCCAACTCGCAAAGTAATTGTTCGTATTGCAACACGGTATCAATGTTGGGCAACGACCAACCTTTTTCATATTGCTGCTCAGCAACCAATAAGGTATCAGACTTAGCAATTATTTGTGTGAGCAAAGTATGCATAACTTGTTTAGGCTGTTGCTGGCTCACCCGTTTTTGTAAAGGCTGAAGTTTAAACGCAACTTCAGCCGGTTTAGCTAGAGAATTGCTTTCAGATTTAGCAATCGGGTTAAGGTGACACCCCAATATACTGAAAGTTAATAGCCACAAAACTAATGCTTTCAAGCATTATCTCCTAATAAGTATTTATTTGATTTGGTCGTTGCGTTGCCATCAGTAAGATGCTCCTTTTTGCTGTCTGCTTCGGGGGAAACAGACACCGCCTGCACAAGCGGTAGACGCACACTAAAACAAGCCCCACACACTTCGCCAGTCGCATCTTTGGAATCAGCAACATCCCGCTGATCATCCATTATTTGATAACGGTTATTTACCTGAATCTCACCATTCATTAATTCAACACATTCTTTAACAATGGCCAGGCCAATTCCACTCCCCTTCAAAGAGCCTTGCTTTTTGGCTCCACCTTGATAGAAAGGTTCAAACAAGCGCGCTACATTATTCTCATCGATGCCTGGGCCTTCATCTTCCACTTGCAAACACCAAGATCCATTCTCCATTTGCCAACCAACAGTAATGGATTTGCCAGAAGGTGTTAAATTCACCGCATTCGATACCAGATTTCGAACCACCATTGCCATGCGGACAGTATCTAAAGGTATGGTTTGCTTTTCTCCATGGAGCGTCAAGCTAACTTTGCGCGCCTCAGCCAACCCTTTAAGGTCAGCAAGCTTTTCATGGAAAAAATCATCAAGACTGTAATTCTCCAGCTGCTGCACATGCTCCTTGGATGCAGAGTTATAATCCAATAACTGCTGAATCAACATCTGAAGATTATTTGCGTTGTCTTGCAAGATAGATAACACCTGCCGTTGATTTCCACGCAACTTGCCAGGCACCTCATCCGCTAATAACGAACCAGCCTCCATGATGGCCGCCAACGGTGTCTTTAACTCATGAGTCACCTGTTGCAGAAACGCATGTTTTTGTGACTCTATGGTTTGCAGTTGTGTTTGCATCCACGCCAAGTTTTCACCCAATAATACCATTTCATTTGAACCGGTAATGTGAATATCAGTGTGCCAATCACCCTTACCCATTTTCTTGATAGCGGTCGATAGTTGATCAATGGGTCGCAACACCATAACAGACACCAACCACACAAGAATAAGCGTTCCCGGCAGCACCCAGGCTCCCATGACTAATAAACGCCATTGGGAATCTTGATAGGAGGTTTCTAAAGTTTCCTGTCGATGGCGGAGCATGCGATACACTTCGCCATTCAAGGTTTTGATACGTGCATGGAGAAATCTAAAGTCATCATTAATTGATTCTGCTTCCATGGAAGAAGCTTGAAGCGCGCTTTCAATAGTGGCCAAACGAGCAAATAGATCCGCAAATAATGTCTGCTGAACTGAAGGCTCGAGCATACCTTGCAACTGGTTGAGGTTAGTAACCAGTTTGCTGTGCTGTTGCTGGAACACAGATTTAAAACGATCATCTTTAAGCAACTGATACTGACGAAAGACTCGCTCCAAGTCCTTAGTTTGATCAGCAACCGTTGCTCCCAGCGTCGATACCTGCCCTGACAAAATCACCAATCTGCTTTGCGCTCGATTATGTTGGTCCATTATCTTAGCGGCATAGAAAACGCCCCCGAGCAAAGGCAGCATCGCAACAAGCGCGCCTAGCACCCACTGCACTCGCAATGGTGGAAGCCAACTTTTGTTGCCAAAAAGAAACATTCTATCCCTTTGATTTTATTAGACTTTTAAAATAGAGCAGCAATCCTGTTGGCAAAAAGCAACAGTTTTACTCGCGAAACCAGCTACTGATCAAAGAAGCCTCACCCCAAAAACAGCTAAACCACTGTTTTTTATGGACTTTTACAACATGGCACAAAGCTTGTTTAGGCTATAACAAGATTGAGCCGTGGAGCCTCGAGCATTATACCCATCGGCGCACACTTGAACATCTTGTTAAGGGTCACCCAGTCTATGCAAGTTACTTTTTCTATCCTAAAAGCTACCTTAGTTACACTACTGCTGATCACCCCTCCCATCTCCGATGCAGTGGAGCAACGCAGCATACCTTTGGCTCACGAAAAGGACAGAGAGCTTTTAAAGATCGTCAGCGAAAATTGGCGTAAAGGAACGATCGACGCGGCCTTCCTGCTTAACAAAAATCTAGAGAGCCGATCAATTCATGTATCCGTAGACGCTGACACCGCTGTTTTAACAGGGGAAGTAAATTCGGCAGTTAAGAAGAGCCTGGCACAAGAAATTGCACTAAGCGTGGATGGGATTAAAAAAGTTAATAATCAGCTCAACGTGATCGCTAACCAGAATAACGAAATCATTAACAGTAAGGCGATTATTCAAGACAAAGCTGATGTTGTACTCACCTCTAAAATCAATCAACGCTTGCTCACCCATAAGCATTTGCGCTCTGCTGTGATTAACGTTCATAGCAAAAAGGGTATGGTTGAACTCAGCGGAAAAACGCCCAGCGAATCCGTTAAAGATCTTGCCTATTATCTGGCTAAAAATGTGAATGGAGTAAAAAGCGTCGATAACCAACTTAGAGTAAGCGGCCATCTATAGGACTGTACATCCACCGTTCGATTTTCTGCCTTTCAAACCTTAACGAATAGTAAAAGTACTCAAGTGTAAACGATCTCAGGTTTCCCGCACGCCATGTCGCACAAGGAAGTGCAACATGGCTCTTTATTCTACCTAAGCAAGCTCTTTAACAGCTTCGATGTAGCGGTTCATCGCTTCATCTCTTTTCATGCCTTTTATTTCTCGTCTGGCATCAAAGATTTCACAAGCTTCCACTTTAGCCTTGGCAGGACGGCGACCTTTAACATCACCTTCTTCAACCTGCAATGCTAAAGCCATTAGCGCTAGGGTTTTATCCTGGGGAATATCGGATGTTTTCTTAGCAGTTTCGAGGGCTGATTCGAATGCTTTTTGCAACTCTAAATCAACCGTTGTTGTTTTGGTTTTGCGAGCTGCTTTCTTAGGTGCCTCAGTAGTTTTAACCTGAATAGGCTCTACAACTGCAGGTTTCGCAGCTTTTGCTGGCACCTCTTGTTTTGGCGCTTCTCTTGAAGCCTGCTTCACAGATTCTTTTGGCGCAGAATCAGCCTGATTAGTTTCGGCGCTAAATTGTTCACCTGCTTCCACCAACTCATCGAAGATGCGGACACTTTCATCACGCACGAAATTAACCGTTCCAGAACCTAATGAATTGAGCTTACCAATTAGGCTATCATCAGCTTTTTGACTGCTAGCATCCATGATCTGTTGGTAGAGCTTTACTCTTTCTGCGTCGATTTTCGCGAACAATCCCAGCCCCGCTAGCTGCAAGCGTTTAGAGCTGTGTTTCAAGCGATTCGCGACGGCAGTTTCTTCAACCACCATTTCCTGTAATTTTCCCATTTTTGGACTCTCTTTGTCGTACTCTCTATTGTCGTCTCAGCGGTATTCTGCTGTTTGGTTCATTGCCTGCTTTCCCCCAGTCAGGTAGAACTTCTGCAATCCTACACAACCTAATTAGAATGACAAACCCAATTCTTCTTGTTATTGCTTCAAACACAGAACAGCTATACTTTGACGAATGAAACTACACGAAATTTTGGATCAGCAAGTCAAAGAGCTCTTGCCTGAAGAATTAGCAAACCACCCCGGTCTGGAGAAGCTGCTGGATGCGGTAGACGCTACGTATCATGAGTACGAAAGCGATCTCGTGCTGCTTGAACAGCATATGGTTCGCAACTCCGATGAACTCTTGGAGCTCAACAGCAAACTGCAAACTCAATCAGATAAACAAAAGCTTGCTCTAACCCGCCTCAAAGAAAGCATCCATGAACTCAATGCCGATGCAGAATCAAAAATCATGGATGACGATGACGTGGCAAGCCTATCTCGGTTCCTTGCCCAAGAAATCCGTCAGCGCCAACATACCGAATCAGAGTTAATCAAAGCCAAAGACATCGCTGAAAGCGCCGCTCGCGCCAAGAGTGAATTCTTAGCCACCATGAGTCATGAGATACGCACCCCACTCAACGGCGTCATCGGTATGGCATCGTTATTGGAAAACACCAAACTCACCAAATCTCAGGAGCGTTACCTAGATACGATTCAAAGCTGCTGCCAATCATTAATGAATTTAATTAATGACATCCTGGATTACTCAAAATTCGATGCAGGTAAGCTACACCTGGAACGCACTGCATTTAGTCCAAGAGCGGCAATTGAACAGACCTGTCAGGTGGTAGCGGAAAGAGCTCATGCAAAAAACATCGAACTGATTGGTTTTACTGATCCCAGAGTGCCAGAAACATTAATGGGCGATCCGGGGCGAATTCACCAAATATTATTAAATCTCCTGTCTAACGCGGTGAAATTCACTGAAGCTGGGGAAATTAGCGTGAAAGCTTTTCCCGGGCGATCGACTCCAGGTTCAAAACATCGTTATTGGCTAACCTTTGTCATTAAAGATTCAGGTATAGGCATTCCTAAAAAGGATTTAAAACGAATCTTTGAGCCCTTTGAACAAGCGGATTCAACCACAACGCGAAAATATGGTGGAACAGGCTTGGGTTTGGCAGTTTGTAAACAATTCACCGATGCAATGGGCGGCAAAATAGATATCAAAAGTCGCCTAGGGAAGGGTTCAGAGTTCATAGTCACTATACCGTTTCGCAATATTGCTCAAAGCCAAGAACCTATTTGGACATCGCAACCGCTTCCGAAAAAACGCGTCATGTTAATTGATGACAATCGCACTAGTAGTGATGCACTAGAGGAAACTCTGGAACACTGGGGTTTGTCGATTTATCCCGTCGCTAAACCCGAGAACGCGATACGCTTGCTCAAAAAAGGCAAATTTGACGCCGCCATTCTCGATCGCAATATCCCTAATACCGACACCAGCGTGTTGGTAGAAAAAATAAGGCTATTGGGAAAAAATTTCGAAGATTTTCCCATCTTAATGCTCATTAATCTGGTCGAAAAGCATATCGTTGAAGAACAACATGATGCCAATATGGATTACGTTACCAAGCCAATCGAGTCAGAAGTTTTATACCAACGCTTGAGCGAACTGCTGAGCAGCACGCGGAAGAAAAAAGTAAAGCGCAAAGCTAAGAAAGAGAATAATTCTTGGCAACCGGCCAGAGAGCTAAAAGTACTAGTGGTAGAAGACGATCTTGTTAACCAAGAAATTGCTGCCATGATGCTTAAAGATCTGCACTGCAATGTTGATATTGCAAGAAACGGAATAGAAGCCGTAGCCGCCGTTAATCGAATGAACTATGACCTAGTATTTATGGATTGCCAAATGCCTGAAATGGATGGCTACACCGCCACTCAGCATATCCGTGAACAAGGGCTGTCCGAATTACCCATCGTTGCTCTCACAGCTAATGTGATGCCAGAAGACAAAGCTAAATGCTTGAAAAGCGGGATGAATGATTATTTATCCAAACCAGTGCGCCCACCCTCGCTAAGAGGCATCTTACAAAAGTGGACGCTGGAGAAAATTAATCCCGAAGAAATCGCCAAACCATTATCAATTGAAGAAACCAGTGCCGCTATCGAGTCTTTGGAAGATACCGACAAGATTCCCGATATGATTCCAGGCATTAATTTGCGACAAGGTCTGGAAATGATGGGAGGCAAGCTTTCGCGCTACCGAAAACTGCTGTATTTAGCCATGGATCAACATCGCTATACCTACGATAAGATCCGTGAGGCAATAGAGAGTGGTGACTATCAAGAAGCACAAAAGCTGGCCCATTCCTTAAAAAGCGTGGCCGCAAATATTGGCGCAGCCTCTTTATCAAGCACAGCTTTTTCTATAGAGAAACAACTCAGAGAATTAAAAGAGAATGACTCGATACCTGGCAACTTATTGCAAGAACTCGATCTACAATGGAAACAAGTTCGCTCTTCGATTTTGTCACTGTCTAAAGACGGCCGTAAGTGACTCTAATCAAGCTGAGTGAGCTATGCCACATCAACAATATCTAAGGTGTAACACAGGGTTCTGCCAGCATAGGGATGATTGAAGTCCACCGTTGCAACATCGTCATTGATCTCAGTAACCAATACCACTTTTTGCTCGCCATCCTCGTCGTAGGCGGTCATAGCAGCGCCGGCTGAACGGGATTCCTCCGGAATATCGGACAAGGGAATTTGCTGAACTAGGTTTGGATCGGCATAACCATATCCTTGCTCGGGTTCAATGGTCACTATTACTCTTTCAGCTTTAGACTTACCTAAAATGGCTTTCTCTACGGATTCTAATAGAATTCCATCGCCGACAACGACTTCAACCGGTTCTAATCCTTCATTGCTATCTACAAACACACCATCAGAAAATCTTAATTCAAAATTGAGACGTACGCGGTTTCCCTGAGCAATTGTTTTCATAGGTAATGCCTTTGAGTATTTAACTTCAATAAAAAAACGCCATCGAATTACTTCGATGGCGTTTTTTTACATTAATCAATTTGCGATGTCTAACCTTTTACCATGTTCAATCCAAGCAAACATCAAAAACTGCTAATTAATCAACTTCCTTAAACTCTGAACGGGCCGCAAGAAAACCAAGTTTTATAGCATCCCATGCCATTTCTAAGCCTTCTTTTAAATCTTCAACCGCTTCTTCAGTAGCTTCTTCATATTGCTTTAATTTGTGACTCAGTTCGCCACGCTTTTCTTTTAACTCACTCAATGCAGAGTGATATTTTTCTTTCACATCGGCTTGAATGTCTTCTGCGCGGTTTTCCATTCGATCAAGCTCGTAGTCCCATTCCTCGAGTTGAGCTTTAATCTTTTCAATCAGTTCTGAGTGGCTCATAGTAATTCCTCCTTTGAAAGTTGCCCCATTAACGCATGGGGCATGCAGGAACACATTGACTCAAATCAGCTAAGCCGTTTGAGCCTCATCCGCCGGCATGCCATTGGAAATATGACACAATTGTTGCTTGTCGAGAATTTCAACTTCTTTGCCTTCGACGGCAATCACGCCTTGTTTCTGCAAACGGGTAAACACACGACTAACGGTTTCTACCGCTAAACCTAAGAAATTTCCAATATCATTTCGTGACATTGGCAACCTAAAAGCAGTAGACGATAAACCACGTTTTTGATGACGTGTAGAAATACTTAAAAGAAGAGAAGCGATACGTTCTTCAGCGCTCTTTTTACTGAGTAACATAATCAGCTGTTGATCCGCCTGAATCTCTTGGCTCATTAACTTAAAGAAGTGATGCTGCAGCGAGGGAATTGCAACCGAAAGCTCTTCAAGTTTATCAAATGGAATTTCACAAACCGCCGATGTTTCTAGGGATTTAGCAGAATTAGAATGGGCGTTGGTACCAATGCCATCAACACCAAGAATTTCTCCAGGAAGATAAAAGCCAGTTACTTGCTCTTCACCGTCTTCCGTTACGGAGTAAGTTTTGATTGTGCCGCTGCGAACCGCAAAAATTGATCTGAAAGGGTCGCTAGCTCTAAACAGATGCTCACCCTTTTTCATTGGCTTGGAGCGCTTGATGATGTTATCCAGCTCATCCAATTGTTGTGATTTCACCGCCACTGGCAAGCAAATTGGATTGAGACTGCAATCATTACAAGAAACATTGGCTGCACGAGCAGGAATACGCTGTTCGTTATCGGACATGGAACCCTCAATTATCAACCTGTGTAAACTGGGTTCTAATGCTATCACGAAATAAACAGCGAAACGAAGTACTTACAATGAGGTCTTCAATAAAAGTATTCGCAATCAGATGATCAAATGATACGCGAAAAGCGTTGGCCGTTTTTAAGATGATCAGGAAGATACTCGTCAAACACCATGCAAACGCGCCGCACGACCAAACGACCTTTTTCAGTCACATGGAAACCTGTTTGATTCTCTTCGACAATACCGTCCCTCGTCAGCGCCCCCATCAGCTCCAACTCTTTGCTAAATTTCTCTTTAAAATCAATCTTGTAAGTTTCTTCGAGAGGCGCTATTTCAAGGTGATTACCACAAATTAGGGACATTATTATGTCACGTCTCAGCTTATCTTCTTCCGTTAAAGTGACGCCATATTTTGTGGGTAATTGCTTATCATCAAGCAGCGCCTGATACTCTTTAATTGAGCGGGTATTCTGCGAGTAAGTATCAGCAATCTGACTAATGGAAGACACGCCGACTCCCACTAAATCCGCATCTTTATAGGTGGTATAGCCTTGAAAATTGCGGTGCAAGACTTCTCTTCGCAAAGCGACCGCCAGCTCATCATCTGGCTTTGCGAAATGATCCATGCCGATATACACATAGCCAGCTTCTATCAGCCGCTGAGAACTCTCACAGAGGATCTCTAATTTCTCTTGCGAAGACGGCAACGCAGCTTCATCCATCAGAGCCTGCGCTTTGAAACGACTGGGCAGGTGAGCATAGTTAAATAAAGAAATACGATCCGGAGAAAGGTCGATAACTTGTTCAACGGTTTTCATGACAGAGCGGGGAGTTTGCGCTGGTAGTCCATAAATCAAGTCAAAGTTTAGGGACCCATATTGAAGAGCCCTGATATCGGAGACTAGTTCCTGAATTTGACCTAGAGGCTGAACTCGATTGATAGCTTTTTGCACATCCTCATCAAAGTCCTGAATACCAAGGCTGATGCGATTAAACCCTAATCCCTTTAGCAAGCTAAGTTTATCGGTATCCACTGATCGAGGGTCCACCTCGATAGAAAACTCTCCGCGATTCGAATCCACCATATGGAATTGTCGCCCCAAATGGTACATCAACTCAGTTAGTTCAGGCCCATCGTAATAGGTAGGCGTTCCGCCTCCCCAGTGCATTTGATAGACAGGACGACCATCAGTAAAGTCCACAGCACGTTTTTCGATTTCAAGAATCAGATTGTCCAAGTAGTGGCGCATGGATTGGCTACTCTTGGTGACAATCTTGTTACAGGCACAGTAGTAACAAAGTGACTCACAGAAAGGTAAGTGGACATAAACAGACAGCGGCTTCTTGCTCTGATTGGAGTGCTGCACCCCTAAACGGTAATCTTCCTGAGAAAATTCCTCATGGAACTGCAGCGCGGTCGGATAAGATGTGTAGCGTGGACCAGCAACATCATGCTTTTCAATAAATGCCTTGTCCCAAGCAGCAGTTTCCTGCCCCTTGCCTAATGCCAGCGCCATCTCGTGTTCCTTATCTAACCAAATAACCTTTGCTGAGCTCATACCGTAAACTCTGTCTAAGATAAGTTCACAATTATGATTAGGTCTTGGGTTTCGACGTTGATACACATCAACAGACCCGCATTGAATGGCAAAGGTAGAGAGAAAAACGGGGTTGCCCCACTCTAGCTAATCCCCATCCGCTTAGTTAATCCACATCCTCCCCTAATAATTGTTCGACAAACCTAACTAGAAGATCGAGCGCGGCATCTGTTTGGAAGCTCTCAACATAACGAGCGAACTTGTTAACGTCTGCTTCGGCTACATGGTGAGTTAGTGTTTGCTTCAAATTGCGAACCTCATCCATCGGTAGCACTTCGTGCTGTGTAAGACGATCAGCAATGTCATTTAGGTAATCCACTAATTCACCAACCGCCATATCAACGTGTCCATCGCCTAGGCCATCACTTAGTGTCTGTTTTGCTTGATCAATTAAGTCATTAACATTGGGCCAAAGTGTTTTTACTTTTTCGAAAAGCGACACATCTATGCGCCTTTTCGATGCAGATTGCTCAACTTGGTGCAAAGCTTCTCTTAAAGATTCCATTCCCAAATTCCCAGCAACACCTTTCAAGCGATGACTATCATTTTCTAGGCGATTAACATCACCACTTTCAATTGAGTCGGACATTGCTTTGAGTGTTGGTGGAAAGTCCTGCTGGAATTTATTAAGCAGTGATAAATATAAGCTTTCGTCTCGGCCGAGTTGATTCAATCCAAATTCAAAATCCACGCCCTCAACACTCAAAGCATGAAGATCAACTGAAACAGGTGCCTCTTTTTCAACAAAGGATTTCGGCAACTCCATCCACTGCTTAAGAATCCATTCAAACGCTTCAAAGTCGATAGGCTTCGATATCATGTCGTTCATACCAATAGCCTTAGCTTTCTCTCGGTCAGAGGTCAGCACGTTAGCGGTCATTGCTATGATTGGCAGCTCCTCGGCATCAAAGTGTTCACGAATTTTACGAGTGGCCGTAAAACCATCCATTACAGGCATTTGCAAATCCATTAGTACTGCTGATAACGCTTGATCATCGGCCATTACAAAATCCAAGGCTTCCTGCCCGTTGGATACCACTGACACATCCACACCAGTTTCTACTAGAAAATTACGCACAACCATCTGGTTAATATCATTGTCTTCAACAACCAAAATATGAGCCCTATTGCCTGACAAAGTCGTTGCAGAAGGTTGAACTTCAATCAGTGCTTTATTAGACCAAGAATGGCGCTTTTGAAAAGCTTCATCGATCACATGAGACAACACATCCGGATTAACAGGTTTAATAACAAAACCGTCTAAACCAAACTGGTCCAAATGCTCTGGAGATAATTCATTACTAACACCGGTTACTAAAATAATTGCCGGCGCTTTTTCCGCATAGATTTGCTTTATTTGTAATGCCGTATCACAGCCGTCTATACCAGGCATATCCCAGTCCATAAGAACAACATCAACTCTATTTTCATTGCTCTTAAGATACTCAAGTATGGCCGCACCTGAACTAAACACGATTGACTCATAGCCTAGTTTAGTGATTATCTTCTTTTCAACTTCTACACAAACCAGATTATCATCGACGATAGCAATCCGTTTCGTTGTTGGTAACTCTGCGGTTTCAAAGGGGTCTTCGCTATCATCTAGGAGCGCCAGAGGTAGATCAAAATAGAACATGCTTCCCTGTTCATGCTCACTCTCTACATTTAATTGCCCACCCATTAGCTCTACTAATTCCCGACTAATCGCTAATCCCAAGCCGGTACCACCAAATTTTCGAGTGGTAGAGGAGTCCGCTTGGGAAAACGCTTCGAAAAGCTTATCCCGTTGTTCTGCAGTTAAACCTATTCCTGTGTCCTTGACTGAAAACCGAAACACACCACGATCATGAGTTCGTTTTAGCAATTCAACGGTGAGCAACACTTCACCCTTATCGGTAAACTTAATAGCATTAGAACAAAGGTTCATGAGCACTTGCTGAATTCGCAACGGATCACCAATAAGATTCAATGCACCAGCTTTGTTACCCACTATAAATTCAATGCCTTTTTCTTCTGCCTTTAAAGCAAACAACCCAGACACTGTTTGCAGAACATCATTAACGGAAAAAGTCACCAGCTCAATTTCTAGCTTACCGGATTCAACTTTAGAGAAATCCAGAATATCGTTGAGAATATTCAGCAACGTTTCAGAAGCTTGATCGATGCTATCAAGCATAGTGCGTTGGCGACCGTTCAATTCGGTCTTCAAACATAACTTCGTTAGACCAATTATCGCATTCATAGGCGTTCTAATTTCATGACTCATATTTGCCAAGAAATTAGTTTTGGTTTGGCTGACTTCCTCTGCAAGCTTACGGGCTTCTTTCTCGGCCATTTCAGCATTTCGAATCTGAGAAATATCGTAGGCTTCCATGATAACCATGACGAGATGATTAGATTCATCAAAAATAGGGGTGAGAACAAAATCAAAGAAATGCTGTTCTTGCCCCACAAAGATCTCGCCCTCGAAACGGACGGTCTCTCCTCTTCTAGCTGTATCAAAACCACTTCTTGTTTGATTCAGCAATTCAGGATCGATAAACCAATCGGCGGCTTCCCAAAAGGTTGTTCCAATGGCCTGCTTTCTTGGCTTTTGCAACCATTCAGTAGCAGCAGAATTCAAATCAATCATATTACCCTGGCTATCAAGCACGAATAACATATGATTAGTTGCATTAAGAATTGCGCGATTCTTGCGCTCACTTTCACGCAGGATCTTCTCTGATTCCACAGCTTGGGTCATATTCTGCCAAACCATGATGCCCACCATTTGCCCGTGGTATTTCACCATGGTGATGGTAATCAAGCAGGAAATTTTGGCTTTATCTCGGGTTTCAAATTCCCATTCAAACCTTTCAAATCCTGAACGAAACACAGTTTCAAGTAATTCATGGGACTTCTCTATTGAGATAGCACCATCTGGCTGAAATGGTGGGGAATACATGAAAGGGTTTTTCCCTATCAATGCACGAGTATCATCTAAATTCAGCATATGGCAGGATGCAGGATTACAATCAAT
>JAKSAW010000132.1 GCA_022361455.1 Pseudomonadales bacterium | reverse complement strand
GGTTTGGAGCCTCACTTTATCGTACGTTGATAAAATGGAAAAATAGATCATACAAAAAGGTCAACGTGACGCCTGGCGGCGCAGGTCACTAAATCGTTAGGGCACAAGGAGAACTGTTTAATGGTGGGTGCTACCCCGGTCGAATTTCTTAAATTTAGAAAGCTTGATGAAAAAGCTATTCAGATGCTTATCACTGGCGAATGTTATTACAGTACTCCGTCGGGTTTTAATGATCCCCTCGACTGTACATATTCGCTTGAGAATTTCCCGTCAGAACTTTCAAATGATGTTTTTAACTCGTTCACAAAAGAGAAAGGCAAGATAGCGCACGATTTCTTTGATGTTATTAGTAAAGGGCGTAGGCGTATAGAAAACGGAGTTGTTTCATTATCTGCTCGTTATGCAGCTAGTGACCTAAATGATCCTATGCTTTTTCCAGACATATGGGGACATTACGGTGATGAGCATAAAGGAGTTTGTATTGGTTTCAGTCCAAATCGAGATTATACGACTTTGGATATAAGGAATGCTCTGAATCCCCAACAAGAAGGACAATGGTTAAAGTTTGATGTCCCAGACGTTACTGGAAGTCATAATCTTCTGAGTCATTTAACGAGTGTACCCCATAGCCATAAAAATTTATTGTCTGGCCCCAGTGATCACTTCGTTAAGGTAAACTATTCAGAAGAATTTAAGCTTGTTGAGCCTAATTGGGATGTAGTTAGAAAAAACTATAGTTCTCTAGATAAATCTAGAATTAAAAGCTCTAATCAACTTTTTGAATCTACCTTCAAAGAGGCAGTAGATGTTAGGCAAGTAGTTTCAAATAAACACGTAAACTGGAGTTCAGAAAACGAATATAGGTTATTCGGTGCGCCTAATAAGTCGCAATCTATAGGAGCGGCAATTAGTTCAGTAACATTTGGTCTTGAGATGAGTGGTGCGACAAAGAAATTTATCATGAGTTTGATAGCTAGGTTCTATGGTTTAGGTTCCGTAGCTGTGTATAAAATTAAATTAGTTGATGGCAGGCTTAAGCAGGTTCCATTGGAAATGAATGATGCCTTGCCATCATCTTCATCATCTACGATTTCATTTAGTGGTAAGTAGAATGCTTTGCCTAACAAACGCTTCTAGCGGACTAATTAACGCGGCTTCGCCGCTAAAAACAATTGTCCGCTAAAGACGGGCGTTAGCTCACAAAGCTCTCATTGCTCATGGAGGATAAAATGATTGTTCCGAGGTATTGGTCTGAGAGTAAAGCCAAGACCGTTTCAAATGGTCGAAGCTTCA
This sequence comes from Pseudomonadales bacterium, assembly GCA_022361455.1. GTDB lineage: Bacteria > Pseudomonadota > Gammaproteobacteria > Pseudomonadales > Ketobacteraceae. The sequence goes on along the minus strand of JAKSAW010000132.1, from coordinate 14 downwards.
CTGTGAAACGATTT
>JAKSAW010000803.1 GCA_022361455.1 Pseudomonadales bacterium | reverse complement strand
CGCTCTTCACCTTCAGCCTCACGTTTATCGGTCACTACCTCAGGAGGACAATAGTCAACTTTGATACCTTTACCCAAGGCATTGGTTTCTCGAACGATCTGCTCTAACAGACCGCTCACATCAATCATGCGAAAATCAAGAACAGGCGTTCCTTCCTCTAGTTTAGAGTAAGTAAGTATTTCATCGATCAAACGATCCAGCTGTTCAATATCCTCATCGATATCTTCTAAAGCGCGTACCCGGCGTTTTTCATCATCTTCATCCACCAGCATTTCCATACCAAAACGAATTCTCGCCACCGGTGTTCTTAGCTCATGGGAAACGGCTCGGGTGAGTTCTTTCTGCGATCCAATTAAGCGCTGAATGTGATCTGCCATACCATTAATAGTGCCAGCCAATTGTGCGATTGCATGAGATCCATCTACTGGTGCCCGGGCATCTAAATCTCCGCCGCGAATTCTTAATACCGCTCTTTCTAGTCGCGAAAGTTGTTGCTCTAAAGGCTTAACTAACAAGTACACTGCAAGACCAACTAAACCCACCGCCACCACCAAGATGAAGCCAAGCAACTCTAGAGGATACCAATTGAATAATTCTTGCGGACCTACTTGAAGAATTTCTCCGGTTTGCGGAATGAGCACCATGGCGCTGATTAATGAGCCACCTCCCCGCTGATCAGCAAACCTCGCGACAGCTTCATGCTGATTAAAAAGGCGTACTTTTTGCGACTCGTTTAGTTCAACCTGATGTGGTGGAACCTTTTTCACAGGAAAGCTAAATTGCTCATTTAATTGAGCAATAACAGCATCCCATTGCGCCATATTTGTTCTGGCAAGCTTATCAACTACTAGCATTGCAACGCCTTTAGCTTGCTCTTCAGTGATTCGCTCACTTTCCGCGAAAAGAAACACATTGTCTTCCGAAGGCAGCTTCAAAATTCCAGTGCCAACGCGATCTTCTTCTCGATAACGCATGATCATTTGACCCGCTTGCAGATCTTCGATCTCTTTTGCGCTTAGCTCAAGCTCCTCACCACTGCGAAGTTGAATATTGGTGTTAAAAATGCGTGCTAGCAAACTAACCCACTGTTCGCGGTTTTCAGCTTCGCGGTATTCAATACTCTCAACCATTAACGCAATCGGCCCATTAGCTAGCTCATTACGAAAATGCTGAAGACGAAAAAAATTCGTGGTTTGGAATGCAATGTAGAAAATAACGCCAATGACAATACTAGCGGCAATCATGCCGCCATAAATTCTGACAAAGATGCTATTCAAGGAAGTGCTCCGTTAGAAAACTAACTGAGATCTTTAACGAATAGATAACCTTTCGAGCGCACGGTTTTAATTCGGCGAGGATTCATAGGATCATCACCGACTTTCGGGCGAATCCTCGATACGCGAACATCAATCGATCGATCTTGGCCATCGTATTGAATACCGCGTAAGCGCTCAAAGATCTCTTCACGAGATAAAATAGTGCCTGCGTTTGATGCTAACAACCACAACAAATCATACTCTGCACTGGTTAAATCAACTGGCTCATCTTTAAGCCAAACTTCACGGGCACTGTTATCAATCACCAAATCACCAAACTCAAGGCGATTAGCATTTTCGGCATTAGCGGTTTCCGCTTGCTCTTCTGTGGAATCGGTTCTTCTTAACAAAGCTCTAATGCGTGCAAGCAGAACACGGGGTTTAACGGGTTTGGCCACATAATCGTCAGCCCCCATTTCTAATCCCAGCACCTGATCAACATCGTCAGTTCGCGCAGTTAACATCAAAATCGGTTTTTGATATTTATCGCGCACCGCTTTACAAACTTCTAACCCATCAGCACCAGGCAACATTAAATCCAGCACCACAATATCGGGCTGTTTCTCCACGATGGCTCTAATGGCTTCACTGCCATCTCCGATCACTTCCACATGCAATCCATTGCTTTGCAGATAATCCGCGGTGAGTGATGCTAATCGCTCATCATCTTCAACGATCATGACCCGTTGTGTTTGAGCGCTATCCATCGATTCAGTAAGCATGACAACCTCTTAGTTGGCGATAAATTCAATTGGCCTCTATGTATATAAGCTAAGCACAGAGTCTATATCCCTTCCAGGGAATCGCCTAGTGTAATTTGGGTAT
>JAKSAW010000801.1 GCA_022361455.1 Pseudomonadales bacterium | reverse complement strand
TAGAAATGCAGAGATTTTTCTAAATCAGCAACACGAACCATGGTGTGTAAATATTGCATCGCAATGTCCTTAAGCAGAGTGTTTGTGACAAATTTTTTGAATGCCCTGTTGGTACATTATCCATGCCATGATACCCGCTGCAATGTTGCCAATTAATGCCCCGGTGAGTAGGCCATTAAAATCTGCCAGATAGGCACCGGCCCAAAGAAAGGGAAGGTAGCAGGCAAACAAGCGTAAGGCGGAAATGATTAAGGCGCGCATGGGCAAGCCAACGGCGTTGCAAACAGACACCATGATCATGCAAATTCCTAGTGGACCATAGCTAAAGGGTACACGGTATAAATAACTTCTAAGAATTTCGCTGACAGTTGCATCATCAGCAAATAGTTCGGAAACAAAGCCTGATGAAATCAGCCAGACTAGGGCAATGCTGAGTTGGAATAAAAACACGAATTTAACGGCGATGGCCACCAAAGACTTAATCTCATCGATACGGCCTGCACCTAAGTAACGGCCAACCATCGGCGGCATCGACATAGTAAGCGCTAACACCACGACGATTGAGAAGAACTCCATACGTGTCCCTAGTCCCCAAGCAGCGACTGCTGAAGCGCCAAAGCTCGCCACTAATGCGGTGGCAAATGTAGAGGATATGGCAGGCAGCATTTGGCTCATCATTGCGGGAGCAGTGATTTTGCCGAGACCATTCAGCGCGTCGGCTACAGAGAACCGCTGAAAGTTGAAACTAAACCAACCACGTTTAATCAGTTGCGGATACACCACGCAGGCGCCAATAAAGAAGGAGGTAAGCGTTGCCAAGGCGGCACCAGGTAAGCCCCAATCAAACACGAAAATATAGATTGGATCCAAGATCATGTTAATCACGCTGGTGGCAACCATTACCATGCCTGGCAGCATGGTATTGCCATGAGCACGGCATAAGCTGTAGCCGAAGTAGAGCATAGCGCCGACCCAAGCACTCCCCAGCCAAGGTAACCAATAGCTTTTAATAACTGGTAACAGGGACTCGGATGCTCCTAGGGCGGACATCAGCGGCACTTGAATCAACCAAAGGATCAAACACAGCAACGCAATACAAATAGCACCAGTAATAAGAACAACGCCGCCAATCTTTTCAGCTTTTTCTGCCTCACCAGCGCCCAGTGTTTGCGAAATTATTGCTGTAGTTGCAATGCCAAGTCCTACTTGAATACCAATTACCGCCTGGTAAACCGGAATACTAAAGCCAAGAGCGGCCAAGGGCTCTAGCCCTAGCTGACCAATAAAGATACTGTCCACCAATTGGAAGCTCATCAATGAAAGCACTCCCAGGAGCATGGGCAGTGTCATTTTCATTAGTTGAGAGCCTTGGCTTGGTTCAGAGGGGGTGGCGGTAATACTAGACATAAGGTTCCTTTGTGTTTAGAGCGTGAAGTTTAGCACGGAGAACCCCAAAAACGGCTGGAAGACATTGTTTCACCCTTGGGCACAATCCAGCTCATACCTAATCACCTTTGTGTGAGTTTTGTATCATTTCTTGATCAACTAAAGTAGATATTTATAATCCTCTGCTATATCAAACGGTGATAGGGAAGACTTTCACATGGAAGTAAATGCTACCTACGATGTCGTAGCCAGCGGTGAGCTGGTTGACGGTTTTCAGCAACATCAAGTTCAAGCTGCGTTTGCAGATCTTTTCAAATGCTCCCCGGAAAAAGCTCAAGCTGTGGTGGGCAAGCGAGTCGTACTCAAGAAAAAAGTCGATAAGCTGACTGCAGAAGCCTACCAAGCAAAGTTACATAGCATTGGCTTAGCCGTTGAACTCGATATCAACACTCCACGTATTAGCCCTACCTTAGCCTTAGAACCAACTGAGGAAGAGCTGCGCGCTCAAGAAGCACAGCAACAAACTTTCGCAACCAACTCGAATTCAAAAGCAGCGACGCAATCAGCCACTCAATCAACAACGCAACCAGCAGTCGATAATCACCGCATGGTTTGCCCTAAATGTGGTTTAGAGCAGCTAAAAGCGCCTCAGTGCAGCGGTTGTGGTGTTTACATTCATAAAGTGATGAAAGCAGATGAGCCTTCCACTGCGCGGCCGGAGAAGGAGCAAGGGGCCAGCGTTGTTAGATCATCTCGCGGGCAATCTGAATCACGACTATTGATGTACGGCTTTAGTTTTGCGGCGTTGGCTGGTGCCTCGGTGGTGGCCGTATTAGGGGCGGTTTTATGGAAAACCTTGGCATTCGAATTTGATCGTGAATACGCCATTGTTGCTTGGGCGATTGGTGGAGCTGTTGGTTTAACAGCGGCGATGTTTGGATCCAGGGGGCAAGGTGCGGGCACCATCTGTGCGATCCTTGCTGTGTGCGCCATTATGGGTGGTAAGTATTTATTCTATGCGGACCTGCAAGCAAATATTTCTTCGGCGTTTGAAGAAATGGGCTCCGGAGATATGATGCGTGCAGCCTATGATGAATGGTTAGTGGAAGCTGAAGCGTATGGCCAAGTCACCAATGACCAATCACTGCGTCAATTCATGTATGACTATGATTACGTAGATTATGCTTCGCCTGATCAGATTACCTCTTCAGATATCGAAGAGTTTAAACAAGAGTATGCACAATCATTCGATGAGTTTGGTTCCACTCAACCGACTTATGATGAGTGGATGAATAATTTTGTAGCACCAGAAATTCAATCCATTAGCACCTTCGATGTGGTGCAAGAAAGCTTAGGTTGGCTTGATTTGTTGTTTATTTTTATGGGCGTTGCTTCCGCTTACCGCATCGGTAGTCGTGGAGAATAAAAGTTTAAATCTTAACCAGTTGAGAGTTTTTTAGCCGCCACACTAATTCTTAGTGCTGTTAAAAGCATACTCCCATTAATGGTTTCTTGAATTTGCGGAAATAGAGGCATAGAGTCGATAGTGTTAATCCTCTTGCCCAGTTCAAGGAGCTTGCAATGAGTGTAGGAACGGATGTCGATGTGGATGCGGATTTAAGTGGCTCGCTGGGGCTCAATATTTCCGGTATCCCCAATAGCTTTAGTCTCAGTATTAAAGAGCTTCCCAAAATTCGCGCTGGTTTAGATCCTTTCGATCTGGGTCTGCGCTTAAAAGAAATTCCCTCCATACGTGTTCACTTGCCAGTGAATTTTAAGTTTGGCTTTTCAATTTTTGGCCGAGAAGTATTCGGTATACGAATATGTGGCCAAGCTCAGGTTATAACCGAACCCTATTACCCTAACCCTTGTGAATGTCCTAATCCCGAGCTAGGTAAAGCTCCAAAGAATTATGTCGAGCGTATTGAGGAATCCTAATGGAAAAGCCAATTCGAATGGCAGGGCCACCTCGACGAATCTTTTCGCTGGATGTTTTGACGTCGTTGCCCAGAAGTTATCGTTTAGTGAGTAAAAGCGCATTTGGAAACTATTGTGAGAAGCAAGAACTGCCTTGCCGATTGAAGCCGGTCAAAAATAGTAAAACTGCGAATTTAAAACTGAAACTAGCTGAAGATACAGCGCCTGGTGAGTATCAGGCTGAGCTAGTCACCGAAAAGCAAAGTTACCCAGTACAGATTAAAGTTCAACCAACTGCGAAACTCATGATCTATCCAAAGCGCTTGGTGTTTTTTGGCGAGCGGGGTAAAGAGATAAGCGGTGAAATCGCGCTATCGAATCGTGGCAACGTGGCTATTGAAGTACCGAAAACAGCCATTGCCAATCTCTATTGCTTGCAAGATATTCCTGCCGCAATTACTGATACCTTCCGCCAAGGTGATATCGAGCCAGAACAAATGGTTCATCATTTAGTTGGTCAGTTAAAGCATGGATACGGTGGCATGATGAAGTGCCGGCTGGAGTCAGAAGAGCAGCATTTAGGTGTCCAAGAGCAGCAGGTATTTCATTTCCGCGCGCGCGTGCCAAAGGAAGCGAATGCCGGTCGGGTTTATGCAGGTATTATGCATATAGGTCAATTCCAT